>JAJKJU010000207.1 GCA_021153565.1 Rhizobacter sp.
CGACCAAAACCTTACCCTTGGTTGAAGGTGCCTCGCGCACAGGCTCGCCGACATGTACAGAGGCATGGCCATGCGTAAGGTGCAAAGTAAGTGCCATTCGCTCTAGAGTCGTTCTTGGAGTTCGCGCGTCAGTGGCTCAGTTTCAAAGCGCCAAGACTCGTCACCGCCGTCGGTCGAATACAAAGTGACGTTCTTTTGCGGCACGGCATTCGACCCGGCAACTACACATTCTTCTGCAGCCAGCTGGAATCCTTGTTTATGAATCCGGTCGTCACAGCGCTTGAAGAATACGGCGTGCCCATCCAAATTGCGTCTCGCCTCGTACCCAAGCTGGGCGACCCCAAAACATTGGATGACGCATTGGACGGCCTTGCTAGACGTAGACCGGCCGAGTTCAGTGGACTCACCGTGTTCGAACAAGTTCTTATCGGCCCTTTATGCGCGACGCCGGCCGCACAGTAGACCTTGGATGAACGTTTGACGACTCCTGTTTGGAGGGAACATGGGCAAGGCGAAACCTATAACCCTAACGTCTGGCCGTCATTGGCCCAAGAAGGGCGATGCACTCGCTCACTTCAAGGACATGCTCAGCCGCTATCACGTAGGAGACCGAGTCAATGACCCGACTGATCACGAGGATCTCGCTGCGCTCCTTGCGGTCTATGACGCGGTGCTTGCAGCTGGCGAGCTAACCAAGGCCGGCAGCGGAGTCGGCCATTTCGAGAAGCGATGGGATATAGACCATCCTGGCCACACCTCGTGCTTCTTCGTCGTGCGAACAGATGGAACAAGCATCGACTTCAGCACGATAAAGGCGCTGGATGTCGCAGCGGGTAAAGCAAGCTGACCGTACGGAAACCTGATGGTCAGGATATCCATTGACGCTTCGTGGCGCAAACGACGGCTTTCATTGGTGTCGACGTGGGACAAGCTAAGAAGTCGGCTCATGGTTTCGTAGTAGCTGTTGGCTGCACACATCAGCGCTGCTATGGTTCCAAGACGATCCATCTGACTTGAGGCCAAACCGACGGCCAAGGCAGTATCTTTTCGTTAAAGTGGTTTTGTTGGGTGGTGACGGTGCTGGCAACCTGTAAAACTCTGCAGGTATGCGGCCAGGCTGCGCGCTGGTATCTTCGGCCGCAGAAATGATGACGAATAGTCGTTGGGCCGGGAACGCGAGGGCTGCATGCGGTGGTCCGGTCGGTACGTCACGACCTTGCCGCCCTTCGCGGCTTGCGACGGTGCGCCTTTTCACGATTTGGTTAGTACTGGATGAGACAGCCAACGTTCACGACGAAACTAGGTGATCTCACAATCAGCAACATGGCGCTCTTCAACCTATTCAAGCGACGTGAGGCGACGCCTCAGCAGCCGAAATCGGCGGATACCACGGTGGCGAAGCCGACTCCCGCGGATGAGGCGAGCGCCAAAGTCGTCTTTCAGCGTCCCGATCTCCTCGCAGATTGGGTCGAGAAACACTTCCTTGATGGTGTCCCAATCGAACGCGACTACGGTTTGCTTCCTAATGCAGACGCACGGCAGAGCCTGGAGATTACTCCGGAGCAACGCGATCGCTGCCTTGGTGAGTACTCCGTTCTTCGTGCGGCAGGCGTTTCACTCTTTGTCAGTCAAAACTACGACGACAACTTCTGGTTGATCTTTAACGATCGTCTTGTTCAATCGCTCAACAAGCGGCTGGACGAAATCCAGAGCAAGTTCAATCATGCACAAACGCGACGTGCCGTCGAGGACTATGTGACGGCCGGAAGAAATGCAGCTCCGGAAGAGATCGCCACGATATACATGCGGCGCATCTATGACGACAACCCAAATTTCATTCGCATGAAGGTGTCCGGCATTGGGAACATTGCCAATGACAATCTGCTCTCCAACTACGACATCTTTCGCGATGCGTACTGCCAAGTGATGCATGGGCTGAGCTACGAGACACTCAAGGCCCTAAGCGCAGCGGCAGCAAAAGACAGTGAGGCCTCTCAAAAGGTATGACAAAACAATTCGTGAACAATGTTCTACTTTCGCGCTTCGACGAACTCATTCATGAGGGCGAAGAGCGGTGGCGGGATTTTCAGAAGGACGAAAAGCGTGTGATCATGGACATTGTTGGCTTTGCAAAGTGGTCCACGAGCTGCCTAAACCTTCTCGACAAGCTCTCAATCTCAACCAATCGCTTTGTCACTCAATTCGAGGTATGGGCCGTTGGCGGACCTGGCAAGCAGATGAATATCGGGGGCGCGCTCGGTGTGCTCAAGTCGGCGAGGCACGAGTATTCTGGCGGCCTCGCTATCGAATACCAGCTTTCGGTCTCGGCCGCG
Organism: Rhizobacter sp.; assembly: GCA_021153565.1. Taxonomy (GTDB): domain Bacteria; phylum Pseudomonadota; class Gammaproteobacteria; order Burkholderiales; family Burkholderiaceae_C; genus Albitalea. The sequence goes on from JAJKJU010000207.1 coordinate 2,334, forward strand.
GTCTTCAGCGGCCTTTTGGATGAAGCTACATACCTGTTCCAGAAAGGCTATACCCGAGCAGCTTCCGTCCTTCTTGGGGCTGCGCTCGAAGAGGGGCTAAAGGCCCGCGCTCGTGCAGTTCCACTTGCTTTGTCCCCACGAGATTCGCTTTCACCCGTTATCGCCAAACTGAAAGCCTCAGAGGTTGGCGTACTCACGGAGTTCGAAGCGAAGCGTCTTGAAGCAATCGCGCGCCTGAGGAACGACGCGGCGCACGGAGGAGAGTTTGTCTACGACGCCGCCACAGTTGAGTCGGCAATCAAAGAGGTCGAAGCAACGCTCGGAAGGCTGCTCAGTGCCGCCTGACCATTTTCTGAGTGGACACATGGGGGTGGCGCACGTTTCGGACAGGGCGCCTGTTGCTCAGTGTTACCTTTGGCCGCCATTCGAGTGAACATGCCCGCCTGGCTCAGTCTCGCAATATCGTGCTTCGCATTCGGTGTGTCAGTCATCACAGCATGGCTGACATTCTTTCGCAAGGGTCGCCTCGCCATGACGCAGCCAACAACGGTGTTTCTCGGCCCAGATGGGCCGATGTTCGACTTGGGTAAGAACAAGGTGTATTTGCGAACCCTGCTCTACAGCACGGCCAAACGCGGCCACGTCCTGGAAAGCCTTTACCTCACCCTACATCGCAACGACAGCAAACAGAATTTCAATGTCTGGGTCTATGGTGAGAAAGGCGACCTTCAAAGAGGGAGTGGCCTGTTCGTGCCTCAGGAAGGTGTTACTTTCAACCATCACTTCTTACTGCCCGAGGATGGCGCCAACTTTGCCTTTCTTCAAGGGGCGTACACGCTTTCTGTCTTTGCAAGGCTGGTCGGGCAGTGGGTATCAACAGAATTGGTGACGATCCGCCTGTCCATTAGCGAGTCTCAGGCCCAGTCGCTAAGCCAACCTCGCACGGGAATCTACTTCGATTACAGCCCTGATCAACAGAGCTACCACGCGCACTTGCAGCATCGTCCAAGAGTCGATCCGGAACAAGCGAAGCTGCTGCAAATGTTTCGCGACAAGGGAGTGGAGCTTTGAGGTGCATTCGAAGAAACGATTCGTACCCATAAAGGTGCAAATCCCAGAACGGAAACTTGCTCGACACTAAAATCCGCCTCCAATGCGAGATTTAGGTCAATGGTAGAAAGGGCGGCTTTCCCAAGCTGGGGATGCAGTTCGAATCGATTGCCGGCTCAGCGCTTCACTGCAGCCGGTTAGTGGCCGCATCGCCAACACCCGGATTGGGTCGTCAGTGCGAGTTCGCGTTCGTCAGGTGGCCTGATTACGCCGATCGTTGACAGCGCGTAACTCGGTGAACGTCAAGTTTCCAAGTGGAACGGCCCTACGCCAAAGGGATTGCCAAGGGCGGCTTCGTGCCGACGCCGTCATTCGGCAAGCCAAAGTCGAACGTCCGCACCCATTCTTCTGCTGACGTTCGCGTCTGCAAGTTGATCCAGCGTGTCATGTACGACTCCGACGCTGCAGTCGTATGGATTAGCGAATGCGCAAAAGTTCCAATTGACGATGCTCAACTGTCCATTACCGATCATTCGGCCAAGCGGCAGGCGAACGACAGTTTTTTGAAGTCCCCTGCTCCTCAGAGCCCGAACGCGAGTGACTCGGTTCAGGCTGCACCCGACGGTCAAGATGCTTTCCCGATCGTCAGCGTGCAGCTCCAGCACCAAGATGTAGTGTCCAACGGGGGGGCTATGGAGCGGTTTGTTTGGGTGCGGAGCCCTCTACACCAACCCAGACCTGCGCTTCCCCAACCTCGACAAGGTGCTTCCGCTTCCTCCCGCCCGCCTGCCGATGTGGGACGGCAAGAAAGAATCCCTGATCAACGCCGCCAAGGCGGTTGTGCCGGCGCCTGCCGCACCGCCCAAGCCCACATCCAGTCCCGCCTCGCAACGCACAGGCCGCGCCCACATCTCCGAAGGCTGGACGCTGCCCGACAAGCCGCAGATCGATGTGCGCGAGCAATACGAGTACACCAGCGCCCCCGAGACCGGCTACTACCTCGCTCAACTGATGCGCCCATCGACCGACCGTCATCACGCCTGGGACGCCGAGCAGGTGCCCATGCACTACAGAGCGCGCGAATCCTTCGACCGCACCCGCCCTGGTCTCAAGGACGAAGACGGGCGCATCGTCTTCCACTATCTCGGTCTGGCCGTGCCGATACCCAAGCCGGTCGCATTCGATGACCACCCCCTCGTGGCACGAAGCATCGCCCGCCACGTCGATGTCCCAGAACCCATTCAGCGCTGCAAGGGCCACAAGACGTGTCCGGCCACCGGCATATGGGCCGCCCAAGTGCCTGACGGACAGCCGCTGGCCCTTGTGTTCAACCAGTGGTACCGGCAGGCCTATGTGATGGAAGGCCAGAAGTTCCCTGATCCCAAGGCGCAACACCTGGACATCGAGACACGAGATGTCACTTGGTCGTGGCTCGGCCAAGCCAACGACCAGCGAAGCGAGGATGTGGTGTACCTCCGCGTTGACGGGCCGGCAGCAACGACAGCGGATGACGAAGCAGACGGCGACGCCGAAGCGAACAAGCTCATGTCCGCCCGACCCGGACAGCGCATCCCCTTGGGAGAACTGGTTGCCACAGGCCATACCTGCCCACAGACCGGCTGGTGGGAATGCGTGGACAAAGGCAAGGTGCAAGGCGACCGGCGCCAGTTCTTCCGCAGCGGCGAACTCATGCCGGATGCGGTGGTGCTGGGCAAGCCGACCACGTGGGAAAGGCTCAAAGGCGAGCAGCCTTTGTACATGACGGAAACGATGTGGAAGCTCGTGGAGCAACTCCCGCCGCAAGCGCCCACGGCTCCGGCGAAAGATGCATAGCCGGCTCATGCCCCGTCTACCTCTCACTTCCGTACCTCAATGACCAAGAAAGTCATCCGCGTGGGCGACCCGACCGACCATGGCGGCAAAGTGCTCTCAAGCGGCGCCCCGCAGTTCACTGTGGATGGCATCGCCGTGGCCCTCAAAGGCGACCTCTGCAGCTGCCCCAAGCGTGGCCACGACAACTGCACGATCGCGGAGGGCGACTCCGAGCACACCATCAACGGCATACCTGTTGCCTATGAGGGGCACAAGACGAGCTGCGGGGCGGCGCTGGTCAGCACGCTCGACAACTTCAGCAAGGGCTGAGAGGCACCCCTCTTCGCTCCCTTTCCCTCGGACCTGACCTTTACGCATGCTGGACACGCGGAAAGTTGCGCGTCTTTACTGGCTTTGACGACATTCTTTTGCAGTGATGTGAGTTTTCGACCGAAATCGATGTGAATGTCAGATGCATCAGGGGGGATTGGGGTGATTTTTGAGAGACCCCTCACCCCAACCCTCTCCCCCCGCCGGGGGAGAGGGAGCCGAAATGCGTTACTTCGAAGCGGGCCACATCGAACTGGCCTGCATTGCTCCCTCGCCCCTTCGGGGAGGGCTGGGGTGAGGGGCCTGGGCCTCTGAGCAAACATGAACTTGTCATGCGTCAACCCCGCCTTCTTCAAACCTCGTAGGGGAAAAATTTGCTCCAACG
>JAJKJU010000208.1 GCA_021153565.1 Rhizobacter sp.
AGCCTACCGGCCGCGGCGGTCACGCCGTGCCGTCAGTGCAGACCCGGGTGCCGCGTCCGCCAGGCTAAAGACTCTCTGCACTATGGCTGCGCTTTGCGCCTAGATCAGGCGCCTTTTTGACGTGCTGCTCGGAAACGCTCGAACTTTCGATACGGTGGCCAAAGGGATCAGAGCGCGGTCAACGGGGCGGGTTTCGCAAGTCATGTGGCAGGCGAGACATCGTTGCTTGCTCGTGCTGGTAATTTCAGAGGCAATTTTGCCAAGTCAATGAAGAGAAAACTTCGAAATGGATCGATTCGTACGTTCGTTGCTCAGCTGGCGCAATCCGCAGCAGCCAGAAGGGCAGGACCAAGCATCAAGTGGTTCAGCGCCGAGTGCCGGCACGAGGCCTCGCCCCACACCGCCAGCAGGTATTCCCGCTCGTCCAGCCTCCTCGCAGGACGATCCAGTGGGGTCCACACATCCCCATAGCCCGCCGTGGCGTGCCAGCGTGCCCGTCTCCACGGCGCAGGCGAACGTGGCGAGCCCATGATCCGCACAAACAAGCACACCACCGGTTGATCTTCTGGACCGCCTACCAACAGACTCGTGGTTGAACGTGGTCGGCAGGATGAATCAGGAGACGAGGTCGGCGTTTCGCCTGGTCAGTCGCGCCGCCGCCGCCGCCGTTGGCAAGCAATTCGTGCAGGGCCTGATGGTGCGGAATTCAAAAGATTTGCCGTTGGCTTTGAAAGCATACGAGGGCGTGAAAATCACCAAGCTGTCATTGCACCATGATGATGAACTCGGGCTTGGTGGGCCCGCCTACGCGCACCTTCAAGCCTTGCCGCCCTCCTTGCTCAAGTTGTCAGTGATGCTTGGTGGGTTCGCCAACGCGGACCTTCAAGCCTTGCCGCCCTCCTTGCGCGAGTTGTCAGTGATCTCTGCCCCAAACATTACCGCTGCTGGATTGGCGAAATTGAATCTTGAATCGCTCACGGTACAAAAAGGTTGGATCCAGGATGAAGGGGCGCGGGTGCTCGCTGGCAACACCTCGATCACCACGCTCATCCTGACCCACAACCGCATCGGGCCTGAAGGCGCACGGGCCCTCGCTAGCAACACATCGCTCACCACTCTCGACCTGGGCTTCAACCGCATTTGGGCTGAAGGCGCACGGGCCCTCGCTGCCAACACATCGCTCACCTCGCTCAGCCTGAGATTTACCTACATCGGGGATGAAGGCGCACTGGCCCTCGCTCGCAACACATCGATCACCTCGCTCAACCTGAGAACAACTGGCATCGGGGATCGAGGCGCATGGGCCCTCGCTCGCAACACATCGATCACCTCGCTCAACCTGAGATCAAACGTCATCGGGGATGCAGGCGCACGGGCCCTCGCTCGCAACACATCAATCATCTCGCTCAATCTGGCCAACAACAAAATCGGGTCTGAAGGCGCACTGGCTCTCGCCGACAACAATTCGCTCACCTGGCTCAACCTGGGCGGCAACAGCATCGGGGATGAAGGCGTACAGGCCCTCGCTGGCAACACATCGATCACCACGCTCGTCCTGGAACGCAACGAGATCGGTGATGCGGGCGCGCGAGCTCTGGCGACCAACACTTCGATCACCTCGCTCGACCTGAGCGGCAACAACATCGGTGATGCGGGCGCGCGAGCTCTGGCGGCCAACACCAAGATCACCTCGCTCAAGTTGTCCAACTGCGGCATAGGTCCGGCAGGCCGGGCAGCTCTGGAAGCAGTACGAGATCGCTTTGAATTGCTGGAGTTAGGACAATGACTGTCGAGATAGTGGGTTGATGAAGCCGGCGGGCTCCGCCTGTTATGTCCGGGGCTATTCAAGGGACAACGTCCCGCGTACAGCCAGTGCCATCGGAGCGTCGAAGCCTTGAGAAAAGTGGGGCTGGGTTCATGCCACACTGATGCGGTATTCGCTTGGCCGCGGGTCAAGAGGACCGCAACGCCCTTGCTCGGCAGCCTCGATGGCGAGGCTGGCATCACGTCCAAGCGGCTTTGGGCGATCGTGAAGAGGTTCTTCGCCGCGACGGCCGACATCCTGGCGGATACGAACCCGGACTGTCTTACGAAGCCGCGCACCCTTTGTTCGCCAACGCATCCGCCCGCTCGTTTCCTGGATCGCCCGCGTGCCCCTTGACCCATCGGAATTCCACGCGGTGCAGGCCCCGCAGGGCATCCAGCCGCTGCCACAGGTCGGCGTTCTTCACCGGCTTTTTGTCGGCCGTCTTCCAGCCGCGCGTCTTCCAGCCGTGGATCCACTCGGTGATACCTTTGCGGACGTATTCGCTGTCCGTGTAAAGGATCACGTCGCAGGTGCGCTTGAGCGATGCCAGCGCCTCGATCACTGCGGTCAACTCCATGCGGTTGTTGGTTGTCATTGCCTCCCCGCCGAAGAGGTCCTTCTCGTGCCCGCCGGAACTGAGCCATGCGCCCCACCCTCCGCGCCCCGGGTTTCCCTTGCACGCGCCGTCGGTGTAGACGACGACCTGCGGCCTCGTGATGGCCGGCCTATCCTCCGACGAAGCGTCCGGAATGGTGCTGCTGATGTTGGTGCTGTTGATGATGTTCATGAGTGTTCTGTTTCCGCCGGCTGCCTGAGAGGCTGAGAGTATTTCGAACGTGTCCGAGCAGCACGTCAAAAGGCGCCTGACCTAGGCGCAAAGCGTAGTCATAGCTTGGCTATGGCGAGCATTTGCAACGACTAGCAGGGGGCTTGGCGTGATGAGCGGGCATGATCGAAATACTCTCAGCCTCTGAGCCTGCGATGGTGCTGATGATGATGTGCAATGACCGCAGGCGCGGCCTTGGGTTTGACGCGCTCCTGCCGCACGAGGCCCACGAGCCGCATTCCGCGAACACGCTTGACGGCGGTGAGTGAATAGACCGCACCGAATACCGGCCACCAGCGGTCGCCCAGGGCTTCAGTCCATTCGTAGCGGGCCAGCCAGCGATCGCTGCCTACGGGCGGCTTGTAGCAGCCGAAACGCCCCGCCTCGACTTCAAAGCTCAGGAGGCGCAGCCAGTCGCGCAGGCGCCGATAACCGATGAAGTCACCTTCGCTGGGCAAGAACAATGGATCGCGCCGGCCCAAGCCGACGCTCAAGCGCATGTGTCCGAGCCGCTGCCGCAAGCCCCAGAGGCTGGCCGGATTGATACCAACAATCACAACTCGGCCTTCGGGGCGCAGTACGCGTTCCACTTCGCGCAAGGTCCGATGGGGGTCTCGAGCCAGCTCCAAGGCATGCGGCAACACGACGAGATCGAGGCTTTGGCCGTCGAACGGCAAGGCGTCGAAATCGCAATGAAGCGCAACCGTAGCGGATTTTGCCGACATCAAGTCGGCATCTGACGCGTACAGCCGGGAACCCTCGTCGCTTACCCAGCGGTGCGGCATCCGGTTGGCGCGCAAGCCATCGAGTTCGGGCAGCCCCAACTGCAAGGCGTGGAACCCAAAAATGTCAGCCACCGCATGGTCCAGATGTTGCTGCTCCCACGCGAGCAGGTAGCGGCCGGCAGGAGTGCGCAGCCACTCGGCCAAACCTATAATCGCAGGGCATTTTGTCGTCATGAAACTCGTTGCGCTTCCTGCCTTCACGGACAACTACATTTGGATGCTCCACGATGGCTCCAATGCCATCGTCGTCGATCCTGGAGACAGCACGCCGCTCATCGATGCGCTTGCGTCTCAAAAGCTGACGCTCGCGGGCATTCTAGTGACCCATCATCACGCCGATCACGTGGGAGGCCTTGAAGGCCTCCGAGCTTTTTTGCATGGCCACGTTTTTGGGCCGGCGCGAGAGGACATTCCGGAACCCTACACCCCCCTTCGCGACGGCGAGTCCGCCGAGTTGCTGGGCCTTCGCTTCGAAGTGATCGACGTGCCGGGGCATACCTCGGGACACATCGCCTACTTCACGACCGACGCGGGCTGCGAGCCCATACTGTTCTGCGGCGACACGCTCTTTTCCGCCGGCTGTGGCCGCCTCTTCGAGGGCACGCCGGGGCAGATGTACCGCTCGCTGTCGCGTCTGGCGGCGCTGCCCGGTAACAGCCGGGTGTGCTGCGCACATGAATACACTTTGTCCAACCTCAAATTCGCCCGCGCGGTAGAACCGCGCAACAACGAACTTGCCGCCCACACGCGCCGCTGCGAAATACTGCGCGAACAAGGCATCCCGACGCTTCCGAGCTCTATCGCCGAAGAGCGCATCATCAACCCTTTTTTGCGCTGCGACGAGCCGACGGTGATTGCCGCTGCTTGCGAGCACGGCGCGGCCAGCAAGTCGGGCACCGATGTGTTCGCCGCGCTTCGACAATGGAAGAACGATTTCCGATGATTCACCGAACATTCAAGTGCCTCCGATGGCGCGGACTCATTGATGGCTTGAGTGCCATCTTGCTGGCCACCACGCTCGCGGGTTGCGCCACGACCTCGCCCGATGCCCCGGCCATCGCCGCGAACGAGGCATTGTCGGCCACTCCGCCAGCACCGGCAGCGTCACAGCCATCCGCTGCAACGCCAGCCGCTACCGCATCGACACCCGAGATGGCAACCGCTCCCGCGGAGTCCGCCTCTGCGCCGATGGCCGTCGACCCGCTGCGTCCCGAAGCGCCTGTCGATCTCAACGATGCCGCCGCCCATACCGACCTCTGGGCACGTTTGCGCCGCGGTTTCGCGATGCCCGATCTCGATAACGAACTCGTCCGCGACCGCGAGCAGTGGTACGCCTCCCGCCCCGACTATGTACAGCGAATGACTGAGCGCGGCAGCCGCTACCTCTTCCACATCGTTGAAGAACTCGAGCGCCGCAACATGCCTTCCGAGCTGGCGCTGTTGCCCTTCATCGAGAGTGCATTCAATCCGCAAGCGATGTCGTCAGCGAAGGCGTCGGGCATGTGGCAATTCATGCCCGGCACCGGCCGCGACTTCGCGCTCAAGCAGAACGTCTTCCGCGACGACCGCCGCGACGTACTTGCCTCTACCCGCGCCGCGCTCGATTACCTCGACCGGCTTCACACCATGTTCGGCGACTGGCACCTCGCGCTCGCCGCCTACAACTGGGGCGAAGGCAACGTAACGCGCGCCATCGCACGCAACCAGAAGCTCGGTCTGCCTACCGACTACGGGAGTCTTCGCATGCCGATGGAGACGCAGTACTACGTGCCGAAATTGCAGGCTGTAAAAAACATCGTCACCAAGCCCGCCGCCTTCGCACTCACGCTTCCGGCGGTGGCCAATCACCCGTATTTCCTGAGCGTCCCCATCACGCGCGACATCGACGTGGCGCTCGCAGCTCGGCTAGCCGAGCTCCCGGTTGAGGACTTCAAGAATCTCAATCCTCAGATGAACAAGCCGGTGATCCTTGCGGCAGGCACTCCCTACGTGCTGCTGCCTTACGACAACGCCGATCGCTTCGTTCATGCGCTCGAAGAGCATCGCGGCGCGATGGCGTCGTGGACGGCCTGGGTTGCGCCCAAGACGCTGCGGCCGGTGGACGCAGCCAAGCAGGTCGGCATGAGCGAAACGGAACTGCGGGAACTGAATCGCATCCCGCCGCGAATGCTTGTAAAGGCTGGTTCCACGCTGCTGGTGCCACGGACGCAACAGCGCATGGACGACGTGCCCAGCCAAGTCGCCGACAACGCGACGATGAGCCTGGCGCCCGATGCGCCGGCAACGCGCAAGGTGGCATTCAAGGCCGGCAAAAAGGACACGGTGTCGAGCGTGGCGCTGCGGTACCGAGTGAGCGCATCGCAGGTGGCGCAGTGGAATCAGGTGGGTGCGAACGCTGCATTCAAGCCTGGGCAGCAGGTGGTGGTGTTCGTCGCAAACAAACTGTCGGCAACTCGTGGATCGACGCGTCATGCGGCGGCAAAAAAGCCGATTCGGCACGCCGGTGCCAAAGCGTCGGTGCGGGTGGGCAAAGCCGGGCACTCGTCGATTCGGGCGGCAAAGGCCGAGTAGGGATTTGGCCCAAGGCGACAGTGCCCCTGCGAGTTGCCGGCCTACCGCCGATCCACCAACGCGTGAGCAATCGTCCCCAGGTCCACGTACTCCAACTCGCTGCCGATAGGCACACCGCGAGCCAACCGCGTGACGCGCAAGCCGCGCGCTTTCATCGCCTCGGAAATCACGTGGGCTGTCGCCTCACCTTCAGCGGTGAAGTTGGTCGCAACGATGACTTCCTCGACCGTCCCATCCGCCACTCGCTCGAGAAGTTGCGCGAGGCCGATGTCTTTTGCCCCCACGCCGTCGAGCGGACTCAGACGTCCCATCAACACAAAGTACACCCCGCGATAACTGCCGGTGCGCTCCAGCGCCGCTTGATCGGCGGGCGACTCCACCACGCACAGCAAGCGTGCATCGCGCGACGTGTCGAGACAGGTGCTGCACACCGCCCCTTCGGTGAAAGTGTGGCAACGCTCGCAATGCCGGATGTTGTCGACAGCAGACTTCAGCGAGTTCGCCAGGCGCTGCGCGCCTTCGCGGTCGTGCTGCAGCAGGTGAAACGCCATGCGCTGCGCGGATTTCACGCCCACGCCAGGCAGGCGTTTGAGCGCGTCGATCAGCGCGTCAAGTGACGGTTCGGCCATTCAGAACGGGAACTTCATGCCCGGGGGCAAGGGCATGCCGGCGGTCAGCTTGCCCATCTTTTCCTGCGAGACCTCTTCGGCGCGGCGAATACCGTCGTTGAATGCTGCGGCCACCAGGTCCTCGAGCATGTCCTTGTCATCGGCCAGCAGACTGGGGTCGATCACCACACGCTTCACGTCATGCTTGCAGGTCATGGTGACCTTCACCAAGCCCGCGCCCGACTGCCCCTCTACCTCGATGTTGGCGAGTTCTTCCTGCGCCTTCTTGAGGTTGTCCTGCATCGCCTGCGCCTGCTTCATGAGGCCTGCGAGTTGGTTCTTCATCATGGTGTGCTTCTCCTGAAATCTGATGTTTGCGAATCGATGGGCTTGATGGAGCCCGGCACGATGCGGGCCGTCTTGTATTGCGCCATCAAAGCTTGCACGAGAGAGTCGTTGTGGATGATCTGTTCCGCTTCAAGCTGACGACGTTCTCGTTCAGCTGCGGCACGCAGTGCAGGTGAATCTTCGGCGACGCCGCCCTCTACGTCCAGCCTCACCGGCTGGTTCAGCAGTTGCGACAAGGCCGCCTGCAGTTTGTCACGGTGAGACTGGGCGCGAAGCATTTCGCGCTCGGCACGCAGCCGCCAGACCGATGTGTCGCCTTCAGACATGATGCCGATGCATTCCGATTGCATCGCGAGCTCTCGCGTGAGGGCCGAGATGCTGCCTTGCTGGACCAGGTTTTCGACGACCTGGGCCCACCGCTCGCCGGACTCGGTACGAACCACAATGGTGCTGGTACGTGGAGTCGAGGGGGACGGCAGCAACAAGTGATCAGGGTCCGATGACGGCCGATCGACAGGGGTCGGCCCTGGGGATGTGGCGGCCTCGTCTTCCCATGGCGGAGGGGGTTCGTCGCTTGAGGTAGCGACAGGGGCGGCTGCAAGGGTGGGAATGCCGGCAGGTTGGGCGGTCTGGCGGGCGGGCGTCGCGCGCACCACTGGTTCACGCGCGGCAGAGGCGTTTGCGCCTGGGGATGCTTCGGGTGCAGCCGATTCGCGCGAGCCACTTGGACCACGAGCAGCAACACCCTCGGCGGGTGCCGGCTGCGACGCAGTTCGTCGCGGGGTCATGGCCACGTCGCCGCTGCCACGTGGGCGGAATGCCAGCATGCGTAGCAGCACCATCACGAGTCCGCTGTATTCGTCCGGCGCCAAGCCCAGTTCAGCACGACCATGCAAAGCCATGCTGTACATCAATTGGGTTTCATCGGGGGGCAAGGCATCGGCAAGGCGAGTCGCGGCGGCCATGTCGGGGTCCGTCGCGTCAAGCGATCCGGGCACCGCCTGCGCCACCGCCATCTGCTGTAGCAGTTCAGCCAGTTCTTCTAGCGTGCCGGCAGCGGACAAGCCCAGTCCGCGCAAGCCGTCCGCCACAGCGATCAGCCCTGCACCGTCGTTTGCTGCCAGCGCCTCGACGATTCGAACGGCATGCCCCCGATCCACTGCCCCAAGCATCTGCCGAACACCGGCTTCAGTGAGCGAACCGGCACCGAAAGCAATTGCTTGATCCGTCAGCGACAAGGCATCGCGCATCGAGCCACGCGCTGCACGCGACAGCAGGCGCAAGGCACCCGATTCCGCCGGGATGTCTTCATCCTTCAAGACATTCGTCAGATGCGAATGGACCGTCTGCGGCGCCATCGGTCGAAGATTGAACTGAAGGCAGCGCGACAGCACGGTGGGCGGCACCTTCTGCGGATCGGTCGTGGCGAGCACGAATTTGAGGTACTCGGGCGGCTCTTCCAGCGTCTTTAACATCGCATTGAACGCGGTCGTGGAAAGCATGTGCACTTCGTCGATCATGTAGACCTTGAAGCGCCCCACCACGGGTTTGTAGACCGACTGGTCAAGCAGCGTCGAAATCTCTTCGACACCGCGGTTGGATGCTGCATCGAGTTCCACATAGTCGACGAAGCGTCCGGTGTCGATGTCGCGACAGGCATTGCACGCACCGCACGGATGCGCGGTGATGCCACCCTGCCCGTCCGGCCCCGTGCAGTTGAGCGATTTCGCGAGCAGCCGCGACACCGTCGTCTTGCCCACGCCGCGCGTGCCGGTGAAGAGATAGGCGTGGTGCAGCCGCCCTTGCGTCAATGCGTTGCCGAGCGCCTGAACGACGTGCTCCTGCCCCACCAACTGTTCGAAATTGAGCGGACGGTACTTGCGTGCGAGGACGATGTAGCTCATGCGGGGCATTCTACGGGCGCGACTCCGGCCGGATCGTCTTGGCGCCTGAGAGGCTGAGAGCATTTCGATCATGCCCGCGGACACGCTCGAAATACTCTCAGCCTCTCAGCCTCTGACTGATAATCCGCCCCCATGAAGCCAGTTGCTCCCCAAGAAGATTCCGCCACGCTCAGCTACTAACAGGCCGGCGTCAACTACGATCTGATCGACCCGCTAAAGGTCGCTGCCCAGCGCGCCGCGGTGGCCACCGGCGGGCACCTTGCCAAGCACGGCTTCAGTGAAGTCGCTGCCTCGCGCGGAGAATCGGCCTACGTGGTGGACGTGGGCCCGTTCTACATCGCGAGCATCGTCGAATGCCTGGGCTCCAAGGCGCTCGTGGCCGACGAGATGAACAAGCTCACAGGCAAGAGCTACTACGACAGCATTGCCCAAGACACCATCGCGATGGCTATCAATGACCTCATCACCGTCGGCGCTACGCCACTGGTGGTACAGGCCTACTGGGCCGCTGGAGGCTCCGACTGGTTCTCTGACGGACAACGTGCTCAAGCATTGGTCGCAGGATGGAAGCGCGCCTGCGACATATGCAAGGTGTCCTGGGGTGGCGGTGAGACGCCTGCGCTTGCAGGCATCGTGGCCGACGGCCGCATCGACCTCGCAGCATCGTGCACCGGCCTCATCAACCCGAAACAACGCCTGTCGGTCGGCGACAAACTGGCGCCGGGTGACTCGATCGTGCTGCTCGCCTCGAGCGGCATCCATGCGAACGGATTGAGCCTTGCACGAAAGCTGGCCGAACGCCTGCCGCAGGGCTACCTCACACCAGTCACGCCAAACCTGAATTTCGGCGAAGCACTGCTCGCGCCGACGGTGCTCTATTCGCCCGTGACCGAAGCTCTTTACGAGGCTGGAATCACTCCGCACTACTGCGCCAACATCACCGGCCACGGTTGGCGCAAGCTCCTGCGACACCCTGCAACACACACGTACCGCATCCACACCGTGCCAGAAGTGACACCGGTGTTGAAGTTCATACAAGAGCACGCCCGCCAGGACGACAAAGAGGCCTACAGCACGCTCAACATGGGTGCGGGTTTCGCGCTGTTCGTGAAGGCGGCCGATGCCCAGCGCACAGTCGAGGTGGCGAAGTCGCAAGGCGTCGAAGCCATCGTCGCCGGACAGATCGAAGCCGGTCAGAAGAAGCTCATCATCGAGCCCTTGAACATCGAATTCGGAGATGAAGCGTTACAGCTTCGCTGAGAAGCTGGGAGTATTTCGAACGTGTCCGAGCAGCACGTCAAAAGGCGCCTGATCCAGGCGCAAAGCGCAGCCATAGCGTGGCTATGGCGAGCATTTGCAACGACGAGCAGGGGGCTTTTGGCGTGATGAGCGGGCATGATCGAAAAACTCCCAGCCTCTGAAGCGCTTCTGTGAGCGCGAAGTCTCTCGCGTGTCGCCTACAATCCGCCCCGACGGGCCTCCCCGCATGGAAGCGCGCCCAATCTGGTCAGGTCGGGAACGAAGCAGCCACAAGCGTTGCAACCAGTGCCGGGGGTAAGGCTCGTCAACCTCATTAGCACTTGCGCAAGAGCCCCTATCGGCGGCATCTGAATGCGCATGCAATCGCCTCAAAGGAATAGACTGGCGTTGTCATTCGCGACTCGTCAGGCCGCAGGTCATCACTCCTTGGCTCACAGTGGCCCGTACGCGCCTTATGCGATGCCGCAGAATGATCCACAGCCCGCTCCAGGTGTGAACCTCAGGCGGGCTGATCGTTTTTTGCAGGTGCGGAAGATCAGCGATGCCGATCCGAGGTCTTCGCCATCACCGCGTTGTATTCGTCCTGCGCATGACGCAGACATTCGCTTTGAGCTGCCCCCCTGGCTTCGCGTTTGCAGGCAAGTTTCACTTCCGCAAGAGCACTGACGGCCTCTTTGCGAGCGTCGTAGGCGCTTTGGCCCGATTGCGGACCACCCGTAGACAGATCCACCTTGGTTTCAATGACTTTTTCCGGCAACACAACCACCTCAGGCGCCGGGGTCGTTGTGTCGATGGGAGGCATGGGTTGCACTTCTGTCGACGATTGGGCAAAGGCCGGCGACGCAAGCATGAGGACGAAGAAGCTCATTCGATGAAATCTCATGGGATCTCCTTGGAAGATGCCACTCTGGGCGTTCTTGCAAGCAGCAAACGATGTACCCGCCACGCGTCCAGGGTTTCTGGTGTCAGAGACCGAGTTTTTCGAGCGTGCCCGAGCAGCACGTCAAAAGGCGTCTGAGCTCAGCCCGCCTGCTTGAAGGCCATCACTGCTTGATTGCGCAAAGTTCGCATCATCGACAGCTCCTTCTCTCCCAGCTCGATTCCGCCGGGTGCCGCCTTGTCGGCATAGATGAGCCCGAACGGCGCCCCCTTGAGCATCAAAGGCAGCAAGAGGAAAGCGGGCGCGTTGACCGATTGGCGATACCACTGCGGCAACCTCGTCGCGATGTTGGCGACCGTCGCGTCGCTGATCAGGGTGTCAGCCCCCTTGATGCACACCGCCGAAAACAGATCGCTCGGCCCCTTCAGGGACACCTTGAACGCGGCCGATACTCGCTCGGCTTGGTCACCCAAGCCGAATCGCCCGGTAAGCATGTCGGCCTTCGGGTCCCGCAGGCAGAAGATCACGCGGCGGAAACCGAGCGCGCGGAACATGGTCTCGAGAATCATCCGCAGCACTTCGTTCAGGCGGAATGTCTCGACCATCGAATTGGTGATGTCCTGAATGCCGGCGGCCATCACCTCGGCTGCGCTGTCGGCAGGCTTCGGGTCCAGCGGCTGGGGCAAGGTGGCCTGCAGTTCGTGAGGTGTGAGCGTGTCCCCCTCTTGCGCCGCGTCTTCCACCTCGACCGCCGTGCGCAGCAGTCGCGCCGCGGGCGTCCCGGGCTGGACATGCAGGTTCATCGCCTGCGCCATCTGAGACAGCTTTGTCCGCGCTTCCACCGCCGCGCCTTCGATGACTTTGGGGCTCACCCCCAGTACCTTCGAATAGCGCTCAGCCACGGCTGCAACGCCGGCCGCTGATTCGCCAGGCTCACTGCGCAGCAAGGTGTCGGTGATCTCGTTGGCCGCCTGTGCGAGCCAACGCACGCGGTCGCTTGTCTTATCCGCGGGACGTGCGGGCACGTCGGCGACGGGCTTGCGCATGCAGCGCTGCAAATTCTCGGGAAGCCCCCAGGACTTCGCCACGCCCAAACCCAGTTCTTCGAAGCTCAGGCCCAGCACGGTGATCGACGCAGCCTCTTCGGTCGCAGCACTGTACGCGCGACCGCTCTTTGCATGATCGGCCAGGACGCTTCGCACCTGACGCGCTTCCTCGGCGAAATAGAACTCAGTCAGCAGACGGCCCAGGTTCTGAAACATCGCGCCGATGAAGGCCTCTTCGCTCTCACGCGACACGGAGCACAACTCGCTCGCTATCGACCCGGCCATCAGCGAACGAAGAAACTCTTCCTTCAACTGATTGGCGTGGCCCTTGTCGTGCATGTGCTCCAACAGCACGAGACTCAAAGCCATGTTGCGGATGCCCGCGAACCCCACGAGAGCAATCGCCCGCGACACGGTACTGATGGAACCGCCGCCCGCATGCTGGTAGTGTGCCGTGTTGACCATGCGCAAGAGCTTGTTGGTCAGTGCGACGTCCTTGAGGATTTCGTTCGACAGGCTGCCGAGGCTTTCTTTCTCGGAACTCGCCACGCGCTGGATGCGCACGACCGAATCCGACATCGCCGGAAAGTCGCTTTTATGCCGCATGCGGCGAAGCAGGAATTCGAGCGTCCCGCTGTTGCTCGCCGTGCCGGCATTCGCAACGTTGGCTGAATTTCCGACTCCGGCTGATGCCGCGAGCCAGTCCTGCAAGGCTTCGCGGAACTTCGCGGCGCTGGTGTGACGACGCGAATTGTCTCTGGCCAGTGCACGCATCACGATCGCACGCAGCGTGTCATCGACCTCGGCGGGCATGCTGCTCGGCATACCGATGTCTTCGTGCGCCGTCCGATAGATGGCGCGATACGCGTCGCGTTCAGAGATCACCGGTGTGCCGCAAAGCGCTTCGGCAAGCACGAGGCCGGTTGAAAACACGTCCATCGTCGGAGTCGGCGCCGCGCCATGTGCCGCTTCGGGCGACATGTAGCCGGGCGTGCCCACCACCTTTTGATTGTTGGCCGCGTCCTTCACATGAGCGGCAATGCCAAAGTCCATCACGCGCGCACGGCCCGCACCGTCGACGAGGATGTTCGACGGCTTCAAGTCGCGATGAACCACCCCGGCAGCATGCGCGGCCTGCAGCGCATCGAGCACGCCGACGACGAGTTGCACGGCCTCGCGCGGCGGCAGCGCACCTCTTGCGCGCAGATGTTCAGCCAATGTGCGGCCCGGCACGTACTCGAAGACGAGGTAGGGCTGCTGCTCGTGCATGTCGGCTTCGAACACGGGCACGATGTGCGGATGGGTCAGCCGGCTGACGCTGCGAGCTTCCTGCAACCATTGATTGACGGCAGCCGCATCGGTGCCGGCGGCGGGCCGCATCAGCTTGACAGCAACTTCACGTTCGAGCCGAGGGTCGAAGCCGAGCCACACGGTCGCCTGCGCACCCTTGCCCAGTACTCGACGAAGCTCGAAACGGCCAAGGTGCGCGCTGCTCGCGGGAGTGTTTTGAAAAGCAGCCATACGTCGTTAGGACATGGCCCGGAATAATTTTCCGCTTTGGGGGCGCAGGGCGGGATGCGATGCAAGGCGCTCCGAACGCCGTGTGGCGAGCCACACAAGCGAGGAGCAACGCCGCAGCGCGCCCGCCCTGCGCTCCCAAAACGGGAAATTGTTTTGGGCCATGTCCTTAGCGTTTGTCCGCGGCGGATGCAGCTGGCGCGGCGGATACTTCTTCGTTGTCGGATTTGTGCACGATTGCGACGCGGCGGCCGGCCTGCAGCGCCGCGCGGGCGGCCTGCAAGGCCTCCTGAAAGTCCTTGGCGCTGATCTCGAGTGCACGCGCATAGCGCTGTGCGACTATGCTCAGGCCATGCGCGATGCGTGTCGCCGGCAGCAGCGTGACAGCATCGACCGCATCGTTCGCCGCACTCGCTGCCGCGCGCAGCACGTCGGCATCTCCGTCGGGTGTGCGCGCAGGCTTGTCGCGCGGCAACCGGTGGATCATGTGCTGCACGTCTTCACCCAGGCCCCAGTGACGCGCGACGGCCGCGCCCAACGCTTCGATGTCCACGCCCAGCACGGCATACGACGCGCCTGCCTCGCTCATGCCGGGCTGCTCGGGCGTGCCGGGTTCGGCGTTCGCCGGCGGTGGAGACGGACGCATCAATTGCCAGATCTGCTCGGCTTCGTCAGAGAAGTGATACTGCACAAGCAGCCGGCCGAGGTTCTGCAGCACGGCCACGAGATAAATGACTTCGGGGTCGTAGCCGGCTGGGCACAGTACCTGCGCCGTGTGGCCCGCAAGACGCGCCCGATCGATGGTCTTTTCCATGGCCGCGGCGCCGGCAGGTGTCAAGGGTCCGGGCCACACGCGAAGCTGCGCGGCAGCCTGACGGATACCGTTCAACCCCACGAGCGCAATCGCCCGCCGGATCGTCAACACCGGGCCGTTGCCGACTGTTTGCGTGCCCTGAACCTGGGCCGAATTGACTTGTCGCAGCAACTCGAAGCTGAGCGCCATGTCCTGCAGGATCTGCTCTGCCATCTCGTCGGTCCGCTGCCCCTCTTTGGCGGTGAGGTGAGCGACGCGTCCGCCAACACCCGGCATGGCGGGTAAATGGCCGATGCTGCGCATGCGGTCGAGCAGCAAAGCGAGCGGCCCGCCCGTGTCTTGTGCCTCGGCCGTGCGCCAGCCATCGAGCGCTTGCAGCAGCGTGCGGGCGCTGAGGTAGCGCTGGCGCTCCTGGCTGGAGGTCGTGCGATTGGCGATGGCGCGCAAGGCCTCGGGAATCGGATGCGTCGTGGTCCACGGCAGGCGAACGATTTCCTTGCCGATGGGAGACAGGCGTGAAATCACGAGGCCGGTGTCGGGCTCTTCGAGCGCGGGCTGCCCGGTGAGCACGTTCTGGAGCAGGAGCCCGCAAGCGAGCACGTCACGCTCGGCCATCTCGCGATGGGCACGCAGCCGGTTCGGGTCCAGCGCCATGCCGCGATCGTTGGCGCGCAAAGGCTCTTTGGCTTGCGGATGGCCTGCCGCGGCCAGCGCCATCACGCGGACATTCCCGTTGTCGCTGACGATCAGGTGGTGCAGTTGCAGATCGCCGTGCGCTGCGCCCGCCTCGTGGGCGAAGGCCACGCCTTGCAGGGCGTCGCACATCCAACCCACGGATTCGAGCGGAACAGGGTCAGGGTGAGCCGCCAACCACTCGGGCAAGGTCACGCCGAGTGCGCGGTCCACCGCAACGAAGGGCCAGTTTTCTTGCACACCCACTTCGACAACGTGGGCGAGGTTCGGATGGTTCAGTCGGGCGGCGGAGCGTACCTCGTCCTGCCAGCGTTCGAGAGCGGCCGGCGCGGCGGGCTGCACGCGCGGCAGGGTCAGCATCACTTCCTGGTCCAGGCGCGGATCGAATGCCAGCCACACCATGGTGCCGCTACTTTTGCCCAGCAACTGGCGCAGCTCGAAGCGGCCAAGGCGGCGTGCGACGCTGACAGAGGCGGGACGTGAGGCTGGAGACGCGGGAGCGACCATTGTGGTGCGAGACGAAGTTGCCCAATTGGATGCCCAAGCGCCACACCTTGAAGACCGGATGAAGCCTGCCAAGGCGTTGCTTTTCGTGCCCGAACCAGTTTGCGCGCGGTGAGTCAGCTCCGGGCGCGGCACGACGTGAGAAATGCCACGCGTCGCTTTGCCTGGGTTCTACAAGGAAAGTTCTATGACTTCGCCCGCCCCCGTGATGAATGCGCAACGAACCATGTCACGCATTTGCAGCTTTTGCACGGCCCGGCGATAGCGCTGCATTTGGTCGCGGTATTCGGTCAACGCGTCAGGAGCATGCCGGAGCTTGTAATCCAGGATCCACCATGTCCGCTCGTCGTCAACTTCCAATTCGACCAGTCGATCAATACGCAGCGTTTCGCCCCCTTCGCTGACTGGCACCTCATTGCCGGACCATCGAAGCGCCGCACCGCGAAAGAATTTTTCACATGCAGGGCTTTGCCAGATCCGATTGGCCAAGCGCAGCACTTCGCTTTCGTCGACGGAAAACTCGCGGGCTGCGGCCGTGGCGAGTGTGGCGAAGCGTTCTGTGCTGACGACTGTAGCGGCGTGGCGTGCGGCGGCCCATTCGAGCACGCGGTGCACGGCCTGACCCAATCGGCTGGCGACATCGTCCGTGGCCACTGGGCGCGGCGGCACGACGCGATCGCTCGCACCCGCCCACGCAGGAAGCCTCGGCAGAACAATCGGCCTGTCGCTCCTTCGGGCGCTCGAGATGTGACGATCCGGATCCACCGTCAGGAGCCGGACCTGCGCCTGGACCCGATCCCACCATGATGGCTTCGCGGCAGCACGGTGAGGCTGCGTGGCGCTGAAGACGAGGCGGCTTCGCGCCCGGGTCATCGCCACGTACAGGCCATTCAACTCCTCGCGATCGCGGGCTTCCCTCTCATGTTCAAGCACCGGCTCGAGAGAAGGCGGGCACTGCGCTTCCGAATACACGAAGGCGCAGTGCCGCGGAATTTCCGAGTCGACTGGCCAGTCGATGAGCAGCGTGGCGGTGTCGGGATTCTTCGGTGTCGGGTCAGCATCCATGATGAACACGACTTCCGCTTCCAAGCCCTTGGCGCCGTGCACGGTCAACAGTTGCACAGCTTCCGATTGCAGCGCCGCAGGCACCTTCAGCGTGCGGCGTTTCAAGGCCCGCACGAAGTTATAGGGTGTGGCATATCGCGCCCCATCGAGCGTGAGTGCCTGGTTCAGCAACGCATCGATTGCACTCAGAGCCGCCGTGCGTCGCTCTGCCGGCACAGCGGCCGCCACGCGCTCGCGCACTTCGCCCTCGGCCACGATGATGTCGAGCAGATCGTGCGGCGGAAGACGCTGCGCTGCGGCGCTCCATCGAATGAGCATGTCACGCGCCCTCTTCAGCGCGGCGTCAGGCGCCTCCAGATCACGCAACGCCCGCCACCAGTCGCCATGCTCCGCCGCCGCCCTCGCCAAGGTCATGAGACCCTCATCGCCAACGTCGAATATCGGGCTTCTCAGCGCATGCGCGAGCGACAACTTGTGCAGCGGCGACGCGATCACATCCAGCACGGCGACGAGATCGCGCGCCTCGGCAGCATCGAGCAAGGCGAAGTCTTCTGCAGCAGCAAAAGGAATGTGCAGGCGTGCCAGTTCATCCGCCACAAGGCGCAAGGACTCGCGCTTTCTGCAGAGGATCTGGACATCCCCAGGCGCCCTGCCCTCGCTCTGGATGAGATGGTCCACCGCAAGCGCGACCTGCCGGGCTTCCTCCTGTCTCAGCAACGCATCGGGCTCGGTGCGCGGCTCTGAGAGACTGTCGCGCCAAGCATCTCCTTCGCCTTCGATCGCTTCGTCGGACTTGAGTGGGCGCATGACCTCCGGAATTGCAAACACACCGGCGTCCGCAGTCGGCGCCACCTCGGTGGTGTGCGCACGAAAGCCGGCATATTCGTGACGTGACCCAGCCTGTTCGAAGACGGCATTCAGCACGGCCAACACCTCGGGTGCATTGCGCCGCGTGTGGTCGCAAGTCAGTACCGTGCCGCCCAGCCCCTCGACCACGAAGTCGCGCGCCGCCTCTAAGACGCGCGGTTCCGCACCCCGAAATCGGTAAATGCTCTGCTTCGGATCGCCGACGATGAACACGCCCGGCGGCCGCTGCCCGCTTGCGCCGCCGCCTGCACCTGCGTAAGCGGCCAGCCATGCATGCAAGGCATGCCATTGCAGCGGGCTCGTGTCCTGGAACTCGTCGATGAGCAGATGCTTGACCCGCGCATCGAGACGCTCCTGCACCCATGCGGACAAGGTGGCGTCGCGCAGAAGATTGAGCGCACCATGCTCGAGGTCGTTCATGTCCGCCAACCCATGCGACCTTTTGTAGACCGCGTATTCCGCGAACAGTGCTCGCGACAGGCGAACCATGCGCAGATGCTCTTCGTGCGCAGTTTGCTGCCGGCACGCCCGCTCGATCTCATTGAGAACGGCAGCAGCTTCGTTGACGCCCTGGATATCGGCCACAGCCTTGCGCAGTTCACCTTTTTGCGTGAACAAGGCAGCGCGCGCGCCAGCCAGTCGCGGCAGCGGGTGAATCAAGGCCAGCGCTTCCTCGAGCAAGGCACCCTGCTTGCGCCCCCCCGCGCCGTGATGACGCCCCAGCGCAACCGCCACTGCGCTCAACAGCGAGTGCACGGCGGGAGTCTCCAGATGGTGCGAGGGGTGATCGAGCCCAGCGAGATGCGCCCAATGATCCACAGCGGACGGGACGCTGCGCTCCAAGGTGCCGGCGAGATCGGCGAGTTCGATCTCGATGCGCTTGCTCCAGGCCGCGTCGAGCCACTTGCGCAATTGAGAGCGCCCTCGCTCGCGGACCAGCGAGCCGTAATCCTCACGCAAGCCTTCGTCTGCAATCACCGCCGCATAAAAGCGGCGGTAGACGTCGGCGCGATGATTGTCCGGGTCTTCGAGCAATTCCATGTCGGCCTGCAAGCCGAGTTCTGCCAGAAGCTCCATCGGCGCGGCGCGCAGCAACTGCGAGAACCAGGCGTGGAAGGTGCGTACCTCGACCGATCGACCGGTGCACAGCAATCGCTCATGCAAGACCGCGAGGACGGGAGCAAGGCGCTTCGCTTCGGCATCGCCAAGCCCCCTTGCACGCAGCTCCCGAATGCGCTTCGCGTCATCGCATGAAGGCGATGCGAATTCGCCCAGCCATTCGTCCAGCCGCGCACGCATCTCTCCCGCGGCTTTTCTTGTGAAAGTGATCGCAAGTATTTCGTGCGGCTGAGCCCCGGCCAGTAAAGCGCGCAGGATGCGCGACACGAGCATCCAGGTTTTGCCAGCCCCCGCGCAGGCCTCGACGATGACGCTGCGCGACGGGTCGCAGGCCGCGGCGTAGAAGGCCTGCCGCGATGCAAGCTGGCCGTCGATTCCGTAGGCTGGCCCGGCCGGATTGTCGATGTTGAGAGTGCTCATGATTCGTCCAACGCCGCCCAGTGGTCGCGCCGACACAGGCCACGCGCTTCGCAATACTCGCAGGCGATGCCGTCGCCGAGCGCAGGCAACACAGCACCATCGCGCAAGCGATCCAGATCTCGACCGATGCCGATCACCAGCGCCCTCGCCGTCGCCTCGACGTCCTTATGCTCAATGGCCTTGATGCCGTCGTTGTCGTCGAGCGGCAAGTAAATCGCGCCGACCGCGCCGCCCGCTTCCGATTGCTCCGCCATCAGCGCGGCGTAGAAGGCGAGCTGCGTGTCTTCCTGCGGACGCTTCACCAGGTTGCGCAGGTTTTGCGCACTGCCGGTCTTGTAGTCGATGAGCTGAGTGACTGGCCCGTCGTCGCCCGGAACGCTGTCGATTCGGTCGATGCGGCCTTGCATCTCGACGCCAGCCCAGGCTTCGGGCCGAGCCCGCAGATCGCGCTCGCCTTCCAGCCATTGCGCGCCGGCAGCGTCGCGCTCGTGCAGCCACGAAACGTACCTCGGTGCAAATCGCGCGAAGGTGGCAGCAAAAGGCAGGAATGATGCTTCGTCCAAGCCCATGGTCTGCTGCACTTCGTCGGCAACGACGTGCAGTCGCGCTTCTTCGTCCGTTGGAGACAGCGGTTCAGTTCGAGTCAAGTGGAAGCGGTGAAGTACCTCGTGCAACCACGTTCCGTAATCGCGCTTCTCGACCTCATCGTCGAGTTCGTCAGCGTCACGCAATGCCAGGAGGCGCAAGACGAAAAAGCGGTAGGGGCACACTCGAAGGGCCTCGCAGGCACTTGCGCTGAGGGTCGACGGCACCAGGTCCGGGGCGATCGGTGCGGGCCGATGAATCGGCCGCGCGGCCAGTTCGATGCGGCCCAGCGGATCGGCAGCTGCAGGCAGATCGCGACCCGCTGCACGCATCGCAATTCGCAGCCGCTCCACGAGCGTGCTGGGAGCAAGCGGTTCACCCCCGTCGTCACTTCTGCGAAGCAAGGAGATGTGGGGTATACGAAGCAGTTGCGCAAATGCGAGGAGTTCTGCGTCCCGCTTGGCAGTGACGCCAGGAAGGCCCAGTTCGGTCGCCTGTGCGTCGCTGAGAAGGGAGTGCGGCTGCGGCGATCCGCCGAGTCGCTTTTCATCGGCGCCGGGGAAGACCACGGCGGCAAACGGACGGAGCATGACCTGGGCGAGCGGCGTGACCACGACAGGTGCATCTACTGCCGCAAAACCCGCCTCGGGCTTGAACGGCGCATCTTCCAGGGTGCCGTCCACCCAGCTTGTGAACTCCTGAAGCGTCATGCCTTCGGCACGGTCGCTACTGTCGAATCTGCCTTCGACGAGGTGCAAGGCCGCGAGTGCCTGTCGCCCCGCATCATCGGACTGCATTTGTGCCCACGCGCCACAAAATTCGAGTGCACGAGCCAACGCAGCGATCCATGCAGCGAAACTGCGTGACCTCGGCGATCGCAGGTCGGCAATCACCGCCTGCGCGGCCTGCCACAAGGCCGTGGCGCGTTCGCCGAGGCGTGCGACATCTACCGACGAAGGTGAGGTCCAGGCGCGACGTCGCATGGCCGATTCGATGACCTGCACCGACCATGCGGCGTCGCTCATGCCGGGCCAGGATGCCGTGCAAGACTTGAGCCAATCGAGCCAATCGTCGGCACTTGCGCGCGCATGGGCTGCACGGAGCAAGGTGCCAATCGTGGCACCCGCGCGAGTGGTCGAGAGCTTCCATCCGGTCTCGTCCACGATGTCCACGTGCTGGCGCGCCAGCAACGCGCGGACGCGGCGCATGAGGAGACGGTCCTGTGAGATCAGCGCGACCGGCTGCCGACCTGCGCTCAGATTCGCGAGCACCTCCGCGGCACAGCGTTGCGCCTCGGCCTCGAAATCGGCACATACCGCGAAGGCCACGTCGGCATGTGGCGCATGTTCCGCGAAGACCGCGTCCGGCGATGCATCAGCATCGATGATCAGGGCGGGAACGTGCTGCCAACGCGAAAGCAGGTTTTGCACGAACAAGTCTGGCCCACCCGATTGAACCGCAATCCATGCCGAGGGGCGCAGGTCAAACAGCACATCGGTGACAGGCTCGGCGCTCGCTGCAGCCCACTCGAAGGCGATGCGCGCAAGCATCCGTTCGGTCCCTCCTGGGCCCGCTGCAATTGCGAGCGACTCTCGCCCACGCGTCCAATACCCCTCACGATCGGCAGGCGTCATCGCAGCCGAGGCGAGCGCGAACGCATGGGCTGTCTCGACAATTGCGCCCACAGCATGATCGAACCCGCGTTCGTCGCGCCGCTGCAACGCTTGGCCGAAAGGCTGGCCGCGCAGCAGGCCACGGGCGACAAGCCGGTCCAGCGGAGTGTCGAAGCTGATCTGCCCGGCCTCGAACGGCGTGCCTGGCCCGAGGCTTCGAGCGAGCGTCATGGTTGTCTCGATTCGCGGCATCCAGCCCGGCGATTGCACCCATGCCCGCCGCGCCAGCGGGAGGTGCTGGGCAAAAGGCACCAACACGATTGCATCTCGAATCTCGACGCCACGCTCGCGCGCCCAACCCTGCGCCGTTTTCGCCATGCGCTCCCAAGGGTCGCCGTCGCCGATTACAAGAGGAAGCCGAGGTATCGAAGCCATAGAAAAGATGAAGCCGTCGACAGGCTCGCGACGGAAGTGAGGAATGATCACAATGTGTCAGAATCATTGTGCCTTGCCGCCGTCAACCAGCGGCGTTCCACAAGGTTTTCGACAGGCCACCCCAAGGACAAGTCATGAGTTCCGATCTCATCAAGCACACCACCGACGCTTCATTCGACAGCGACGTACTCAAGTCGGACAAACCGGTCCTCGTGGACTACTGGGCCGAATGGTGCGGCCCTTGCAAGATGATCGCGCCCATCCTCGACGAAGTATCAAAGGACTACGACGGTCGTCTCAAAATCGCCAAGCTCAACGTCGACGAGAACCGCGACGTGCCTGCGAAGTTCGGCATCCGCGGCATTCCTACGCTCATGCTGTTCAAGAACGGCCAGCTCGCCGCAACCAAGGTCGGCGCCCTCTCCAAAGCCCAGTTGACGGCCTTCCTCGACGGTCATCTATAATCCGCGCAATCGCTTCGGGAGAAGCCAAGTAAGCCCAAGCAAGCCCACAAGGCGCGGCCCGCACGGCACCCCTCCCAAAGCCTGAAAATTTGCCACCACGCCCGGAAGCCAGTTCGGCTTCGCTGCATATACGGCGCGTGGATCCGGCCTCCTACTCCGACAACTTCTCTTTTCGCGACCGCCGAGCCAATGCTGTAACGGCGAATTCGGCGGCGACGAATCGGACCACGAGACCGACAAGCTCGGCGATACGCCATTGGCAGGCTGATCGCCAAACCACCCCAGGGTACTCACCCATGCATTTGTCAGAACTGAAAGCGCTGCACGTCTCCGAGCTCATCAAGATGGGCGAGGCGCTGGAGATCGAGAACGTCGCACGCCTGCGCAAGCAGGAACTGATGTTCGCGATCATGAAGAAGCGCGCCAAGGCCGGAGAACAAGTCTTCGGCGACGGTGTGCTCGAAGTCCTGCCAGATGGCTTCGGCTTTCTGCGCTCGCCCGACGCGAGCTACATGGCATCCACCGACGACATCTATCTCAGCCCGAGCCAGATCCGCCGCTTCAACCTTCACACCGGCGACGCCATCGAGGGTGAAGTCAGGGTCCCGAAAGACGGCGAACGCTACTTCGCTCTCGTGAAGGTCGACAAGGTCAACGGCCTGACACCCGAGGAGAGCAAGCACAAGATCATGTTCGAGAATCTGACACCGCTCTTTCCGAAAGAGCAGTTCAAGCTCGAACGCGAAATCAAGTCGGACGAGAACATCACGAGTCGCATCATCGACTTGATCGCGCCGATCGGCAAAGGCCAGCGCGCACTGCTCGTCTCCGCCCCAAAGAGCGGCAAGACGGTGATGATGCAGAACCTCGCGCACGCCATCATCGCCAACTATCCTGAGGTCTACCTCATCGTACTGCTCGTCGATGAGCGCCCTGAGGAAGTGACCGAAATGCAGCGCACCGTGCGCGGCGAAGTTATCAGCTCCACCTTCGACGAACCGGCCGCGCGCCACGTCCAGGTCGCCGAAATGGTGATCGAGCGCGCAAAGCGCCTGGTCGAGCTCAAAAAGGACGTCGTGATCCTGCTCGACTCGATCACGCGCCTCGCCCGCGCCTACAACAACGTACTGCCGTCGTCCGGAAAGGTGCTGACGGGCGGCGTCGACGCCAACGCCCTGCAGCGCCCGAAGCGCTTCTTCGGCGCTGCACGGAACATCGAAGAAGGCGGATCTCTCACAATCATCGGCACGGCCCTGGTCGACACTGGCAGCCGCATGGACGAAGTGATTTACGAAGAGTTCAAGGGCACAGGCAACTGCGAAATCCACCTGGATCGCCGTATGTCGGAAAAGCGGGTCTACCCGTCGATCCTCCTGAACAAGTCGGGAAC
Organism: Rhizobacter sp.; assembly: GCA_021153565.1. Lineage (GTDB taxonomy): Bacteria > Pseudomonadota > Gammaproteobacteria > Burkholderiales > Burkholderiaceae_C > Albitalea. The sequence continues at coordinate 23,523 of JAJKJU010000208.1, forward strand.
CCGCCGCGAAGAGCTGTTGTTAAAGCCTGAAATCCTGCAAAAGAGCTGGATTCTTCGAAAACTGCTCTACCCGATGGACGAAATCGAGGCGATGGAGTTCATTCTGGACAAAATGAAGTCGACGAAGAACAACCTGGACTTCTTCGACATGATGCGGCGTGGCGGCTAAGAGGCTAAGAGGCTAAGAGGCTAAGAGGCTAAGAGTATTTCGAGCGTGTCCGAGCAGCGCGTCAAAAGGCGCCTGATCTAGGCGCAAAGCGCAGCCATAGCTTGGCTATGGCGAGCATTTGCAACGACGAGCAGGGGGGCTCTTGGCGTGATGAGCGGGCATGATCGAAAAACTCTCAGCCTCTAAGTTCCGTCACCCACAAGACAGCTGCCCCCCGGAAACGGGCGGTTTGCACCCTATAATCTGCGGTTTTCCGCCACGGCAAGTGCGTCGAACGGTTCGATGTGGCTCCCGACACTGAAGAGGCTCCCTCATGCAAGAAGGCAAACACCCCCAGTACCGCGAGATCTGTTTCGTGGACCTTTCCAACGGTTTCAAGTTCGTTACGCGTTCGTGCGCACAGAGCCGTGAGACGATCAAGATGGAAGACGGCCGCGAACTGCCGCTCATCAAACTCGAAACCACGAGCGAATCGCATCCTTTCTACACCGGCACCCAAAAGAGCGTCGACTCGCTTGGCGGCCGCGTCGAGAAGTTCCGCAACAAGTTCGCACACCTCAGCAAGAAGTGATTTGCGCCGCTTGATCCCTCAAGCGCTCGTTCGAAGAAGGCAGCCCCGGGCTGCCTTTTTTGTTGCCAGTCCGCGCCGATGTGGTCAGACCCGTTGTGTTGCATCATGCGCGCTGAGAGCGCTGAGAGTTTTTCGATCATGCCCGCTCATCACACCAAAAGCCCCTTGCTCGTCGTTGCAAATGCTCGCCATAGCCAAGCTATGGCTGCGCTTTGCGCCTAGATCAGGCGCCTTTTGACGTGCTGCTCGGACACGCTCGAAATACTC
>JAJKJU010000209.1 GCA_021153565.1 Rhizobacter sp.
AGAAATATGCGTCATTTACATGGGTACAAACCAGGACAAGAAAAAGGCCGTAACCCACGCCAATGCTGGGTTACGGCCCGATTAGGGGTTCAAAGTTCGGTTCTAGACCATTCGACGACGGCGCGTTGCATCGCATCGCGGTCTCGCTCGCGCCGCTCTTGCCGAACCCATCACTTCGCGGCGTGTGATGCCTCTTCGTGCCGACCGAAACCCTCAACGAGTTGCGTGTGCCCACGGGATCGACGACCCTGACTTTGGATCGCCTTTCATTTGACATCCCTCGAACGATTCGTGAGAGTCAGATTGTTGCAATGCAACACCTCCTTTCCTCCGCTTCCAAGACCAATGTCCAAACAGGGAGTGCCAAATGGCCAAGACGATCAATTCCATTTATCAGTCGTTGTTGTCTCAACTGAACATCAGTTGGCCGACCACGACTGACGTTGCGTTGTCAGGATCGGATCCCGTTGTCGATTCGGTCTTCCGCATCGGCGAATGCGCCGCCGCGGTGCTGGGTGCGCAGGGCGCCGGGGTTGCGGAAATCTGGCGGCGACGCACCGGTGGTCGACGCCAGCAGATATCCATCGACTCCTTGGCAGGAGCGCTCGCTTCTTTCAGCGTCGGTTACCAGTCCCAGCATGGCTACGCCTTTCCACAATCCGAACCATCCTACCCACTGGTCGATCTGTATCCCGTCCGCGACGGACGATGGTTCATGTTGCACGGGGCCTATCCCCTGCTGCGCAATGGCTTGCTCAATCTTTTGGGCTGCACCATGAATCCCTCCGACATTGCCAACAAGGTGGGTGCCTGGGACGCGTTCGTCCTCGAAGAGGCCATCGCGGACCAGGGCTTGTGCGGCGCGGCGGTCCGATCGCGGGGAGAGTGGTTGGACAGCGAACAGGGCCGGGCCGTGGCGGCAACGCCGCTCATCGAGATCATCAAGATCGGCGAGTCCAAACCCGAGCCGTTTGCGCCGGCCAGAAAAGGTGACCGTCCGCTGAGCGGGATCAAGGTGCTGGACCTGACCCACGTCATTGCCGGCCCGACGCTTGGCAAGACCCTGGCCGAGCAGGGGGCGGAAATCATGCATATCACCAGTCCGACGCAGCCCTCCCTGCTGCCCTTCGTCGTCGACACCGGCCACGGCAAGCTGCAGGCGTTGCTGACCCTGACGGAAGACGACGATGCCGCTACCCTGCGTGAGCTGATCACCCAGAGTGACGTCTTCGTCGAATCCTACCGGCCCGGCGCCATCAGCAAGCTTGGCTTTTCCGCCGAGGCGGTGGCGGAAATGCGTCCCGGCTCGATCTACGTCTCGGTCAACTGCTACGGTTGGGCCGGGCCTTGGCTGCAGCGTCCCGGCTGGGAACAGCTTGCGCAAGTGGTCACTGGTATGACTGTCGCTCAGGGCACGCCCGATCGACCGGTGTTGCAGCCTGTCTACCCGAACGACTACGTCACCGGCTTCCTGGGAGCACTGGGTACCATGATGGCGTTGTTGCGTCGAGAGGAGGAGGGTGGTTCCTACCATGTCCGTGTCTCGCTCTGCCGCACAGCGATGTGGATCCAGGACCAGGGACTGATTCCCAAGAGCCAGTTGCCGTCGTCGGCAATTCCTCAAGCAGAAATCCACAAGTACCTGTGCACCCAGGACAATCCGGCCTACGGGCCGTTGACCTTCCTGGGACCGGTGCTGCGTTATTCGGAAACACCGGCTCGCTGGGACCTCCCGCCTCTGCCATTGGGCGCCAACCTTCCGGTCTGGCCGAGCGGAGCAGCCTCCACAGGCGAGCGGCTGCAACACGCGCTACCCCGCCACCGGCTTCCGGCTCACCGTCATCCTTGAAGGCGTGTCTCCAAGTGGCACCATGGGCGATGGGGGTACCTCCTCAGCAGCCCTCCACTCACGCCCCAATGAACGGGCGTGTGTCTCGATTCTCAGCATGGCGGGCCGGGGTTCTGTCGCAATAAGGATTTCGGCTCGCGGTCATACGCTGCGAGGCATCGAGTTGAAGCTCCTTTTTGACGATGGCGATGGTCTTCACCGCGTTCTCGCTGGTGCCCAGAAACTTCTTGATGCGCAGGTACTGCTTGATCCACTTGAAGAACAGCTCGACTTGACATCGCTGCTTGTACAGCGCGCAGATCGTCAGCGCGGGAAGCACTGTGTTGTTGGTCAGAAAGACCAGCGTCTTGCCCGATTCCGGGTCTTTGAATCGAATGCGGCGCAGATGCTCCGGATAGTCTCGCGCAGCGTAGAAGCCATTGAGCGCGACGCGCTGATCGCATATCACGCCACTGTCGCGCTCGCAGGGCGCGGAGTAGACGCGCCGCGCGTTGAAGTTCGACTTCGCGCGTGTGACGAAGAAGGCGCCGGCCTGATGCAGCACGTACAGCCGCGTGAAGTCCACATAGCCGCGATCCATCACGTAGAAAGCGCCGGGCTCGAAGCTGAGCATGTCCAACACATTCACGTCGTGCAGCTTGCCGTCGCTGATGTAGATGAACGCCGGAATACAACCGCGAAGGTCCAGCAGGGTGTGCAGCTTGATGGCAGCCTTGGTGGAGCAAAACGGTGCCAGTCGAACAGGCGTAGGCACAGATCGATGGTGCTGGAGTCCAGCGCGTAGACCGTGTTGTCCAACTCGACACCGAGCGAGTCGCTTGCATAGAGCTTGCGTGCGCGGCGGATCAGCAAGGTGGCCAGATCGAACCAGATGTGCCAGTCGCGCTCTCGCGATCGAGCGCCTTCTGCATGCGCGTGATGAGGCCGTGCGAGCAGGCGCCCTTCAGCCTGGACCCCGACACGATGGCAGACCATCAGATCGTTTCCACCCTGCAGCAAGATTTGCGCGGTCGTGCCATCGGACGAGACGACGCCAGCCGACTTGAAGGGCGTTGGCGCGGCGCGCGCCTGTCAGCTGACGCAGCCCCTGTCGCGTTGGCTGAGCTGATTGGGCCACTGGCTGAACTTCCTCTGCGTCGCAGGGGCCGGGCGCGCCCAAGAAGGTGAAGGCTGGAAATGAAGAAGCATCGCAGGGCCGGCATGGTCGTTCGCTTGGTGGCCGTCGGAACGGCCTTGGCGGGGTGGATGGGGGTCGCCGTTGCGGAGCGTACCGACGTGCAGACTGTGAACCTGGCCCCGCACGAGAGCGCGAGCGGCCCGGGGAGCGCGACGCTCATCCTGGATGAAGTGATCGACAGTCGCTGCCGTGCGGCTGAGCGTTGCTCGCCATCGGATGCCGCCTCGCGCGACGCCGTGGCGAGGGTGACGTTGCGTACGGCCGACGGTCAACGCTATGCGGGGACGTTGGCGATAGGCGGGACTCGAGGTCAGCCGAGTCCGTCGGCGCCCGCCTATGCGAAGCTGGGTCATCTGCTCGTCGAGCTCGTCGGCATTGCGCCGGAGGGCCGCGAGCTGCCAGCCGACGGGCCGGGCCGGCTCCAAAGGGCCATGTTGCGGATCACACCGGCAGAGCGGGTGGCCGTCGGAGCCGGTGCAGCCGTTGAACTGCAGCTCGCGGGTTTCAAACTTCGAGTACTGTCGATCAACGATCAACGCTGCCCGAAGGATGTGATGTGCGGTAGTGCTGGCTACGTGCAGATCGAAGTCGAGCTGAGTGCGAGGAATGCGCCGGCCGAGCGGCTGACCTTCGGCTCACCAACGGTGCCGAAACAAGCGCTTGCTTGGCAAGGCTACGACATCGAACTCTGCGACGTGCTGCCTCGGCGAGCGTCATTCGCGAAGGGCGCCCTGTCATCGCCGCTGCAGGCTGAGTTCTTCATCAGCCCGGCACCGGTCGCTCTACGCGGCTCGTCGGCGGCGCACGTGGTGGGGCTTCACACCTGCGTACAGCCCATTCTCTGAGCCGGACGCCCTAACCCTAACCAGCCCTGGAGCCGCCCTTCGCGGACGACAGCAATTGGCCGCGAGTGTGAGTTCGCAGCCGCGCCGGTCAGCTGCTCTTCGCATCGAGTGCGTCTCCCACGAAGGGCAGGTATCAGCGACCTCGCGGAATTCACACTGCCGGCCAGGAGCTGTCGCCCGCGACTGGCCGTTTTGTGGCTGACTGCAAGTCCTACAGAAGCACCAAATGCTCAGCAAGATGCCGATATACGGCTGAAACTCGCCGCAGGTGGCGCGCCTCGGTATGCGTGAGCAGCCAGAGCTCCGTCTGGCATTCCTCGATCTCCGCGTCGAGTTGCAGCAGGTCATTGCGTTGGTGCGCAAGGAAGAGGGGCAGGATGCCGACGCCCATGCCCTGGCCGACCAGCTCGGCGACGGTGAGAATGCTGTTGACTCGGTACTTCGGCATCACCTTCGGGAATCGCTTCTTCCGCCAGACCACGCTGGGGTGGTCCGGCAACGCATCGTCCGGTGCGATCCAGTTCTGCGCTGCCAACGCTGAATCATCAAGGCGCTTCCTTCCGCCTTTGCGTGCAGTGAACAGCGCAACTCGGATCGGGCCGAGGTGCTTGCCGACCAGGTGTGTCGGTGGTCGCTTGGTCGCACGCACGGCAATGTCGGCGTCCCGCCGAGTCAAGCTGGCCAGTTCGTTGCCCGCCACCAGATCGAATCCCAGCAAGGGATGCACAGTCTGCAGTGACTTCAACGCGGGTGCCACCAGGCTGTGCAGCACCGTGTCGGTGGTGGTGATCCTGACCGAGCCCGAGACCTGTCCGGGATCGGCCTGCGCCGCCGATCGGGCCGCTTCGAGTTCGGCCTCCATCCGCTCGGCATGAGCGGCCAGGTCCTGTGCCAGGTCCGTGGCGATGTACCCCGCCCGTGAGCGTTCGAAGAGTTGCAGGCCCAGCCCTTTTTCGATGCGCTGCAGGCTTCGGAAGACGGTAGACGCGTGCTGGCCCAGTTGCTCGCCAGCCGCGGCCAAGGTGCCGGCACGCACCAGGCTCAGCACTACGTACAGGTCGTTGACTTCGATTTTGTATTGCAGTCTTGCAACCATTGATTTCCGATGTGCCTATTCGCAATGCGACTGGGAAATCCTATCGTGCGGCTGTCCATCACTCAAGCGGAGGTTTCAGATGTCATCCAGTCCCAGCCGCAGCGCCGACCTCGGCATCGCATTGCTGCGGGCCGGCCTGGGCACGATGTGGATCGCCCACGCGCTGCTCAAGCTGTTCGTGTTCACGCTGCCCGGCACAGCCCAATATTTCGTCAGCATCGGCTTTCCGGGATGGGTCGCCTACCCGCTCTTCGCTGCGGAGCTACTCGGCGGTCTAGCGATCGTGCTGGGCCTGTACGCCCGGCAGGTGGCCTTGGTTCTTTCGCCGGTGATGGCTGTGGTGATTTCGGTCCACGCCGACAACGGCTGGGTGCACACGGCGAACGGAGGCGGCTGGGAATACCCCGCCTTCCTGCTTCTGGCCTCGGTGGCGATCTGGCTTGCCGGTGATGGGGCGCTCAGCCTTCGCCGAAGCAAGCGCCTGGTTCCAAGTTTGTGAGGACGGCACCATGTCCGAACGCCTCACGCTCATCAGCCACAAGCTGTGCCCGTACGTGCAGCGGGCCGCCATCGTCCTGGCCGAGAAAGGCATCGCCTTCGAGCGCATCGACGTCGATCTGTCGAACAAGCCCGACTCGTTCCTGCGCATCTCACCTTTGGGCAAGACGCCGGTGCTGCTGGTGGACGGCGAACCCATCTTCGAATCGGCTGTCATCTGCGAGTACCTGGAAGACACCACCTTGCCCCGGTTGCATCCTGGCAATGCACTGCATCGTGCCCGCCATCGTGCCTGGATGGAGTTCGGTTCGGCCGTGCTGAACACCATCGCCGGCTTCTACAACGCGCCCGACGAGCAGGCCTTGCATAGCAAGGCGGCAGAGCTGCGTAGCCGCTTCGAGCAAATTAAAGCCGCACTCGGTGACGGACCCTACTTCGCTGGCGGCGACTTCTCGGTCGTTGATGCCGTCTTCGGCCCGATCTTTCGCTACTTCGACGTCTTCGACGGCATCGCCGACTTCGGCATCTTCAAGGCCACGCCTCGGGTCCAGGCCTGGCGCGTGGTCCTCGCTGCGCGCCCGACCGTTCGCGATGCCGTCGAGCCTGCCTATCCTCAGCTGTTGCAGCGGTTCCTCGTTGACCGCCGCTCGGCGCTGTCTGCCCTGATGAAAGCTTAGGAGAATTTGATGAGTTCTGCTGGAGCAACGCACTTCGGTCAATCACTTCGACACGCGACGCCCGCTTGACGAGGTGCAGATCATCGAACTCGTTCGCCTGGTCACACTGAGCCCGAGTGCCTACAACTTCCAGAACTGGAAGTTCATCGCCGTGCGCGATGCCGCCGGCCTGAAGGCCGCGGCCTATGGGCAGCAGAAGGTCGTCGATGCGCTCGTGACTTTCATCGACTGCGGCACGCTGAACGCCCACCTTCGCCTTGCACAAGTGCTTGAACCGTCGCTCGATGCCGGCATCCTGAACGCGAAGGTCGTCAGCGCGTGGGTGTCAATGGCGCAGGGGGCGCGCGAAGGCAATCCACAACTGCAGCGCGACGAGGCCTTTCGTTCGGCCAGCCTGGCCGCAATGACGCTGATGCTGGCAGCCCAGGATCAAGGGCTGGTCACCGGTCCGATGAGCGGCTTCGATCCGGTCGCTGTTTCCCGGGAGTTCGCGCCGCAAACCGACGAGGTACCCGTCAGGCTATCCGGCTGAAGGCAACTCGGCGCAGAAGCCACGAAGGGCGGTCGGCGACGTTCTCAAGATGATCTGAGACGAGTTCAACCGCCCAACGTCAGCTTCGGGCCTGGAGGGTCGGCCCTTTTCAACGGCGGCAAAGGGTCGACTTGCGCCGACCGCGGCCGGCGACAGCAGTCGTTCGCGTCACCGCGCGCGAGCACTGTCGCCGAGCTGGCTTGACAGCGTCCTGCTACGCTGAGCGCATGGTGGAACCGACACTGCTTTCGACGCTCGACAAAGGCGTACTGACGTTGACGCTGAACCGCCCTGCGAAGCTCAACGCGATCGACAACGCCTTGGCCGCCGCATTGCTCGAAGAACTGCAGGCAGCAGCCACCAACCCAGAGGTGCGTGTGATCCGCCTGCGTGGCAATGGGCGGGCCTTTTGCGCGGGGCGCGATATCAGCGCGCTGCCCACCGAGCGGGATCTCGAACTGGTCCAGGGCGTTGCCGTAGCCATCGTGCGCCACCCCAAGCCCGTGATGGCGGCCGTGCACGGCTGGACAGTGGGCGCAGGGTTCGAGTGGACGATGGACGCCGATGTGGTGGTGGCTGCAGACGATGCGAGGTTCAAGCTGCCCGAGGCGTCGATCGGCGTCTTCGTGACCGGTGGTCTCGTGGCTACTTTGCCAGCCATCGCCGGACTGTCGCGGGCCAAGGCCATGATGCTGTTCGGCGAGGAGTTCAGTGCACGTCAGGCTGTCGACTGGGGACTGGCCCACCGGGCGGTGCCATCCAATCAACTGGACGAAGTCTCGATGGCTGCGTGCCAACGACTCGCGGCGCTCGATCCGACCGTCGTTGCACACTACAAGCGCGTGCTCAACGCTGTCGGGCTCGACCGATTCGACCGTGCGATTGAGGAGGAATCGAACGCGACTCGTATGCTGGTGAAGGCATTTCCGGTCGCGATCTGAGCGGCGTATCGGCGCCGCGGAGTCGGTGCCGAGTCCCTGCACGCCCGCGAACGAGAAATCCGGTTTGGGGGTTCCTTACGACGACGAAGCCGACCTTAAACCGAACTTTGACGACCACCGAGACCTAAGTGCCCGCCCCGCTTGAACTTTTCGTTCGCAGGGTGTGGGGCTACTGGGTACAAGCCGGGTTTAAGTCGAGTAGTTCGAATGCCTTGGTCTGAAGCGGCGTGGGCCGCGTGG
>JAJKJU010000210.1 GCA_021153565.1 Rhizobacter sp.
AAAGCACAGCCATAGCCCGGGCTATGGCGAGCATTTGCAACGACGAGCAGGGGTCTTTTGGCGTGATGAGCGGGCATGATCGAAATGCTCTCAGCCTCTCAGAGGCTGAGAGCATTTCGAGCGTGCCCGAGCAGCACGTCAAAAGGCGCCTGATACTTCCGGGAGTGGGCTCCGCGAGGAAACTATGCTGCCCAAGACACTTGCGCTGATCGACGACGACCTCGAATACGCCGAACTGCTGACGCACTACCTGCGCGAGCGGGGCGTGCAGGTGCGGGCGTATGCCGACAGCAACGACTTGCTGGGGGACCCGCAGTCGCATGACTACGACTTCTACGTCGTCGACCTGACGCTGCCGGGCATCGATGGGGTCGATCTAATCAAGATCCTGCGCAAGCGCAGCCGGGCCGGGTTGCTGGTCGTGTCGGGCCGCCTGGGCCCCGAGGTGTTCATGAACGTGATCACGGTTGGGGCCGACATGTACCTGGCCAAGCCGGTACAGTTCGAACAGATCGAGGTCGCCATCAAGGCCGTGCATCGCCGCGTGGCCGAGGCCCAGTCTTCAGCCGTGCAGTGGCGCCTGGATCGGCAGGCGCGGGGACTGATCGCGCCGGATGGCGCGCGCGTGGATCTGAGCGATGCGGACCTGGCGGTGCTGGAATGCTTCGTCCACGCCGATGGTGCCGTGGTGACGCGCGACGCGCTGCGCCAGCGCCTCGGGCGCGGTGACAGCGAGGACGGTTCCGACGGCATCAACGCGACGATCTACCGGCTGCGTCGGCGTATCGAACGTGCGACGCCTTCGGTGGTGCCGTTGCAATCGAAATCGCGCGTGGGCTACGTCTTCCAAGCACCGTTGGTGCTCGGCTGACGATCATTCGTCCACGCCCTGCGACACCCACAGGCGCATCAACGTGCCACCCTCGACGCGGGGCAGCGCCTCGATGCGCCCGCCGTGCAGCTCAGCGATCCGGCGGACGATGTACAGACCGAGGCCGCTGCCAGGCTGGCCTTCGCCGTGCGCGCCCCGCTGACCGCGCTGAAATAGTCGACTCTGCAGTGAAGGTTCGATGCCCGGACCTTCATCGATGACCTCGATGACGAGCGCCAGCGGATGGTCGGAGTCGGATATCCGCAGCACCACCGTAGCGTCGGGCCGTGAGTAGCTGAGGGCGTTGTCCAGCAGGTTTCGCAGGGCGAGCCTCATGAGGCCCGTGTCCATCGCTGCGGTGCGTGTCGGTGTGAGGCGTTCGATCCGGATGCGGGTGCGGTCGGCGGCCGCAATGTCGCCTATTGCGATGGTGAGCAGGGTGTCGATGTCCGCATCCTGCGTGGCGATCCGCCCGGACCCGGCCAGCAGCGCCGCGGCGGCCAGCGTGTTGTCCAGGCCGGCCAAAACCTCCCGGATCACGGTTTGCGCGCTGCGCAGCCGTTGGATGGTGGGTGTGTGGGCCGTGCCTTCCAGACCCGGCTGTGCGACGCGCAATGCCGCTGCGGCGTTGTGCAAGGGTTGGCGAACCTCGTGCGCCAGCACGCGCAGCATCTCGGTCCGCTCTTCGACAAGCCTGTTCAACTCCACCGCGTGCTGTTCGACCTGCGTCCGCAAGACGTATTCGCGCGCCAGTTCGGCCTCGCGGGCCAGCTTCTCGGTGACGTCCTCGATGACGGCCAGCGATCGCAAGGGCTGGCCCTGTTCGTCGCGAACCAGCACCGCCGACAGCAGCACGTCGAGAACGCCGCCGTTCTTGCACAGCACCTGGTAGGACACGTTGTCGCAACGCCCGGCGCGGAAGAATTCAGGCAGCACGGTCTGCCGCGCATGCTCGCGCGAAGCGGGCGTGAGCACATCGATGGAGGGCTGGCCGATCACCTCGGCGCGCGTGTAGCCGAGTTTCAACAGCCAGGTGTCGCTCACCGCCAGCAGCCGCCCTTGTGCATCGATCGCATGCAACATCGCGGGCACGGCTTCGTCGAGCGTGTCGCGCCGTTCCGCGCGCAGGGCCTCCAGCGCCTGCGCATGCTGTTTCGCGGCCACGCGCTGATCTTGTGCGGCACGCAGCTCGTCGACTTGCCTGCGCTCGCGTGCGCGGTAGCGCTCGAGAACCAGGCCCACGTAGCCAACGTTGGCATAGAGCGCGACCAGCAGCGCGGAGAGGTTGATCAGCGCGTAGTCCCAAACGGTCGGTACGCGGTCGGCTCCCCAGTGCCCGGCGACTGCGGCCACCCGTGCCGACGATGCGGTCGCTGCCAGCAAGTAGACCGCGCCCAGCAGCAAGGCGCTGCGGTTGTGCTCATGGCGCCACAGTGCGAGCGCCAGCCAGGCGAGCCAGAGTGCTGCGGCAATGTGCACGGCCGCGGCATAGAGCTCGCGTTCGTCGCGACCGAGGGCTCGGCACCATTCGAAGCCACCGGTGGCAAGCACCGCGATCACGAGAAGCCACCACCAGCGAGGCCGGCGCTGGAGCTCGATCCGCAGCACACTGCCGCGTAGCAGGTACGTCGAATAGGTGAGCAGCGTGGCGACCGGGTAGCCGAGCCAGTCGGGAACGGCACCGCGCGTGCCAATCAGTAGAAAACCCAGTCCAGACAGCAGCCCGCTGGTGCACCAAAGGGTCACCGTCTTCGCATCGTGCCGGCCGGCCAGCACGGACCAGGCGGCAAGCGGGATGAGCAGGTTCAGGACACCCTGCAGAAGGGTGAGTGTCTGCATGTCGAGCGGCGAGGAGGTCATGGCAGGGGGCGGCTGGCGGGTACGCCGTTGCGATTGTCGCGGACGGCAGGGCCGGTCCTGAACTCGGACACGCTCGAAAAGCTCTCAGCCTCTGAAGCCCCCCCACGGCAGCGCCCACGTCGAGTACTTCGGCCAACGATGCAGGGCAGAAAGGCATCGCAGGACTACTTCGAGTTGGGAGTCAACTTCACCGGAACGCTTGTCAACCGGCACCGGATCGAGGTTCCAGGACCACCGCAGTTCTACTGCCCCCGCGCTTGGCGTGATAGAGGGCGTCAGCTCAACGCTCGGTGCATCGTTTTCACGGGGAAAGATGAGACCGAGGGCGGCCCTTCGTCTGCCAGATCGCGAGTATTTGGCAAAGCCAAAGAAAGGCCGGGACATCATGCAGCCCTGCTCTGACGTGTGTTTCGGGGACAGCGCGGCAACGCTGGCTCTTCTGGTATCGGAGCGCGACTTCAATCAGGAATCTCATGAATTTCTTTCGTACTCGCCTTGTTCTCGTCTCTGCTCTGGCCTGCAGCGCGTCTGTATCCCATGCCGAAGGTTTCTATTTGGGCACAGGCAGCTATCTTCGTCACTACGACATGTCGCAGGCGGGCGCCACGCAAGGCAGTTCGCCCAGCGGCTACACCCTGTCGGGCAAGCTGTTTGCAGGCTACGACTTCAACGACACGTGGTCCGTTGAAGGCGGCTATGTGAACTTCGGCAAACCGTCGTACAGCTACACACTCAACGGCACTGCGGGTCAGCTGACCACGAGCGGCCGCGCATGGTTTGGCGCAGTCAAGGCTTCGAAGCACTTGAGCGAACAGCTCAGCGTGTTCGGCAAGGTGGGATTGGACCAGCATCGATTTGAAGTAGCCGGCAGCGGTGACGCCGCTTCCCTGACGAGCAACAAGTCGACCACCGCGCTCTACCTCAGCGCGGGAATGCAGTACAAGATCAACAAGAATCTTGCGTCGACCCTGGAGCTGGAGCACTTCGGCACGGACAACAATCCGGGAAGCTCATTGACTGGCGTGTCGCTCAACCTCAAATACAACTTCTGACGCACTGCGCAGCAGGCGTTTTGCACCAATGCACATCTTGCTGATCGAAGACGATCTGGACTTGGGCGCCGCATGGCTGGCTGCGCTGAAACTGCATGGGCACACTTGCGAATGGCTGCGCCGCACGGGCGACGCGCCGATCTGCATCGATGACGGCCTCATAGACTGCGTGTTGCTGGACCTCAACCTTCCCGGCGGCACCGGATTCGACCTGCTGGTGCGTTGGCGGCGTGCCGGCAGCGCGGTACCGTTGATCGTCGTCACCGCGCGGCCGGGGCTCGAAGACCGGCTGGCGGGGCTTGATGGAGGTGCCGACGACTTTTTGGTCAAGCCATTTGCGACGGAAGAACTGCTTTCGCGAATACATGCAGTCGTGCGCCGATCCGCACGCCAAGCCAGTGAGCAGTGGGCTCTCGGTGCACTGACAGTCGAACCGAGGGGGCGTGTCGCCCGCCTTGCAGGCGAGACCTTGGACTTGTCGCCGCGTGAGTTTCAGCTGTTGGTCGAGTTGGCTCGCGATCCCGGCGCCGTAGTTGCCGAAGAGCCTGTTGGCTCAAAGGCTGGAGCCCCTGGGCGACGCTCTCAATTTCGCCGCCATCGAGATGCACGTGTTCAATCTGCGCAAGAAGATCGGCATCGAGCGCATCCGCACCGCGCGCGGTGTCGGCTACTCGCTGGTGCCTTGATCTTGGACTGGCGCCGGCTGTGGCAGCCCAGCCTGATGCGAAGAAGCTTGGCCGCGCTGCTCGCGGCCTTCGTGTTCGTCTTGCTGGCGCTGCTGGTGCATGACTACCTGGAAGTCAAGAATGACTTCGACCAGAATCTGGCGATCAAGGTGCGTGCAGAAGCCCTTGCACCGATCATCGCCCGACTCACCGACCCGCACGAGGCGGGCCTGGTCGTGGTATCGGTTGCCGAAATGTTCAACACCAGACGCCGCGCCGCAGGACAGCAACCCGGCCTCGTCGTTCATCAACTGCGTCTGGCAAGCGGCGAGGTGGTCGTGGCCGTCCCGGCTTCGAGCGATCAAGCTTTCCACGCCGAAACAGGGCGGGTGACCACTGCCGACATCAATGGCCAGTCCAACTGGGTTGTGCAAGTCCCCGCCGGCAAGTGGCTGCTGGTACTCGCTGATCCAGCGACTGGCGAGTGGCCGCTGTTGGCGAGTCTGGCCAGCGACATCGTTGACAAACTCTTGCTGGCCTTTCCGCTGGTTTTGCTGCCTGTATGGTTGGCTCTGCGCAGCGGCATTCGCCCTTTGCGTCAATTGGCCAAAGCCGTGAGTGCACGGAATCCGAATGACTTGTCGCCCTTGGGCGTCCAGCCGCCGCAGAAGGAACTTAAGCCGCTGGCGACGGCCTTCGAGCAATTGCTGGCGCAATTGCGCCAGCAGGTCCTGCTCGAACGCTCTTTCGTTCAGGACGCGGCTCATGAAATGCGAACACCCATGGCTGCGATAGCGGCACAAGCGCATGTGCTGGCCCGCACCAGCGATCCGTCTGCGCGCCTTCTTGCCGCAGCTGCACTAGAGCAAGTCCTGCAGCGTGCGGCACATTTGAATCAGCAATTGCTTGAGCTCGCAGTCCTGGATGACGGCAGCCTCCCCCCACGCCACCGCCAGGATGTAGTGACGCTGGTTCAGCAATGTTTGGCGACGGCAATCCCGCACGCGTTGAAGCTGGGATTGGATCTGTCTCTCGATGCACCCGAACAACTTGAACAGTCGCTGGACCTCTCGGCCTTTCAGTCGGTGCTGAACAACCTGCTCGACAACGCCATGCGCTATGTGCCGAGGGGTGGCCGCATCAACGTCATCCTGGCGACTGCGCCCTTCGGTTGGGCTTTGACTGTTGCCGACGATGGTTTCGGCATGACATCCGAACAACGCGCTCGCGCTTTCGATCGGTTCTGGCGCGGCGATGGTGTCGACAAGCCAGGTTCCGGCTTGGGCCTTTCCATCGTGCACCGCGCAGCTCAACGCATGGGCGCAGAAGTTCGGATTGACGATGGGCTGGATGGTCGGGGCGTGGCGTTTGTTTTGACCGTGCATTCAAGGCCATGAGCGGCGAAAGACACATAACGGACCTTCAGCATTGGCTTCAGCAGTTTCGTCTGGGAGGACCGATTCGAGCGAGCCATCGCCCCAGGAACTTGGTCCAGTGGTACGCCAACTCCGTCAAATCGCCGCTTTAACAAGCCGGTCTCCGCAGCGACGCTCTACACCACCGCGCAGGACTATGGCAGGTTCCTGGCTGCGGTACTTGGTGACGAGCGCCTGCTTGCTCTGATCTCGGAATCTCCGGTGCCTGTCGATTCGCGCCTGAACCTGAGTTGGGGCAACGGATGGGGAATCGAACGAGTCGGTTCTGACACTTATCTCTGGCAGTGGGGCAACAACCCGGGCTATCGCTCGTTCGTCATGGCAAGCCCGCGGACCGGGGCGGGATTTGTCCTGCTCACCAACAGCGAAAGTGGGCTTGCGTTATCCGAGCCCATTGCGAAAGCTGTTCTGCCAGACGCACATCGGGTCTTCAGGTTCCGAATGCTGCGCGATGGGCTTTCGTATTTACTCTGCGATACCGTGACCTCAGCGATGGCTGCGCCTTACTGTGTTTGCGGTGTCTGACCGTACAGCGGCGAACGTGGCCCCGGCAACACGCCGTTGTAACGCGGTGCACCGAGCAGGCGTACGTCAGCAATTCCAGCATAGTTGAACGCCGCGTCGGTGGCGGTTCCAACAATTTGCTGGACCACCGCGGACACAAGTAGACCGATCAGGCCGCCCTGCTGCTGTTGTTGCTGTTCGGCCGACGAGGCGACTGCATTGCCCTCCCACAGCAGTGCGCCAGTGCGCAAGTCCAAGATGCGGGCATCCACCTCAACCCGAGTGTCACTGGCCAAGACTTGATATGTCGTGCCGTACTTCTTCACGCGAATGTAGACGGCGGCATCTGCGCCAAAGAATTCCCGCAGCTTCGGATAGGGGATGTCCTGAGCCTCGTTGGGCGAGCTCACACCGTTTTGCTTGAACGTTTCGTCGACGAGGGTTACCGGTAGTACGTAGTAGCCGGCTTCAGCAAGCGGGCGAGTCGCCTGCGCCCAAACGCCTGGACTGGCCTTGACATCAGGCGACTCGTTCACTGGTGGCATCACCAGGAGCGTGGCCGGCTTGGCCTTCTGAAAGGCCGAATAGTCGTACGCCGGGGGCTTTGTGGCGCAGCCCCCCAGCAACGAGAGCACGAGCACGACCGGGATTGGAAGGAGTCTGAGCAGCTTCATGCGGGGGTCTCGGTCTTCGCGGATTTTGCGGGGGCGTCCAACTTCTTGAGCAGGTGGTCCATGTACGCTGCCGACTCAGGAAAGGCCGTCTTTTCGGCCATCCAGAGTTCACGTGCACGATCCACATTGCCGGCACCGAGTTGCAGCATTCCGAGATGCGCCCGGAATCCGGGCGGTAACGCCGCGTGTGCGCCCAGCGCCTTCTCGGCATGCGCCTCGAGCAGACGAATCTGCTCGTCCGGACTGTAGCCAACGCGCTGAAGGGCCTCGTACTGTTGCTTTGGGAAGGACTCCCACATATACAAGGGTCCCGGCCCTTTTGCCGCGCAACCGACGAGCACGGCGATGCCGCCGCCAAGCGCAACGCGCCGCGCCCAGAGTAAGAGGCTGAGAGTATTTCGATCATGCCCGCTCATCACGCCAAAAGCCCCCTGCACGTCGTTGCAAATGCTCGCCATAGCCAAGCTATGGCTGCGCTTTGCGCCTAGATCAGGCGCCTTTTGAACGTGCTGCTCGGACACGCTCGAAATACTCTCAGCCTCTAAGGCCTTCATCGACGCGCCTCCGTGCCCCACTGACCCGCGTCCCTTCCAGCAACCAAGCTGTCTACTGCTTCGCGCATGGCCAGGTCCAGCACCTTGCCATTGAGCGTGGCGTCGTAGCCGGCCGTGCCGCCGAAGCCCAGCACCTCACGGTTGGACAGTTCGAACTGGCCTGCCCCGCGTGCCGAGAACACGACCTCGGAGGTGAGGCTATTGACAATATTGAGCGTTACCTTGGCGTAGGCCACTTGTGTCTTGCCGCGCCCCAAGAGCCCGAAGAGTTGATGGTCCCCAACTTCCTTGCGTCCGAATTCCGAGATATCGCCAGTGACGACGTAAGCGGCGCCACGTAGCGTCTGTGTGGCACCTTGCAGTTTGGCTTCCTGACCGGTCTCGGCCATGTTGTCGCGGTCTAGTACCGAGAAGCGTTGCGACTGCTGCAGGTGCGACACGAGCGTTGTCTTGGCCTGGCTGCCGAGGCGGTCGACACCATCCGAGAACACGCCGCGCATGAAATTGGAGCGGTTGTCGAACTTGCCCACGGACACTGGAATTGGCACGCCCGCATAAGGCGTGGCGGCGGCCTGAACTTTCTCAACCTGAACGGTGTGAGAGCTTTCTGTGGCGCAACCGGATAGCGCAAAGAAAACCGCCAACGCGAGCGAGACGGTGAAGCGACGTTGCATGGAATCTCCCTAAGAATGACCACCAGGGCAGCGGCCTTGTTTGCGACTTGAAAGTAAGCATATGCGGAACCCCGGCGAGTTTCGCTGAAGTAGCTGCACAGGCGATCCCTGGTTCGTGAATTCTGCGACGCAGCACTCAAAGCGCGTCGACAGATGCCCACGATCGCATTGAGCCGAGAGGCTGCCAGTTGGCATGCTGACCCAGCCCACCATCTGGCAGTTCTCGCCGGAAAGATCAGAAATGACTCAATGCAATGATTTTGATGCCGATAAGCAATCAGAAGCTGTATTGAAGCGGCGGCTCAGAGAGTTCGATCGTCAACGTCCCGCGCTGCATGCGGGCTTTTCAACCCCTTGTGGAACCAACCCATGGATGCCCCCGCAATCGTCAAAGGCGCCGCGACGGCGCGAGCACCCCGACATCTTGCGCGTGCAAGAAATCCGCGGCCATTCGCGATGGGTCGGCACCTTCTTCCTGGATTCGATATGAGATTTACCCTGACGAGTACTGTGCTCGCGGCATCGATGTTCGTCGCCATGCTGGGGTCCGCGCAGGCACAGACCAGCGCCGCCAGCCCCAAGCCCATTCGGGTCGGCTTCATCTGCCCCTTCTCCGGTGGATCGGCTGATTTCGGCAACAGCGCTCGGCTCGGTGCAGAGCTGGCAATCAAGGAGATCAACGAGGTCGGTGGCTTTCTGGGGCGTCCGGTGGAGCTCGTCGAACGCGACGACAAGGCCAATCCGGATGAGGGCCGAAAGATCGCCGAGGAGCTGGTGCTGAAAGAGAAGGTGGATTTCACCATTGGCTACTGCAACAGCGGCGTGGCGCTGAAATCACTCGATGTCTTCCAGGATCACAAGCACGTGCTCGTCATCCCGGTGGCCACCGCCACCATTCTCACGGCCAAATACCCGCCCGCCTCGAGCTACATCTTCCGCATGTCGCCGCGAGACGGCGTGCAGGCGAGCCTTCTCGTCGACGACATCGCGCGCCGCGGCTACACGCGGGTGGCCGTCTTCGCCGACAAGACCGGCTATGGCGAAGGCGGCCTGAAGGACGTCGATCGCTTGCTCGGAGAGAAGGGCTTGAAGCCAATGTACGTGGCGCGCTTCGACATCGGCGTGAAGACTCTCACCCCTCAGATGCTCGAAGCCAAGGCGGCCGGCGCCGAGGTCATGGTCGGCTACACCGTCGGGCCCGAGTTCGCCGTGATCGCTCAGTCGAAGGCCGAGGCGCGGCTGGCTGCGCCGCTGTACGGACCTTGGACCATGTCGTTCAAGACAGTCTCGGAAAGGGCCGGGCCGGCCGCTGATGGCGCCATCATGACCCAGTCAATCATCCAGGACCTCTCGAACGAACGCCGCTCCTCGTTCATCGTGCGACTCAAGCGGCAGGCAGGCAAAGAGCCAGTGGGCTCCCTGATGTCGGCGGCACAGAGCTACGATGCGATCCATCTCATGCTGCGTGCAATCTTCCAGACCAAGGGCGACACCTCCGGCGATGCGCTGAAGCACGCGCTCGAGGACCTTCACCATTCCTACCCCGGCGTGGTGACCACGCATGACCGCCCCTTTTCGCAGACCGACCACGACGCCTTCACGCGCAACATGCTTTGGCTGGGCATGTGGCGGCACGGCGAGGTTCACTTCCTCTATCCCGAGGACGCGAAACGCGCGAGTATCATCCGGCGCAAGGAGCCGATGTAGTCAATGCCGTCACAGCCATGGTCGATCACCTCCCCATCTGTTCGACCGTGATCGAATTGCTTGTGTGGTTCCGGCTCTGCCGGCTTAGGATAATTGGGCTTCGCCTCGGCCCATCCGGCCAAGGTCAGGAGTTGGCAACTTCGGTCTAGCCGGCGTGGCCAGCGATGGACGAGAGCGAGCCGCTCGAAGACTTGTGGCCCATAGCGCGCTGAAGTGCCACGACAACGCGGCCAAGTCGGACCCGATGCGCAGCCGGCCGCCAAGACGCTGGCGCCGGGCCTTTTGCGCAGTCCGCCCGAATGGCGTGGGTCATGCCCAATCCAGTCGTAAGCAGTAAGCCTGCGGCGTACTTCTCACGCGAGTTGATGCTCCACACAATGACGCCGTCGGCTGACCGCTTCCAGTCGGCGCCGGCGAATGCGTCTCTCAACCTCCTGACCTTTACGCACGCTGGACACGCGGAAAGTTGCGCGTCTTTACTGGCTTTGACGACATTCTTTTGCAGTGATGTGAGTTTTCGACCGAAATCGATGT
>JAJKJU010000211.1 GCA_021153565.1 Rhizobacter sp.
ATGTGTACGCTTCAGGTTGCGGACACCGATTTCCGTTCAGGCTGACCCTTCGATACCTCAGGACAGGGTACGCCTACGGCGTATCGAAGCCCCATCCCGACACTCCACAAGCCCTTCGATCGCGAAGCGACCCTGTCCTGAGGTATCGAAGGATCAGGGCGAACGGGTGTTGATGACTTCACATCGTTTGAATCGCACCCCACCCCAACCCTCTCCCAGGGGGTCCCAGGGGGAGAGGGAGCAAAATCGGCCGGCCTTTACGGTCGGCTCCTGGGTCCGTCTACGGCTTCGCTATACGGGCTATACCGGCTTCTACCAATTCCGTCGCCGCCGCGATGTCCGGCGCCATCAACCGATCCTCATGCAGGAAGGGCACGCGCTCGCGAAGCAGCGCATGCAAAGACTCGATCGCCGTCGATGACTTCAGCGGCCGCTGGAATTCCAGCGCCTGCGCCGCCGACATCCACTCGATCGCCACGATCCCCGCGGTGTTGTCCAGCATTTGATGCAACCGACGCGCGGCATAAGTCGCCATCGACACGTGGTCTTCCTGATTTGCCGAGGTCGGCAGCGAGTCCACGCTTGCCGGATGGGCAAGCGACTTGTTCTCGGAAGCCAAGGCCGCCGACGTGACCTGCGCAATCATGAAGCCGGAGTTCAGCCCGCCTTGCTCGACCAGGAACGCAGGCAAGCCCGAAATCACCGGATCCATCAGCATCGCAGTGCGGCGCTCCGAAAGCGCCCCGACCTCTGCGATCGCCAAGGCCATGTTGTCTGCCGCGAAAGCCACCGGCTCCGCATGGAAATTGCCGCCTGAAAGCGCTTCCATCTGATCGGCGAAGACCAGCGGGTTGTCCGATACGCCGTTGGCTTCGATCATGAGGATGCCCCAGGCGTGCCGCATCTGGTCTAGACAAGCGCCCATGACCTGCGGCTGGCAGCGCAGGCAGTACGGGTCCTGCACTTTTTCGCAGTGCAAGTGCGATTGACGCAATGGACTGTTGTGCAGCCAGTCACGGTAGCTGGCTGCGACTTCGCGCTGACCCACCTGGCCGCGCACGGCATGGATGCGGTCATCGAATGGCGTGTCCGATCCCTTGGCAGCATCCACTGTCATCGCACCAACGGCGACCGCCGCATCGAACACGCGTTGCAAGCGCTGCGCGGCGTAGATGGCGAGTGCCGTCGAGCATTGGGTGCCGTTGAGGAGGGCAAGACCTTCCTTGGGGCCGAGTTCAAACGGTGCGATGCCAGCCTTCGCGAGACCCTCTTTCGCAGGCACCCGGCGACCGTCGATGAAGACTTCTCCGATGCCGATCAAGATGGCGGACATGTGGGCCAGGGGTGCGAGGTCGCCCGATGCGCCCACCGACCCCTTCTCGGGCACCACCGGCAGTACGTCCGCATTCAAAAGCGCGAACAGCGCATCGACCACTTCGCCGCGCACCCCGGAGACGCCATGTGCAAGGCTCGCCGCCTTCAGCAAAAGCATCAAACGCACGATGGGTGCTTCGAGCGGCTTTCCCACGCCGGCGCTGTGCGAAAGCACCAGGTTCTTCTGCAATTGAGCCAACTGGTCGTCGGCGATTCGGGTTTGCGCGAGCTTGCCGAACCCGGTGTTGATGCCGTACACCGCTTCGTTCCTCGACATGAGTTCACGCACGGTGCGAACGCTCGCCTCGATCCGTTCTCTGGCAGATGCCGCAAGGGCAAATTGGCTGCCACCTTGCGCAGCGTGCTGCAATATTTCCGCGTTCAATTTGCCGGGCGTGATCGTGTGAAGCATGGATTTGTTCTCTAGCAAGTGGTCTAGACAACTTTAGCATGCCGTCCAATAGAATGCCGGAATGAACGCCGTACGCCGCAAACGCTCTCTTTCGTACGAAACCGTCAAGACATCCATCCAGCAGCACATTGCGGATGGCGGATGGCAGCCTGGCGTTCGCCTCCCGTCCGAACGCGAACTTGTGCAGGAGTTCGGCTGCGCCCGCATGACTGTGCATCGCGCGCTGCGTGAGCTCGAGGCCGAGGGCCTGATTGAACGCCGCCAGGGTTCCGGGTCGTATGTGGCGGAGCTCACGCCCATCTCCAACCTGCTGCAGGTGCGCGACATCCACGACGAAATCGTCGAGCGCGGCCACACGCACACGACCCAGGTGTTCAGCATTGGCCGCGAAAAGGCCAGCCCTGACGTCGCCGTCGCCATGCGTCTGCGCAAAGGTGCCCCCGTGTTCCGCTGCCAATTGCTGCACCTCGAGAACGGCGTGCCCATCCAATACGAAGACCGGCACATCAACCCGACACTTGCCCCCGATCTGCTCAAGCGCGACCTGACCGCCGTCACGCCCTCGGCCGTGCTCTTCGAGCTGGCGCCACTGACGGAAGCTGAGCAGGTCATCGAGGCCGTGCTCGCGACAGCCGAACAAGCCAAGCTGCTCGACGTACAGCCCGGCAGCGCGCTCTTGATGGTGTCGCGTCGAACCGTGTCGAAAGGCGAGGTCGCCTCGATCGCACGGCTGTACCACCCCGGATCCCGCTTTCGCCTGATCGGCAGCTTTTGCGTGCCGGCGCCCGGAGGTCGGTCGGCGTAGGACAATGCCCGGTTCACGCCAGACACCGAGGTTTTCCCATGCAGAAGATTCCGAGCGTCGCGAGCACCGCGCGCGATCTCACCGATGCCGAGTTCGCCGAACTCGATGACTTGCTCTTGCAAACGCCCCAGCCGCTCACGCCCTGCGATGTTGTGATGCTCGACGGCTACCTGTGCGGTGTGCTCGTGCAGCCGGTACTTTTACAGCCGGACGCGTGGCTGCCGCACATCTTCGATTTCGACGGCGAGCCGCTGCCAGACACGATCGATACGGCCTGGATGGAGCGCATCAAGTCGCTCATCATGCGTCGCTATGCCGCGCTCAACCGCGCGATGGCCGAGGACGGCTGGTTCGACCCGTTGGTGCTCGAATTCGACGAAGACTATCCGCCCGAGGCACCGAAGGATGGCGAAGCCGACCCGTTGGTCGGGCTGCACCCGGTCTCGCAGTCCCTCATGCCTTGGGTCGCCGGCTTCCAGCACGCGACGATCTGCTTTCCTGACCTGATCGAGTTGCCTGACGACGCGGTGATGTCTGCACTGGCTCGCATCTTCCGCCACTTGCCGGCCGAGACCGACGAGGAAAAGGAAGTCGTGGCCACGCTCGACCGCGAGCAGCCTTTGACGACGTTGGAAGAAGGCATCGAAGACATGGTGGTCGCTGTAGCCGATCTGCAGGACCTGACACGCGAGCTTCGCTACAAGGTCGACACGGTCAAGCGCGAGGCACCAAAAGTCGGCCGCAACGATCCGTGCCCCTGCGGCAGTGGAAAAAAATACAAGCACTGCCACGGCGGCTGACCCCAATGCTGCTGCAGATCCTTTCCGACCTGCACCTCGAAACCGAGACCTACGAGCCACAGCCTGCCCCTGGGGCGGAGTTGCTGGTGCTCGCGGGCGACGTTGACAGCACCTGGGCCGGCATGGAGCTTTTTCGCGGCTGGCCGGTGCCGGTGATCTTCGTCGCCGGAAATCACGAATTCGACAACCGTGAGATGAACAACACCTGGCCGGAGCTGCGCGCACGCTGCGACGACCTGGGCTTCACGATGCTGGAGCGTGAAAGCACGGTGATAGCGGGCAAGGATGGGCGCCACATCCGCTTCGTTGCCACCACTCGCTGGTGCGACTTCAATCTCTTCGGCGACGCTCAATGCGAACGGGTGCTCAAAGCCGCTGGCTATTTCATGCGGGTTCAGCGCTCGACGATCGATGGCCTGCCCTTCGACGCCGCCGCCGTGCGCATCGAAGCGCTCGCCTGCCGTGAGTGGCTGGCGGGGGAGTTGGCGAAACCGCAAGGGGGTTGGGATAGCACCGTGGTTATCACGCATTTCGGTCCAAGCTTCATGAGCGCCGATCCGCGCTATGGCGCCCAGCCCGGGACAGCAAGCTTTTGCAATGCAGACGACGATTTGTTGCCGATGGCCGATCTGTGGATTCACGGCCATCTTCATTGCCGACACGATTACCGGGTGCGTCAGGAGGGGCGGGAGACGCGCATCGTGTGCAACGCGCGGGGACATGGCAAGCGGGGAGAGGCAGAAGGCCACGACGGGCTCTTCACTGTCGAAGTGTGAACACAACGGCGGGTGCGCCGTCGGCGACGGTTCAAATCACCGATCGCCGATTCAGTCGATCGGTAGATGGCTCCGCATCACCAACCTCGGGCGTGGTGTCGAGCGGCTCGACCGGCCCGAAGCTCGCATCGAGTCCGATCGCTGTGCCCATGTCGCCGTAGTCGCTGTCCGGCGCCGGCGCCCGCTTCCGGAACCCTATCGACCACCACCAGGGAAGATTCGGTTTGCTCATCACAGCCCCCTCACAACGCCGCTTGATGATCCCAGTGCGGGGCGCGACGCGCGCATGAGTTGCGCCGAAATGACACATGGTTTGCGTGCATTTCGTTACAGCTCTCCCGCAGATCTGGTAACAAGGCTCTTCGGCCCTTGGTTTATCTCGGCCGCACGGTTGCGTCTTGTTGCAGCCTGGCCAGTTGGACTGGTGGCTTTTCCGATCTCAGCCAACTATTGTTCAGGGCTGCGCGTTCATCGCGCAGTTTGCAGACCTCTGCTCCGGGGAGATAAGACTACATGACCTTGAATGCCCTCCAGGCGTTGACGTGGAGCACCGTCGTCGGTGCTGTCGGCGGCGCACTCTTGCTTGCATCGATGGAAACCAATTTCTCGGAGTGGTCGCGCGGCCGTCGTGCCGACATTCCGAAACCCAGGGCCACCGAAGCCGCAGCGCAAAGAAAACCGACTGAGCGACAGCCGACGCTCACCCAGTCGGAGGCGCGGCGCGAGGTTTCTGTCCGCTGAAATACTCTCAGCCTCTGAGGCGTTTTGGTGCATTCGGGTCGATTTTTCGAACCGACCTCGGCGCCGACTTCCACCCCGCTTTCTCCCCGCCCAACGCTCGCTCGGCCCCGGCCGCCAAAGCCGCACCGATGCGGTCGAGCGTTCCCACCCGTGACGTGGGCGGCTCATCGCTGTCCGGCCCCAGCCTCCACTGGTGCCAGAACAATTCGACTTCCAGCATGACCTCGGGCCGCAATAGCACCAGAGATCCCTCGTCGATCAGCCTTCGGACCTGTACCAGCGGCGCCACCCCCACGCCCCAGCCCATCAACGCGGCCCGCACGTAGGCTTCCGATGACGGCACGAAGCGTTCGCGCAAACCGGGATGTCGCACGCCGAATGCCAGCGACACCCATTGCTGCTGCATGTCGTCTTTGCGGTTGAAGATGAGGAAAGGCAAACGCGTGAATGTCGCGCGGTTCAGGCCAGCGGCATCGCCCTCCATCTCGCGCGCAATGAATTCCGGGCTTGCCACCGCCGTATACCGCATCACGCCAAGTGGCACGACGCGGCACCCGCGCAAGGCCTCGCGCACGGTGCTTACGCAGCCGAGCACCGCCCCTTGACGCAGCCAGTCGTGGGTGAAGTCCTGATCGTCGACGACAAGCTCCAAGGACAAGCCGCCGCGAACGAGTTCGTCGAGTGCCGGCATGACCCACGTGGCGAGACTGTCGGCATTCACCGCGATCGGAAGGCGCTCCTGCGAGGGTAAAGAGGTGCCCAGTTCGCGTGCCACGTCGGCGCGCATGGCGTGCATTTGCCTCGCAAAACGCAGCAGCACCTTGCCGGCCTCGGTGAGCCGAAGTGGCCGCGAGCGAACGACCAGCAGCCGGCCAACTTGAGCCTCCAGCGACTTGAGCCGCTGAGATACAGCCGATTGCGTGATCGACAGGCGCTGTGCGGCGCGCTCGAAGCTGCCGTCATCCGCAAGGGACGCAAGGCAGTCGAGTCCGGCAGCGTCGAGGTCTTTCATTAGCCTTGCTAATGTAGCGCGATAAATATGAATCCCTCTTCACCCGATTGACAGCCTTGAAGACAATCGCAACGGCCGATGGCGCGCCACACCAAGGGATGCCGCAGCCACCTCGACGCGACTGACGCGCCGAAACCGAGTACGGCGAACCGATGCGAGCGTCGCCGTCGTGATGTTCATCGTCGCGGCGCAGCTCTCACTGGATCCGCTTTGAATCGAAAAGGGTTGTCATGAAAGTGATCGTGATGGGCGCCGGGATCATCGGCGTGAGTACCGCCTGGCACTTGCTGGAGCAGGGCCATGAAGTGACGGTGATCGACCGGCAGCGCGACGCGGCGCTCGAAACGAGCTTCGCCAACGGCGCGCAGATCTCGGTCAGCTTTTGTGAGCCCTGGGCCAATGCGCAGGCGCCGTTCAAGGTTGCGAAGTGGCTGCTGCGCGACGACTCGCCGCTCTTGTTCCGCCCGCGGCTCGATCCGCATCAATGGCGCTGGGGATTGAGTTTTCTCGTCCAATGCAGCGACGCTGCCTTCGAGCGCAACGTGGCGCAACTGGTGGCACTGGGCCGCTACAGCCACGAGACACTGAAGGAAATGGTGTCCAACACAGGGATCGAGTACCAACGTCTCGAGCGCGGAATCCTGCATTTCTTCTCGAGCCAGAAAGACTTCGACGCTGGAGCAGACGCAGCCCAGGTGATGCGCCATCACGGCGTCGATCGCCGCGTGCTGTCACGAGACGAGGTCATCAAGATCGAGCCCTCGCTTCGCCACTTCGCAGGGAGCATCGCGGGCGGCACCTTCACGCCGAGTGACGAATCGGGCGACGCGTGCGTCTTCACACAAGAACTCGCCAAGCGCTGCGCCGCACGTGGGGCGCAGTTCCTGTACGAGCACGACATCGTCGGCTTCGACACCGCAGGCCGTGCTGTCGAATCGGTTCGCGTGAGCGACCTGACCACCGGCCAAAACCGCCTGCTCAAGGCCGATGCCTTCGTCGCCGCGATGGGCAGCTTCACGGCCCCCTTGTTGCGGCCGCTGGGCATCTACCTCAACATCTACCCGGCCAAGGGCTACTCGGCGACGCTGAAACTGAAAGAGCCAGACAAGGCGAGCGTTGTGAGCATGATCGACGACGCACGCAAGATCGCAATCAGCCGGTTGGGCGACAGCATCCGCATCGCCGGCACGGCGGAGATGGCCGGCTACGACACGAGCCTCACGAGCCGCACTTCACGGCGGCGCTGCGAAGCGCTGATTCAGCGATACGAAGAACTGTTCCCGGGCGTTGCGGACACGAGCGAGCCCAACTTCTGGGCCGGGCTGCGCCCGAGCACGCCCAGCAACATTCCAATCATCGGCCGCAGCAAGCTGCACAACCTGTGGGTGAACGCGGGACACGGCACGCTGGGGTGGACGCATGGCGCAGGCTCGGGCCGTGCCTTGGCAGCATTGATGAGCGGGCAGCGCCCGGGATTGGAATTCGGGTTCCTCGGGGAGCGTCCGCAATCTGCACTGCCTCGGATGGCACAGGCATAGCCACGTTGACGGAAAGGCCCAGCCCTGGGATTCAACCAGGATTGGGCCACCCGAAATCTCCCCTTCACCAATTCGCCGACGCGACGTACTTGTTGCCGTTGGCCTTGTACGCCGCCACTGCCTTTTTCAGCTCGGTGTATTCCTGGCATGGCAGGCGGCAGATTTTGTCGAGCGCTGCCAGGCGATCTTCGGCCTTGGCGAGGTCACCCTTCATCAGGTACAACTCGCCCGAGTATTCGAGCGTCCCGCGATGCTTCGGGTCGATGCGCAGCGCTTCGTCGTAGTACCTCTCGGCGCCTTCATAGTCGGGCACCTTGGCCTTGCGCAGGCTGTAGCCCATCAAGTTGTTCCAGTCCGCGCTGGCCGGGTCATTGATCTTCTTCAACTCCTCGATCGCACCGCGCCACTGCTTGGCGGCAATTTGGGCGCGGGCCGGCGCCAGCTTGTCGGCAGTGGCCGCAGCCGGCTCGTTGTCGGCAGCGAAGGCGCTTTGGATGGAAGCGGCCATCACGGCCACGGTCAGGATGCGGGAGAGAGTCGACTTCATGCTTCGTTCCTCGGTGGGTTGAAAGACATCGCTCGTCGATGTCTTGGTGCTACCTACGGGACGAGAACATTGGCGGACGCGAGTGAACCTGAAAAAAAATGCAACCGCGTCACCACAACTTCACGCAGTGGCCAGAAAGCAAGAACTCGCCAGCCGGCTTGTCGCCCGCCTTGGCGGGGGCCGCTTCCAGGCTGATCGCCAACCGGCCAACGTTGAAGAACAGCTTCTCGGATGTGTCGGGAAGAGTCACAGTCACCGACTCCCTGGGTGCTGGCAAGCCCGGCAGCACGCTGACCGGGAACGGCTCGCCATTGTTCGGAAAGGCCCAGAGTTGGGCCACCTTGCCGAGCGGCACTTTCACCGGCTGCAAGACCTTCACGGTGAGCAGCTTTCCATGCCGCCTGGAGTTGGCCAGGATTGTCGGCTTGCCTTTCGAGTCAAGCAGCAGGCCGACATAGCTGGCAGGCAGCGACTCGGATGGCGATTCGAGCCCGATCAGCCCCGGCTGACTGCGCAGGACCACCACGCAGAGAAGGATGCCGGCGAGCGCGCTGCCCACGGTGCGGATCGACAGCAGGTTCCACAACCATTGCAGCGGGTTCAATGCAGCGGGCTTGGTAGACGTGCTGAAGAGGCGCTGCTCCAGTCCGTCCCACACCGCGTCGCGCGGCTGCATGACCGGCACGCTCGCAGCCAACACGCTGAAGCGCTCCTGCCACGCGGTGACGGCGCGGGCAGCGGCGGGTGTATGTCGCACCACGCTTTCAAAGCGACGACGGGCACGGCCGGTCAAGGTTCCGAGCGCGTATTCACGTGCCAGACGGTCCAATCGCTCCGGTAGCAAGTAGTTCATGCGGGCGCCTTCCGCGACGCCGCGCAGGCTCGAGACGCCTCTTGGTCGTCGACATGACAGCATTTCGCTGGTCGATCCCCGTGTACGGGGCCCCTCGCCCTTCGCTTCATGCTGTCGCCTTCCGCAATGC
>JAJKJU010000212.1 GCA_021153565.1 Rhizobacter sp.
AGTGACGAGGGTTTTCTATTCATCGGCAATCTGGATCGATACGACTGGAAGCTGGTGGGCAAGAAGGAGATGTTCGTGCCCTATAACACCCAACGCTTTCATCTGGCGAAGGTGAATCAGGTGCTCGGGCCACGGCATCTCAATCCGGACCAGATGCGATGGGAGTTGCATCGGGTGTGGGTGGTGGAGGCCACCTTGGCGCCAGGCAAACGTCATGTGATGCCGAAGCGGCGCTTCTATCTCGATGAAGACAGCTGGCAAGCATTCCTCTCCGATGGCTGGGATGCGGGTGGTCAGCTGTGGCACGTCGGGCACGTCATCCCTGTGCTGGCCCCCGAACAGCCGGGTGCAGTTGTTGTGACGCACGTCTTCTATGATCTGTTAAAGGGCGGATACGCGGCTATCAACCTGTCCAATGAGCAACAACAGCAATACCGAGTCGTCGTGCGTCGGCCGGAAGATTATTTTTCCCCGGCCGCGCTTGTATCCGAAGGAATTCGGTAATCTGGCATTTCTTCGTTCGTCGAACCGGTATGCGGACAGTCAGTTCAAGTTTGTTGGTGGATTCGAATCAAAGTCGTAAGCCTGACACGAACCCGTTGAACGGCGGCCATGACTGAAAGTTATCAAGTACTGGAACACCTTGGCACGACAGCGGATGCCCATCTGTATCGCGCCCGGCATCTGGACACCGGCAAGCCGGCCCTGCTCAAGCGCTTCGATCCGGACAATGGCAGCGCCATCACCCCCACCCATTTCAGGGATGAATACGCGCTGCTGCAATCGCTCGATATTGTCGGCCTCATCCAACCGGCTGCCTTGATCAGTGAGGGCGAACATCTGACGATGACGCTGGACGCGCTGGACGACTTCGCAGGCGAATCGCTGGAGTTGTTTCTGGGGCGGCATCCGCGCCTGGCATGGCCCGTCTGCGTGGATATCGCCGGCCAACTCGCGCAGACCCTGGCCGGCGTGCATGCGGCCCGCATAATCCATCGCGATATCCGCCCCGCCAACCTCCTCGTGGCCCGAGAGAGTCATCGCGTCCTGCTGGCCGATGTCAGCCTCGCCACCCGCGAGGGTCAGGCTTTTTCATCCGAGGGTCGCGCCGCCCGACCCACCGACTGGGCTTATCTGTCACCCGAACAAACCGGACGCATGCATCGCGAGGTGGATTACCGTACCGATTTCTATTCGTTCGGCATCACGCTGTATCGCATGCTGACCGGCCAGTTGCCGTTTGCCGCGAACGATGCGCTGGAGTGGACGCATTGCCATATCGCCCGCATCCCGACTCCCCCGCACGACATCGCACCCGACGTGCCGCAGCCGATCTCGGACATTGTGATGAAGTTGCTGGCCAAGCTGCCGGAAGACCGGTATCAAAGCATGCACGGCGTGCACGCCGATCTCGATCGGTGTCTGGCGCAGGAGCGCTCATCCGGACGCATCGTCCCCTTTCCGCTGGGAGCCGAGGATTTTTCAGACCGGTTCCAGATCCCGCGCAAGCTCTATGGGCGCGAGCAGGAAATCGCGGTGCTGCTGGCCGCGTTCGATCGCATGGCGGCAACCGGCCAGGCGGCGCTGATCACAGTCTCGGGCTACTCGGGCATCGGCAAGTCCGCGCTCGTCGGTCAATTGCATCGACCGATCAAGGAACAGCGCGGCTACTTCGTTGCCGGCAAATTCGACCAGTACCAGCGCGACATCCCGTACGCCACCCTCGCGCAGGCATTGCGCGACCTGGTGCAGCAACTGCTGGCCGAGAGCGAGGAGCGCATTGCCGGCTGGCGGCAACAGATTCAGGCCGCCGTCGGCGTCAACGGCCAGTTGATCGTCGATGTCTTGCCGCAGGTCGAACTCATCATCGGCTCGCAGGCGCCGGTCGCGGCGCTGCCGCCGGCCGAGGCGCAAAACCGATTCCGCCTCGTGTTTCAGCGCTTCGTGGCAGTGTTCGGCAACCAGGAACACCCGCTGACGCTCTTCCTCGACGACATGCAGTGGGCCGATGCGGCCAGCCTGCAATTCATCGAGCACCTGCTAACTCAGCCGGACACGCGTTTCCTGCTGTTGATTGCGGCCTACCGCGACAACGAGGTCAATGCCGCCCATCCGTTGACGGGCACGCTGGAAGCGATCCGCGACAGCGGCGCCACCATGGTGGGCATCCGGCTTCCGCCGCTGTCCTGCATGGATCTAAACCAACTGATCGCCGACACGCTGCATGCGCCATTGTCCTCCTGCGAGCCGCTCTCGCGGGTGGTCTTCGAGCGTACCGAGGGCAACCCGTTCTTCTTTACCCAGTTCCTCGATGCCTTGCACAAGGAAGGGGTGTTGCGGCACGATCCACAAGCGCATGCGTGGCGCTGGGATCTCGATCAGATCAGGCGCCGGGATTTCGCCGACAATGTGGCCGACCTGATGGCCGGCAAGCTGCGGCGGCTACCCCAGCCGGCGCAGGAAACGCTGCAACTGGCCGCCTGCCTGGGCAACAAGTTCGACCTGCGCCATCTCGCGCTGGTCGGCGCACTGGCCGAAGACGAGACCGGGCAGCGCCTGTCGGCGGCGGTCCATGAAGATTTGATTGTGCTTGCCAACGGTCATGGCAAATTCCTGCACGACCGGATTCAGCAGGCCGCGTATGCCTTGACACCCGAAACGCGCCGTGCCGAAGTCCACCTGCACATCGGCCGCACGCTCGCCGCGCGCCTGACCGCCGACGAAATCGACCGCCATCTGTTCGACTTGGCAAATCAATTCAACCGGGGCGCCGAGTTGCTGACCGACCCGGACGAAAATGCGCGGGTGGCCGAAATTCATCTGCGCGCCGGGCGCAAGGCCAAGGCGTCGGCGGCGTACGCATCGGCCTGCAGCTATCTGTCGGCCGGCATGGTCTTGTTCGACGAGGCGGATTGGAAAAGCCGGTATGAACTGCAGTTTTGCCTGTGGCTCGATCGCGCGGAATGCGAACTCTTGCGAGGCGACTTCGACACCGCCGAGCGGCTCATCGCCACGCTGCTGCGCACCGCCACTTCGAAGCTCGATCTGGCAGCTGCCTACCGGCTGAAAGTCGACCTGCACCTCATCAAAGCGGAGAACACGCAGGCCATCGAAAGCGGACTGGCGTGCTTGCGCGAATTCGGGATCGACCCGCCGTCGCATCCGACCCAGGATCAGGCCCGGCGCGAGTATGAGCAGGTGTGGCAAGCGCTGGGCGAGCGGTCGATCGAGAGCCTCATCGACTTGCCGCTGACAACCGATCCGGAGATCCAAGCCGCCATGGATATCCTCGCGGTGCTGGCACCCGCGATAAACTTTCTTGACCCCCAATTGCTTTCCCTGCTCACTAGCCGGGTGATGAACCTGGGCCTGCGTCACGGCATCACCGGTGCATTCGCATGGGCCTGCGGCAGCTTCGCAGCGCTCTGCGGCCACTTTAAGCGTTACGCCGAAGGCTATCGTTTCAGCAAGCTCGGCTGTGTACTTGTCGATAAGTACGGTTTCGCTAGCTACAGGGCAAAGGCCTACCTCATTGCGGCGATCAATGCCGGGTGGACCCAAGCGCTCAACGTGCCGATCGAATTGTCTTCGGTGGCTGTCCGGGCGGGGATCGAGACAGGAGATTTTTTCTACGCTTGCAACGCCTGGGTCAATATTGCCCAAACATATCTCCTGCAAGGCGCTCCCCTCGACGCCGTATGGCATGAGTCGGAAAAGTGCCTGGAATTTGCTCGAAAAGTGAAATTCCAGGATGGGGTGGACATGATCGTCAGCCAACAGCGCTTCATCGCCAGTCTGCAGGGCAAAACCGCAGGCCTGTCCTCCTTCGACGATGTACGGGCGCAACCGGAGACGTCGGGCGGCAAGTCGTTCGATGAAGCGGCGTTCGACGAGGCGGCGTTCGAGGCGAGACTGGCCGAGGGCCGGACCTCCAGAGTGGTTTGCCGGTACTGGCTCCTCAAGATGCAGGGATGCTTCCTATCGGGCGACCATGTCGCCGCTCGCGTGGCGGCCGAAAAGACGGAAGCGCTGTCGTGGAGCATGACCTCCATGTCCGTGTTATTGCTGGACTACCATTACTACGCCGCGCTGGTCATGGCAGCCCGCTACGAGAGCGCGTGCGCCGACGAGCAGCGCGAATGGCGCGCACTGTTGGCGGCGCATCAGGCGCAGTTGCGCGCTTGGGCGCAGACCTATTCGCCCACGTACCACGACAAGTTCGCGCTGGTCTCGGCCGAGATCGCCCGTCTCGAAGGGCGCGATGCTGAAGCGATGCGCCTCTACGAAGACGCCATGCAATCGGCCCGCGAGAACGGCTTCGTGCAGAACGAGGCGATCGCCAGCGAAGTGGCCGCAAGGTTCTATCTGGCGCGCGGGCTCGCGCGGCCCGCCCATCCTTATCTGGAACAGGCGCGCAGCTGTTATGCGCGCTGGGGCGCCGACGGCAAGGTACGCCAGCTCGACGAGCGCTATCCGCAATTGCGCGAACGCAGGGGGCGCCCTCCCGCCACCCCGGCCGAAGGAGAAACCCAGCTGGATCTGCTGTCGGTGACCAAAGCCTCGCAAGCGATCTCCGGCCGCATCGTGCTCGACGAAGTGATCGACACCCTCATGCGCATCATGCTCGAAAGCGCAGGAGCCCAGACCGGCCTCCTGCTGCTGGCCCACCATGACGATCTGCTGCTTGCTGCCGACGCAAACGTCGCGCAGCAGAGTGTGCAGGTGCGGCTGCATTCCGGGCCAACGTCACCTGAAATTGCCTTGCCCACGGCCATCCTCAACTACGTCCGGCGCAGCCTGGAACAGGTGTTGCTGATGGATACTTGCGCTTCCCATCCCTTTTCAGCAGACCCTTACTTTTCACAACACCACCCCAAATCCCTTCTGTGTCTGCCCATTCTCCGGCAATCCGAGCTGATCGGCGTACTCTACCTGGAACACAACCTCGCCACCCATGCCTTCTCCCCGGACCGGGCCAAGGTGCTGGAACTGCTGGCCAGCCAGGCCGCCATCTCGCTCGAAAACGCCCGGCTCTATACCGACGTGCGTGAACGGGAAGCACGGGTCCGGCAACTGGTCGAATCCAATATCATCGGCATCCTTTTCTTTGATGTGCACGGCGGCATCAGCGAAGCGAACGATGCACTGTTGCACATGCTCGGCTATAGCCGCGACGACCTGTTGTCCGGAACATTGCAATGGACCTTCCTTACTCCGGCGACCTACCGCTCCCTTGATGAACAGAAGACGGCCGAAATGCGCGCCACCGGCAAATGCACGCCGTACGAAAAGGAATACATCCGCAAGGACGGCAGCCTGGTCCCGGTGTTGATCGGTTTCACCCTCCTCGAAGGCTCGCAAGAACAAGGCTTCGCGTTCGTGCTCGACCTGACCGAACGCCGGCAAGCCGAAGCCGAACGCACCGCCCGCAAGAGCGCCGAAGCGGCCAATGCCGCCAAGAGCGCGTTCCTGGCCAACATGAGCCACGAGCTGCGCACCCCGCTCAACGGCATCCTGGGCTATGCCCAGATCCTTCAGCGCGACCAGACACTGGGCGAACGGCAGCGAGCCAGGGTGAACGTGATCCGGAAAAGCGGCGATCACCTTCTCAGACTCATCAATGACATCCTGGATCTGGCCAAGATCGAAGCCGGCAAGATGGAGCTCTACTTCACCGACCTGGAGCTTCCCAAATTCGCGCGCACCATTGTCGAGATCGTTGACGTCAGAGCGGCACAGAAGGGTCTGGCGTTTGTCTGCGACATCGCGCCGGAGGTCCCCCTGTGGATCCGGGCTGACGAAGGACGGCTGCGACAAGTGCTGCTCAATCTGTTGTCCAATGCCGTCAAGTTCACCGATTGCGGCGAGGTCGCGCTGCGGGTGCGCGCCGTGTCGCCTTCGCGGCTGCGCTTCGAGGTGCAGGATACCGGGGTCGGCATCGAAGCTGCGCAATTGGACGCGATCTTCCTGCCGTTCGAGCAAGTGGGCGAGGAACAGCGACGTCTGGGCGGTACGGGTCTGGGCATGGCGATCAGCCAGCAATATGTACGCCTGATGGGGGGCGATATCCGAGTCGCGAGCCAGCCCGGGCAGGGCAGCACCTTCTGGTTTGAGCTGGAGCTGCCTGTGGTGGGGGCGGGAGTTTCGGCGAAGGCTGACCAGATTGTGAGCGGCAGTCTTGCCAATGAGGTGTGATCCTGAATACGAGAGTGCGCTGCGGCGCGGCAGGCATGGCGGTTCTGCGCCGGCTGCTTGAGGGCTACAGCCCGAAACAGGTGGTCGAAGTGAAGACTTGAGCGCCGGTGGAGGACTGCGCTCAACGCCTAGAAGTCAATGGCGGATCGCCGGCATCCGAGTCGCTGCCAATTGCAAGTTCGAATTGGCGAACGCTGCTGGAACCTACGACGGGGCGAACACGCGAAGTGACCGAAGTATTGCCGGCCGACGTCCGCGCTGGCCGTGCCCGCTAACAGTTCAGCGCAGGCCGCCAACTTGTGCAGGTCACGAGGGGCGTTGGAGCGGAAGCTGTGGCCACTGACAGCGTCGGCGCACAACTCCATTCGGCTCACTCGCGTCACCTTCCCCGCATGATCGAGGGGATCCGGGATTCTGCCGCCACGCTGTCCGGCACCTGGCTGGGGTTGCAAAGCCTCGCGGACCCGAGCAAAGTCGGCTCCGCGATTGCGTTCTTCAGAGAGGCGGTGGTGAAGGGAAGACCACCCCCTAGGCGCAAAGCGCAGCCATAGCCCTGGCTATGGCGAGCATTTGCAACGACGAGCAGGGGGCTTTTGGCGTGATGAGCGGGCATGATCGAAATACTCTCAGCCTTTTAGATCGACATGTTCATGATGTCCGAATAAGCCTGCACCAGCTTGTTGCGAACCTGCAGCGTCGCCTGGAACCCGATCTGCGCTTTTTGCATCGCAACCATCGTCTCTTCGATGGACACCGTCGGGTTGTCCATCTGGACTTGCCGCTGCATCTCAGCCGCCTGGTTCTGTGAAGAACTCACGCCTTTCAGCGCCTGGGTCAGGGCGGAAGAGAAGTCGGCGCCTTGCACCGCCTTGCCCTTGTTGACGGGCAATCCGTTCGTGTCGAGCCCGGCGCGGGCGACGGCTTGCGCGAAA
The DNA here is from genome assembly GCA_021153565.1 of Rhizobacter sp. Classification (GTDB taxonomy): domain Bacteria; phylum Pseudomonadota; class Gammaproteobacteria; order Burkholderiales; family Burkholderiaceae_C; genus Albitalea. The sequence goes on from JAJKJU010000212.1 coordinate 7,128, forward strand.
TCGAAGGGTTTGAGGCTGGTGACGTTCATGACGTGCTCCTGAAGAAGGCTTCTTCGGGTGTGCAAATGCTACTGGAGCCCTGCCCCGGCCATGGCCGCGAACTGGGGCCAGTTTGTCGGGCTGTTCACGGCTTCTTACACACTCAAGTTGCGAATAATCGACTCATCCAAGGGGTCGCTTCGCAGCGGCTTATTCGGGCCGATATTTCGGCTCACAGAGCAAGCAGCCAGGCAGATGGACAACGCAATCGCCATAAAGAACCCGACAGCTGTGATCGCAAGCGACAGCTTCGGTGCACGGCTGCAAGCTTTGCCGGGTCGCAGCAAGTTCGCACTTGGCCTCGGCCTGATCTCCCTGGTGGGCGTCGTGCTCGCCATGACGATGTGGAGTAGCCAGGGCGACTACAAGGTTCTCTACGCCAACCTGTCCGACAAGGACGGCGGCGCAATCATTGCGCAGTTGTCGCAGATGAACGTCCCCTACAAGCATGCAGACGGCGGATCGGCCATCCTCGTGCCTGCGGCCAAGGTCTACGACGTGCGACTCAAAATGGCCGCTGCCGGGTTGCCAAAGGGATCGGTTGCCGGCTTCGAACTGATGGACGGCGCCCGTTTCGGCCAAACGCAGTTTCAGGAACGCCTGACCTTCCAACGCGGCCTCGAAGGCGAATTGACCCGCTCGATCACAGCGCTGGCTGCAGTGCAAAGTGCGCGAGTCCACCTCGCGCTGCCTAACCAGAACGGCTTCTTTCGCGAACAGCAAAAGCCAAGCGCTTCCGTGCTGTTGACTCTGCACCCAGGCCGCACGCTCGACCGCTCGCAAATCGCGGGCATCGTGCACCTGGTCGCGAGCAGCGTGCCCGAGATGAACCCGAAGGCGGTGAGCGTACTGGACCAGACCGGCGCCCTGCTCTCGTCCTCGGAAGGCAACAACGGAGCAGGCCTCGACGCGCAGCAATTGCAGTATGTGAATCAGATCGAGTCGGGCTACAGCAAGCGCATTTTCGACTTGCTCGAGCCCGTGATCGGTCGCGAGAACCTGCGTGCCACCGTGACCGCCGACGTCGACTTCTCTCAAACCGAAGCCACCTCGGAAGAGTTCAAGCCCAACCAGGGCCAGAACGCGAGCACGTCCATCCGCAGCCAGCAGACCACCGAACAATCGGGCGGGACGGCGGCACAGCCGAGCGGCATTCCCGGCGCGGCATCGAACCAGCCGCCGGTACCCGCCACCGCTCCCCTCACAGGCGCCGCACAGCCGCTGCAGGCCGCGCAAGGCGGTGGTGCAACGAACAACAGCCGCCGCGACGCCGTCACCAACTACGAAGTCGACAAAACCGTTCGCGTGACACGCAATGCGACGGGGACCGTGAAGCGTTTGAACGCCGCGGTGGTCGTCAACAACCGCAGCGTCACGGATGCCAAGGGCAAGACCACGCAGGTCGCGCTCACTGCCGACGAGATGGACAAGCTCACCGCCCTCGTGCGCGAAAGCATCGGCTTCAGCAAGGATCGCGGCGACTCGGTCAAGGTGATCAATGCGCCCTTCAAGCTCGACCCGACCACGAAAAACGACTTGCCCTGGTGGAAGCAACCCGAGGTGGTCGACATGTTGCGCGCTGCCGCCGTGCCGGCCGCCCTGGCACTCGTTGCCATGCTCGTGTTCTTTGGTCTGATCCGCCCAACCATGAAAGCCTTGCTGTCAAGGCCAGAGCCGATACCCGGCGAGAACCTGAACGTGGTGGCCGATGACCTCGTGCTGCCGGCGCCTCCTCGCATCGAATCGCCGCGCTCGACCGAGCAACTTCTTGGCGCGCGACAACTGGCCAAGGAAAACCCTGCGGCGGTGGCGAGCATCGTTCGCGGTTGGGTGAGTGGCGAGAGCACATGAGAACGCCAAGGTTGCCCAAATGAACTCCATGGACAATCAAGGCGTTGAGGACGCAGCCATTCTGCTGATGTCGCTTGGCGAGGAAGAGGCTTCCGAGGTCTTCAAGCATCTCGCGCCGAAAGAGGTACAGCGCCTGGGCGAAACCATCGCCAAGATGAAGGCCGTGACGCGTGAGCGCGTCGACAATGTGCTCGAGAAATTCTCGGTCCTGGCCGGCGATCAGAGCATGCTCGTTGCCGACACCGACGAATATGTGAAGACTGTGTTGCGCAAGGCGCTGGGTGACGACAAGGCCAATTTGCTGCTCGATCGCATCCTGCAAGGCAGCGACATCAGCGGCATCGAGAGCCTGAAGTGGATGGACGCGAATTCGGTGGCCGAGTTGCTGCGCAACGAACACCCGCAGATCGTGGCGGCCATCCTCGTGCACCTGGACCACGACCAGGCGTCTCAGGTGCTGAAGGTCTTCACCGAACGCCAGCGCAACGAAGTGCTGGTCCGCATTGCCACGCTCGACGGCATCCAGCCCTCGGCACTGAAAGACCTGAACGAAGTGATGAGCAAGGTGCTCGCCGGCGGCGACAAGCTGCGCAAGACCTCGCTGGGCGGCGTGAAACCGGCCGCTGAAATCATCAACATGATGGGTGCAAGTGTCGAGACTGCCGTGCTCGACTACATCCGCGAAGCCGACAACGAGCTCGCGCAGAAGATCATGGACAACATGTTCACCTTCGACGATCTGGAAAAGGTGGACGACAAGGGCATCCAGGCTCTGCTGAAGGAAGTGCAGTCCGAGTCGCTCGTCATCGCGCTCAAGGGCGCCACGCCCGAAATGCGCGAGAAGGTGTTCAGGAACATGTCGACGCGTGCGGCCGAAACGCTGCGCGAAGACCTCGAGTCGCGCGGCCCGGTGCGTGTGTCCGAAGTCGAATCGGAACAGAAGGAAATGCTGAAGGTCGTCCGCCGCCTGGCAGACGAAGGGCAGATCGTGTTGGGCGGCGGCAGTGACGATGAGTACCTCTGACCTCGTCGTCACTGCCCTCCTCCCTTGCGCCCTGGAAGATGGGCAGCGTGTTGTGTGTCATAGAAAAGATTGCCCCCGGGCTATGAATGGTCGCCGTGAATAAGCCTAAGTCGTCAGTCAGGAATGTGCCTGCGCCGGAGGGTGCAAAGCCTTCGGTGTATGCCCGCTTCATTCCGCGTGAGGAGTTGGGCTCATTCGCGACGTGGAGCCCCGGCACGATCGGTGGCGCGGGCAAGGAGACGCCGCAGTCGGGCGTGTTCCGCGCGCCGCCGCCGGAGCCTGAAAAGCCGCCGATGCCGGACATCGGTGCACAGCTGCACGCAGCGCGGCAAGGCGGTTATCAAGATGGGTACCGCGACGGACTCGCGGCACTCGAACAGTTCAAGCAAAGCTTTGCTGCGCAGATGTCGACACAGATCGGGCAGCTCGTGCAGTCGTCCGGGCTGGCGCTCGATGCATTGGAGCAGGACATGGCGCACGCGCTGGCCGTGACTGCCATTCAGCTCGCGCGGCAGATCGTGCGCAGCGAATTGATGGCTCAGCCGCAAATGGTGGCGGGAGTCGCGCAGGAAGCGCTCGACAACTTGCTGATGAGTGCGCGGCAGATCACGGTTCGCGTGCATCCCGACGATCACGCTCTGGTGGCGCAAGGCGCAGCGGAAGTGTTGGCTTCGCGCGGGGCGAGGTTGTTGGCCGATGTGTCGATTGCGCGCGGTGGTTGTCTTGTGGAGTCGGACATCGGCGTGGCCGACGCGAGCATCGCGGCAAGGTGGAAGCGGGCCCTGGTGTCGCTCGGGCACGAAGAGCCTTGGGAGACGCCGGATGAATAGCGCAGACATCCAGGGTGATATCCGGGGATGTGCTTTCCCGCCAACGCCCAAGATCTGAATTCACCACGGCCACGAAGACATGATCACATCCCCGCTTGAATCGCGCGCCCTCGCCACCGCAGAGAAATGGCACCGCTATCTCGCGGACATGCAACGCTTCTCCGCCGATCCGAATCCGCTCGAAACGCAGGGCCTGCTCATTCGAGTGTCCGGCCTGGTGCTCGAAGCTGCAGGCATCCGCGTCCCCGTCGGCTCCGTCTGCGAAGTTCGTCAGCCCGGCCAGCCGCCCGTGCTTGCCGAAGTCGTGGGCTTCAACGGCGAGCGCACCTATCTCATGCCCACGAGCGACGTTCACGGCCTCGCAAGCGGCGCCCGCGTCGTGCCCAAGCAAGCCCCCGTCGTTCCCATGCGCCTCGGCGCGCCGCACCACCCCTGGCGCCGCAGCGAAGACCGCACGCTTCATCTACCCGTCGGCGACGGGCTGCTCGGACGTGTGGTCGATTCCACCGGCCACCCGATCGACCGCAAGGGCCCGATCGAGGCAGTGCACAACGAACCCCTCATACGCCGCCCGATCAACGCCATGGACCGCGACCCGGTTCGCCGGCCGTTGGACACCGGCGTACGCGCGATCAACGCAATGCTCACCGTCGGGCGCGGCCAGCGCATCGGCCTGTTCGCCGGCACCGGCGTCGGCAAGTCGGTGCTCCTGGGCATGATGGCCCGCTACACCGAAGCCGACGTGATCGTGGTCGGGCTGATCGGCGAGCGCGGCCGTGAAGTGAAAGAGTTCATCGAGGACATCCTCGGCGAAGAAGGCCTGCGCCGTTCCGTTGTCGTGGCTGCTCCTGCCGATGCGCCGCCGCTGACTCGCATGCAAGGTGCGAACTACGCGACCGCGATTGCCGAACATTTCCGCGACCGCGGGGCCCACGTGCTGCTGCTGATGGATTCGCTCACCCGTTATGCGATGGCGCAACGCGAAATTGCGCTGGCCATTGGCGAGCCGCCGGCCACCAAGGGTTATCCACCGAGCTGCTTCGCTAAGCTGCCCCAACTCGTGGAGCGCAGCGGCAACGGACTCGAAGGCGGCGGATCGATCACCGCCTTTTACACCGTGCTGTCCGAAGGCGACGACCAGCAAGACCCGATCGCCGATGCGGCGCGAGGCATTCTCGACGGTCACATCGTGTTGTCGCGCGAACTGGCCGAAGCTGGTCACTACCCGGCCATCGATGTCGAGAAATCGATCTCCCGCGTGATGACCAACGTGGCCGATGGCCCGCATGTCGATGCGGCCCGCCGTTTCCGCCAGCTCCATGCCCGACACAACAAGGCGCGCGACCTGATTCAACTGGGCGCCTATGTCCCGGGCCATGACGCCGAACTCGACATGGCCGTGCGGCTGAACCCGCTGATGATGGGTTTGCTGCAGCAAGACATGAATGAATGTGCCCCGTTGACGATGTGCGTGAGCCAGCTTCGTGCCGTCGTCCAGGCCTAGTGCAGTGTTCCACGCGGGAACACTGCACCAGAGGCTGAACCCAACCACCAGTAAAGAGAGACATGAACCCTATGCAACCGCTGATGGCCCTGCTCGCACTGACCGAACGCGAACGCGACGAGGCCTGGGCACAAATGCAACAAGCATCGCAATCGCACCAAGCCGCTGTCGCACAGTTGGACCAGTTGCTGGCCTATCGCCGCGAGTACGAATTGCGCTGGGCAACGCAGTTCAAGAGCGAGGGCCGCATGGAACTCGTGCACTGCTACCGCGGTTTCATGGAGCGGCTGACACAGGCCGTCGAACAGCAGCAGCGCGTGTGCAGCCATGGGCAGACGCATGTGCAGCGCACACGCGCCAAACTTGCGGAAGAGGAAGTGCGTGTGGCTTCGGTGCGCAAATTGATCGAGCGCCGCGCGCGGGAGTTGCGCCTGGCGGCCGATCGCCAGGACCAGAAGCAGACCGATGAATTCGGCTCGCGCATGGCCTGGGGCTATGCGGGTTCGGCCTTTGGCATGGGCACGTCGCACGCCGCCTGATCATTCACTGAAAAACTTCGACGAGCAGCCATGCAAATCGCCAGCACCACGAACGCGTCACCCCTTGCGGTGGCCCCTGCCATGCCAGGCGCGAACGGACTGACCGGCGAAGACAGTCCGTTCGGCAAGATCCTGTCGGCGCAGAAGCAGCCGGCGGCAAAGCTCGGACATGCACAGTCGACTCGCTCGGACAGCAAGCCTGAAGCGAAGGTGGAGTCGGCCTCCAAGGGGAATGAACCTGCCAAGACCGAGGTCCCGGAGACTGATGCCAGTCAGGCGCCTGCTGCTGCGCGTCGCGGCACGGCACGCAATGCGCCACGGCTGTCCGCTCATGGCCGGGACGCGGCCAAGCCGCAGGCACACGCGAACCCTGTCGAAGGCAACGCTCGCGGGAAGGACAGCGCGAAAGACGTCGACAAAAAGGACACGGACCCGAATGCGGCTGCCTCGATGAATCTCCCCCCGGCGATGCCAGCGGCGATGCCACCAGCGTTGCCGCAGACTGCCGGCGACTCAGCGTCAGCGACGGCCATGCCAGGCGCGGGAGCGTTGCCTTTGAGCACATCCACGGCCACCGCGCTTCCCGCCGATGAGGCGGTTCAATCCACTGCCACTGCAGCGCGTGGTGCGCAAGAGGCGGCACGCGTCGATGCGGACGATGCCAAGCGAGACCTCAAATTCGCCGACGCAGCGGCCTCGGTCGCCGAAGCTTCCGAATTGGCGCGACGCGTGTCCGGCGACGAACAGCTCATCGGCCGCAAGGACTCGCAAGAACGCGTGGAGCAACGCCTGGAAGTGCCGTCACTGCGCGAGCTGGCGAGCACGAGCCACGTGGCTGCGGCGCACAGTGCACCCCAGGTCGAATCCGCTGCACCGCCCGTGTCGGTGACGGTAGTCACACCCGCGACATCGCCCGAATTCAACGAAGCGCTCGGAGTGCAGGTGGGCGTGCTCGCCCGCGACGGGGTTCAGCATGCAGAGCTGCACCTGAACCCTGCCGACATGGGTCCTATCTCGGTACAGATCGCGCTCGACGGCACGCGGGCGCAGGTCGATTTCGGTGCCGATTCGCTGGCGACGAGGCAGATCATCGAGTCCGGGTTGCCGGAGCTGGCGTCGGCGTTGAGGGATGCAGGTTTCACGCTGGCCGGCGGCGGGGTGTCACAGCATTCTCGCGGGCAGGCGGATCGAAAAGGCGGGGAACTCCGGCCCGGTGCGTCTTCGTCGCGCCGGGTGAATGGCTCGAACGACGTTCAGTCGGCACCGACCCGCCGCTCGACCGTGAGGATGTCACAGGGCGGCGTCGACCTCTACGCATAAGAATCCGCGCACGCTAGTGTCGCGTCAAGCCTGTGTTCCACGCTATGCAATAAGACCGATGGATTTGTGTATTGCTCCGTCTCCACGGAGGAAGCCATACCGATCCCGACACAGAGCCCTGATTCCCCCCCTTATCCCTCAATCCGTTTCGGCGCCCAAAGCGACAATTTCTCCATATCACCTGCCCGTGGATGGCCAAGGCCATGCGCAGGCGACGCCCCCAAGGAGAAACCATGTCAGCTGCTGCCGCCGAGACCGTCGTTGAAGACGTCGGCGCGACTTCGCCTCGCAAAAAGAAGAAACTTGTCATCCTGATTGCCACAGCCGTGCTGCTGGCCGGGGGCGCGGGTGGCGGCGCCTTGGTCTGGAAGAAAAAACGCGCTGCGGCCGAAGCTGCGGCCAACAGCGACGAGGTCGAAGAGGGCGCGGCAGCCCACCACGCCGCGCACAAGAACGAACATGGCAGCCCGCCCGCCTTCTTGCCGCTGGACCCCTTCGTCGTGAACCTCGCCGACCACGAGGCCGAGCGCTATGCGCAGATCGGCCTCACGCTCGAGCTCTCAGACCCCAAGTTCGCCGACCAGTTGAAAGCCTACATGCCCGCGATCCGCAATGGCGTGCTGCTGGTGCTCGCGCACAAGACTTCGCAAGAACTGCTGACACGCAACGGCAAGGAAAAGCTCGCCGCTGAAATCATGCGCGAAGCGGTGAAACCGCTGGGCATTGAACTCGATGGTGAGTCTGAAGGCGACAAGGGCGAACCGGCCGAGGGAAAAGGCAACAAGGCCTCGATGGAGGACAGTCCCGTGCGCCACGTCCATTTCTCGAGCTTCATCATTCAGTGAGCCACTGAATGAACCAGCAAATCCTTTCGCAGGACGAAGTTGATGCACTCCTGCAGGGCATCACCGGCGAAAGCCAGAAGCTCGAAACCGAAGAGGTCGAGGCCGGGGGCATACGCGACTACAACATCGCGAGCCAGGAACGCATCGTTCGCGGGCGCATGCCCACGATGGAAATCATCAACGAGCGATTCGCGCGCAACGTGCGAATTGGCTTGTTCAACTTCATCCGCAAGAGCCCGGAAATCTCCATCGGCGCGACCAAGGTGCAAAAGTACAGCGCCTTCCTGCGTGAGATTGTGGTGCCGACCAACTTCAACATCGTGAGCGTGCGGCCCTTGCGCGGCTCGGGCCTGATCGTGTGCGATCCGACGCTTGTGTTCGCCGTCATCGACGCGCTCTTCGGCGGTGCCGGCAAGTACCACACTCGGATCGAAGGCCGCGATTTTTCACCGACCGAGCAGCGAATCATCACGCGCCTGGTCGAGGTGGTGACGACCGAATACCGCAAGGCCTGGACGGGCATCTACCCGCTGGAACTCGAATACCAGCGTTCGGAGATGCAGCCACAGTTCGCCAATATCGCAACGCCCAGCGAAATCGTGGTGGCCACCTCGTTCACACTGGAAATCGGCGACACGACGGGCACCATCCACTTCTGCATTCCGTATTCGACGCTCGAGCCAATCCGCGACGTTCTTTACTCAACGATCCAGGGCGACAGCAACGAGCCCGATCGCCGCTGGGTGAACCTGCTCAAGCAGCAGATCCAGTCGGCCGAGGTGGACCTGGTGGCAGAACTTGCCACCGCACCCGCCACCGTCGAGCAGCTGCTGTCGTTCAAACCTGGTGACTTCATCGAACTCGATCTGCAACCCGCCATCCACGCGAAGGTCGCAGGGGTGCCCATCCTCGAATGCCACTACGGCACCTCCAACGGCAAGTACGCCTTGAAGGTCGATCAACTGTTGACCAGCTCGAACCTCGGCTGGCTTGGAGACCAGAATGCCACCTGACAATTCCGCCCTGCCCAGTGGAGAGATGAGCGCCGAGGACGCGATGGCGGCCGAGTGGGCTGCCGCGCTCGCCGAAGCCCCCCCCGCCCCCGCCGGCTCTTCGGGCGGAATGCAGACACAGGCCGAACAGGTCGCACCGGCGTCGTTCACCAACTTCGCGCCCACCAGCGGCTCGACAGCGGGCAACGACATCAACATGATCCTGGACATCCCCGTGCAGCTCACGGTGGAGCTGGGTCGCACGCGCATTCCGATCAAGCACATCCTGCAATTGGCGCAAGGCTCGGTGGTTGAGCTCGAAGCCATGGCCGGCGAGCCCATGGACGTGCTGGTGAACGGCTACCTGATCGCGCAGGGCGAAGTGGTCGTGGTGAACGACAAGTTCGGCATCCGCTTGACGGACATCGTGACGCCGAGCGAGCGCATGCGCCGATTGAGCCGGGGTGGGTGAATCATTTCCATGGGCACACCGTATGCGTTCACACCAGCCGTTGGCCTTCTCTCACTTTGGGGTGAACTTATCTTCTTCCGGCTCACCCTCACCCCGTTCGCGCTCACCTTCACCCCGTTCCGCTCACCTTCACCCCGTTCGCGCTGAGGTATCGAAGCGCCCGCCCCCTTGGTGACGGCTTCGATACCTCAGCCGACCCTTCGATACCTCAGGGCGAACGGTCGTTTGGGCGCAGCTCGAACGGATCCAGACACAACATGACAAGCGAAATCAAATGAATTCCTCCGGCCTCTCCTCTCTCATCTGGTTCTTCGCCATCGTTGCGATGATTCCCGTCGCCCTGCGGCTGCTCAAGCGCACACACATGGGCGGCACCACCGCGCCTGCCGTGATGCGCAGCATTGCCGTTCTGCAGATTTCGCAGAACCAGAAGCTGGTGACAGTGGAAGTGGGCACGGGCGAAGAGCGGCGCTGGCTGGTTCTTGGCGTGACGCCACAGCAGATTTCCACCTTGCACACCATGGCGCCCCAAGACGAAGCCATTTCCATCCCTGTGCGCGCAATTCCCCCGATGCCGTTCACACAGTTGCTCGACAAGTTGCGTCAGTACAAGGGATCCGCACGTGACCGCTGAGACCCAGCTTTTTTCTCTGCGCGCCCGCCGCACACTAGTGGCCGGCTTGTCGTTGTTGTCGGCCATTCCTTGCGCGGCTTTAGCGCAAACCAGTGGCGGCGCGAGTCTTCCCCTGGTGATCGGCCAAGGCGCGGGCGGCACGAGCTATTCGGTGCCGGTCCAGACGCTGCTGTTCTTCACCGCCTTGAGCTTCCTGCCTGCGGTGCTGCTGCTGATGACGGGGTTCACCCGCATCGTGATCGTGCTCAGCCTCATGCGCCAGGCCATCGGAACTCAAGCCGCACCGCCCAATCAGGTGATCGTGGGCCTGAGCCTCTTCCTCACCTTCTTCGTCATGGGCCCGACCATCGACAAGGTGTACGCCGAGGCCTACCTGCCGTATTCGGAAAACAAGATCGCCTTCGACGAAGCGCTCAAGCGTGGCGAGGTGCCGATGCGTGCCTTCATGCTCAAGCAGACTCGCCAGGCCGACGTGATGCTCTTCGCCAAGCTCGCCAAGGTCGACCCCAGCGTGAAGTCAGCCGACGTGCCCTTCAAGGTGCTGGTTCCTGCCTTCGTGACGAGCGAGCTCAAGAGCGCATTCCAGATCGGCTTCCTGATCTTCATTCCATTCCTCGTCATCGACATGATCGTGGCAAGCGTGCTGATGAGCCTGGGCATGATGATGTTGAGCCCCGTGCTCGTGGCCCTGCCCTTCAAGCTGATGCTGTTCGTGCTGGCTGACGGCTGGAACCTGCTGCTCGGGTCCCTTGCTGCCAGCTTTGCTGTCTAGTACTGCGTTTCACTGCGGCCCGCCCCACTCAACGACACATTCCCTCTGCACCTTTCATACACAACATGGACTCACAAGCCGTCTTCACCTTCGGTCAGCAGGGCCTCTATTTGCTGCTCATGGTTTCCGCCCCGGTGCTGATCACCGTGCTGCTGGTGGGCCTCGTGGTCAGCATCTTCCAGGCGGCCACGCAGATCCATGAAGCGACCTTGTCGTTCGTGCCGAAAATCGTGGCGGCGGTGGCAGTGTTGGCCATCGCAGGACCGTGGATGTTGACGACCCTGGTCGAATACATCCAGCGGACCTTGCAGTCGATTCCGGGTGTCGTCGGCTAAAAGCCAGGGAATCGTCCCCACCTTCCGCACTTCACCTCCGCATTTCATATTTCACCGAGAAATGCTGACCTTTACCGAAGCGCAAGTCCTCGCTTGGGTCAGCCCGGTGTTGTGGCCGTTCCTGCGCGCGCTGGCGCTTTTCGGGGCGATGCCGGTGCTCGGGCAGCGGGGCGTGCCGATCCGAATTCGCGTTGCGCTCTCCTTCCTCATCGCCATCTGCGCGCAGGCTTCGCTGCCCGCGATGCCGGTCGTGCCGCTCGACACCGGTCTGGCCATGCTGCTGCTCATCCAGCAAATGCTCATCGGCCTCACCCTCGCCTTCGCCGCACGCATCGTCTTCGCAGCCGTTGAATTCGCCGGCGAATTGATCGGCCTGCAGATGGGCCTGAACTTTGCCGGCTTCTTCAACCCAATGACGGGGGGCGAAGCCACTGCGGTCAGCAGGTTCTTCGGCATCTCCATCAGTTGGCTCTTCATCGTGATCAATGGGCACTTGCTGTTGATCTCGGCCGTGGTGCAGAGCTTCAGCGTCTTTCCGGCCGGGCCCGAACCTTTTGCTTTTCTGCGTGCGCTGCAGCCGCAGACGTGGGGCATCGAAATCTTCCGCCTGGGTCTGTGGATCGCGCTGCCGCTCGTGGCGATGTTGCTGTTCGTCAACCTGGTGCTGGGCATCATCTCGCGTGTCGCGCAGCAGATGAACATCTTCGCGATCGGCTTCCCGATCACCTTGGGCGTCGGCCTGGTGGGGGTGCTCCTGACGCTGCCCTTGATGCAGATGCCGTTCACGATGGCGCTGGAACGCCTGCTCTCGAATTTCCAGTAGCAAATGCAACCATAGATTTTCTTTGACACACCTCGGGAATTCCCGATGCGGACGGCACGACCGGAGGGCGTCATCATTGGCGCTTCAATGTGTCTTTTCGAGGACAGTCCACCCGCATGAACATCGTCATCGTCGACGACAACGCAGTCAACCTGATGTTGATGGCCGCACTCGCGCGTTCTGCGACGGGCCTGGAGCCGGTTCGCTTCGACGACCCGATCGCCGGACTCGAATGGTGCAAGAAGAACGGCGCCGACCTCATCGTCGTGGACTTCATGATGCCGCGCATGGACGGCCACCAGTTCATCGAGGGCGTGCGTGCCACGCCAAATCTGGCCGACGTTCCGGTCGTGATGGTCACCGCCACCGGGCAAAGCGCCGTGCGGCGAAAAGCGCTCGAGATCGGCGCCACCGACTTCCTCACCAAGCCGGTTGATTCCACCGAGATCAAACTGCGCCTGCGCAACCTGCTGCAGCTTCGCAATGTGCAAAACCTGCTGCGAGACCGTGCCGCCCACTTGGCCGATGAAGTGCGCAAGGCCACCGAGGTCATCGTGTTGCGCGAGCGCGACCTCATCGTGCGACTCAGCCGCGCGGCGGAGTTTCGCGACCCGGAAACCGGCGGCCACATCCAGCGCATGGCCTATTACGCAGCGTCGATCGCGAGGCACCTGGGCGAGCCCGAGAGTTATGCAGACGCCTTGCTCACCGCGGCCCCCATGCACGACGTGGGCAAGCTCGGCACGCCCGATCACATCCTGCTCAAGAAGGGCCGTCTCGACGCGGTGGAACTCGTGGAGATGCATCGCCATGCCGAGATCGGCGGACGCATCCTGGCCGACACGGAGTCACCGCTGCTCAGACTGGCTTGCGAAATTGCGGAAACACACCACGAGAAATTCGACGGCAGCGGTTATCCGCGCGGGCTGAAGGGGCACGAGATCCCCCTCGGCGGCCGAATCGTGGCCGTGGCGGACGTGTTTGACGCGCTTAATTCCAAACGGCCCTACAAGATTGCCTGGACCATGGAAGACTCACGCGCCTACGTCGAGCAGCACAGCGGCAGCCACTTCGACCCGCGTTGCGTGGAGGCCTTCGTCCGGGGCTGGGACGACGTTGTCGCGATCCGCGCGCGTTTTCCGAACTGACGACAGGACCCCTGCAGTTGCCACGCCCACCATGCACAGCACGCTTTCGCGCCAGATCAGAGACCTCTGGGGCGTGAGCGAACCCGAGCTGGCGCAACTGCTGCAGCTTGCCCGCGACAGTGCCGAGAATGCCCCGGTCGATCCGCAGCTTCGCATCGTGCTGCGCACGCTCGACGCGCTGCTCGATCGGGTAAACACCACCTACGAACAAGCGGACCGGGATCTGCACTTGCGCACGCGCCGCCCGGGTATCAGCTCCGACGAGTTGATTGCGAGCAACCTGCGCCTCGAACGAGACCTCGCCAGCCGCAACCGCGCCATCGCCGCGATGAAGGCGCTGGTGGAGCCGATGGCCGTCGCTGCGCGAGGGGCCGATGACCTTGACACCTTGTCGATGTCCATCTCGGCCCTGGTTGAGCAACTGCAGACTGAACGTGCCGAGTTGCGCAACCTCAAGAGTGCAGTGGACGATCACGCCATCGTGGCCGTGACCGACACCCAGGGCGTCATCACCGACGTCAACGATCGCTTTTGCGACATCAGCGGCTATACGCGCGACGAGTTGATCGGCAAGACCCACCGGGTGGTCAACTCCAGCTTCCACACGGCCGACTTCTTCGACGAGGTCTGGAACGTCGTCCGCGCGGGCCAGGTGTGGCGCGGCGAGTTTTGCAACCGGGCGAAGAGCGGTGAACTCTTCTGGGTGCAGTCGACCATCGTGCCCTTCGTCGACGCATTCGGCAGCATTTCGAAGTTCATTGCCATCTGTACCGACGTGAGCGAGCGCAAGTTCGTCGCGGACAAGCTGACAGAGCAGTTGGCCTTCATCGATTCCCTGGTGGAGAGCATTCAGGTTCCGATCTACGTGAAAGATCGCGAGCGCCGCTACGTGCGAGTCAACCGCGCCTACTGCGAAATGTTCGGCATTCCATCCGAGCGGCTGATTGGCCGCACGGTGGAGGACGCGCACACGGCGCCGGTGAACATGCTGCATGCGCAATCAGACAGCAGGGTGCTGGGCAGCGGAAAGAGCGATACCTACGAGTTCCGCATGCAGCTTCGCACTGGCCGCGACCTTGACTGCGTGGCCAGCAAGGCGGCCATCAAAAACAGCCGCGGCGAGATCAGCGGCCTGGTGGGCACGCTCATGGACATCAGCGACCAGAAGCAGGCCACGCGCACGCTGGTGCAAGCCAAGGAAGCCGCCGAGAGCGCGAGCCGCATGAAGAGCGAGTTTCTCGCGAACATGAGCCACGAGATACGCACGCCGATGAACGGCATCATTGGCATGACAGACATCGTGCTCGACACCTCCCTGGATGCGGAACAGCGCCAGTACCTGGGCATCGTGAAGTCCTCGGCCAACTCGCTGCTCAACGTCATCAACGACATTCTCGATTTTTCGAAGATCGAAGCGGGCAAGCTGAGTGTGGAGCACGTGCCTTTCGACCTCGAACGGCTCCTGCTTGAATCGCTCAGGCCAATGGCGCCTTGCACGAATGGGCGCGGCGTGGCGCTGGCGCTCGACATTGATCCAGTCGTCCCGTCGACCCTCGTGGGAGACCCGGGGCGCTTGCGGCAGATCCTGAACAACCTGCTGAGCAATGCGGTGAAGTTCACCGCGGCCGGAGAAGTGGTCGTGTCGGTGCAAGAAGGTGCGAACAAAGCCGCACCCGGCCGGCTCCACCTGCGCCTTCGCGTGCGCGACACGGGCATCGGCATTCCGCCTGAGAAGCAGCTCCAGATCTTCGCGCCCTTTGCGCAGGAAGACAGCTCCATCACGCGACGATTCGGCGGCACGGGACTGGGCCTCACCATCACGCGGGGTTTGTGCGACCTGCTGGGCGGGACGATCACGATGAAGAGCGAGCCCGGCCGCGGATCGGAGTTCGTGGTGGATCTGCCGTTCGAGGCCGCCACGCACGCGGCCACCACTCAAGGCAACGCATTCGTCCAGGACGACCTGGACGGACGACGCGTACTGGTGGTCGACGACAACACCACCAACTTGCGCATTCTTGATCGCAATCTGCACAGTCTCGGCTGCGAGACGATGTGCGTGGGCAGCGGTGACGAAGCGCTGGCAACATTGAAGAGCGGCGGTGCGCCCTTCGATGCAATGATTCTCGACTTGATGATGCCCGGTCGCAGCGGATTCGACGTGGCAAAGGCGATGGCGATCGAACTGCGTTCGCCGCCACCGATCGTGTTGCTCACGTCATCGGGCCTGCCCGGCGAGATCGAAGAATGCCGGCGTGCAGGGATCCGGGCCTACCTGCTCAAGCCCTGCACGCGGCGCGAAATCGAATCTGCCCTGCACCAGGTGCTCGCACTGGCTGACCCGGCTGCATCGGCCGCGCCCACCCTGCTCACCCGAAGCAGTCTGCCCGTGGCCAGCCGGCGCACCCAGGTGTTGTTAGTGGAAGACAACGCCATCAACGAATTGCTGACCGTGGCCTGGCTGCGGCGTTGGGGCCACGATGTGACGGTGGCGATTGACGGCGCGCAGGCGGTCACGCTGCATGCGCAGCGCGCCTTCGACGCCGTGCTGATGGACGTTCAGATGCCCGGCGTCAGCGGACTCGATGCCACGCGCCAGATGCGCGATGCAGAACGTCGTGACGGCCGCATGCGCACGCCCATCATTGCCCTGACTGCGGGCGCGATGGAGAGCGATCGACGCGCCTGCATCGACGCTGGCATGGACGACTACCTCAGCAAACCCCTGGACTCGGGCAAGCTCTGGCACGCCCTGGAGTGTCACTTGGCGCGACGCGCCGCGACCTGCGAGCGCAGCAGCGCGTATCGCGCTGCCTTGTTGCAGGCCGACAAGCAGACGGTGGAGATCATCGCGGCACCCTTCCTGCAGGAACTGCCCCGGGAGATGCGGGCGATCACGCAGGCCATCGAGTATGTAGACGTGCAGACACTCGCACGCCACTCGCATTCGATGAAAGGCCTGCTGCTGGCGTTCGCCGCTGAGCCTGCGGCAAGCCTCGCGGCCCAGCTGCAGCGGATCGCGGAAGCAGGCACAGGATTCGATCAGTCGCGTGCACGCGCATGTCTCGCGGAACTGGACATGGAAATCGCGTTACTGGCGCCGCACTTGCGTGAAGTGGGCAAGAGAGTGGGCGCGTCTTGAACTAAAGGGTGATGCCCGGGCTGTGCCTCATGAACCCACCAGACCGTTGCGAATCGCGTACACCGTCAACTCGGAATTGTTCGCCAGCCCGAGCTTCTCCAACACTCGCGCGCGATAGACGCTCACAGTTTTCGGACTCAACATCAAGTCATCCGCGATGTCCGACAGGCGCTTGCCCGATGCAATCATCACGAGCGTCTGAAGCTCGCGGTCCGACAGTTTCTCGTGTGCGTTCTCGGTCTGCGGCGCAGTCAGACTCTCGACCAGCATTTGCGCGATCTCGGGCGTGACGTATTTGCGCCCCTGGGCCACCGTGCGCACGGCGGCCACAATCACCGCCGGGTCGCCACCCTTGTTCACGTAGCCGAAAGCCCCTGCACGCAAGGCGCGGATCGCATACTGGTCTTCGGGGTACATCGACACCACCAGCACGCGCATGGTCGAGCCTTCATCTTTCAGCACGTGCAGCACGTCCAGGCCGCTTCGCCCGGGCAGGTTGATGTCGAGCACCAGCACGTCGCACGGCGTGGCGCGCATCAAAGTTCGCAATTCGCCGTAATCGCCTGCCTCGCCCACCACCTGGATGTCGGGCGCGTCAGAAAGAGTGTCTCGAATGCCGCGACGGATCAGAGCGTGATCATCGCAAAGAATCACTTTGATCATATTTCTCCCCAGCCCGTCGGATCTTCGATCTCATGTGTCGCGGGTAACTCTTTGACCTGCGTTCCATCGAGTTCCTGCAAGGGTACCGAGAGAATGAGCGTTGTGCCAGCAGGGCCACTGCTCAGGTCGACCCAGCCGTCGACCGTGCGTGCACGCTCGTGCAGCCCGCGGATGCCGAAAGACCGTGCCTTCTCAAGATCTTCCGGGCTCAAACCGCGGCCGTTGTCGCTGACTTCGAGCGACAGCACACCACCCGCCAGCGCCAGGTCGATCTCGACCCGCGTCGCGTGTGCATGCTTGGTGATGTTGGTCAGCGCCTCCTGAGCCATCCGGTAGGCCACGAGCGGCACACCTGCGGGCAAATTCTGCAGGGCCGGCAGCGTCGACTGCGGCGTGCGCAGCACGCAAGCCACCCCCGTGCGGCGCTCGAATCGGCCTGCCATCCACTGCAGAGCGGCAAGGAGACCTTGTTCGAGGATGGCCGGCCGCAGGTTGTGCATGATTCGCTGGCTCGCCTCGATGGCATGCGTCACCGTCTCGAGCGCGCCATTCACGCGCGCCTGCACGTCGGCTTCCTTCGAATGCCGCGCAATCCATGCGAGATCGAACTTGAGCGCGGTGAGCGAGCCCCCGACGTCGTCATGGATCTCCCGCGCGATGGCGGCCCGTTCCATCTCGACGCTGGTCTGCAAGTGCTGGGCGAGTTCGTGCAGTCTCTGCTTCGACACGCCCAGCTCCATGTCGGCCTGTTCGCGCGCACGCCGGGTCTCGGCCGCCTCGATAGCGTGCAAGAGCGCCGGGACGAGCCGCGCCAGGTTGTTCTTGAGCAGATAGTCGCTCGCGCCATTGCGCATCGCCTCGACGGCGGTGTCCTCGCCGATCTCGCCCGACACCAGCACAAAAGGAATGTCGTGGCCATGCGCCTTGAGCAAGTCAAGCGCCATCAGGCCGGTAAACCCCGGCAGGTTGTAGTCGGAGACGATGACATCCCAGTCTTCGTCGAGGGCACGCAAGTATTCGGACTCGGTTTCCACTCGCACCGCCTCGGCGTTGACCCCTCCGCGCCGCAGGTGCGCGAGCGTCAACTCGTGGTCGAGCTCCGAGTCTTCGATGTGCAAAAGACGCAAATGCCGCTGGGGCGAGGAATACGTCATTCGCGAAGTATGCCCCTGGCCTGATGTTCGTCCACTGTAGATGTGGGGATTGCCAGACAGTTCACTCGGGAGAACGCTTGAAGTTCCCGAACACGTCCACCTTGATATGCAGGGTGAATTGCCTCGTGATTGGACTAATGTCCTCGGCCCCAGTGCCGAAAATCCTCGTGTGCGCAATGACATGCGCCGTTTCAAGTGTCCCGCGTCGTTTCGACGCAAGGCCCGGGATGCCGAATCAATGTCTTTCGTGGAGCACGAAGCCGATGAATGAAGCCACCGAGCAGATTGATGGAGGCGGGATCCCGCTGCCCCTGCTTGCGGCTGCCGACCTCCAAGACCATCTGATGACGGCCACGAACGACCTTGACCGCCTTCAGACCTTGCTGGCCGACGCCTGCGACGCGCTAGCACAAAGCTTTTACGGCGCCTCTGAGCAACTCCGCGCCTTGATGGACGAGCAGCAGGCCGCCGCCGGCCGCGCCGATGTCTATCCACGCCTGATGCAACAACTGGGCGGCGCGGTCACCGCGCTGCAGTTCCAGGACATGGCATCCCAATTGATCAATCACACGAACCGGCGTCTTCGCAGTTGCGCCGACCAGATCGCCCGCGTGGCGATGGGCGATGACGAAGACGGCGTAGCAGTGGTGGAAGAAGCACCCCTGCGACCCAATCCTGTGACTCAGGATGAGATGGACGCCGGTTCCATTGAATTGTTTTAGCAGCCCGCGCTCAAGACCCCGCTGCACGTACCGACATAACCAATCGAGACCTTCGGAGAACGCTATGCATTCAATCCTCGCCGTGGACGACTCCGCATCCATGCGCCAGATGGTGACTTTCACGCTCAAGAGTGCGGGCTACAACGTGGTCGAGGCGGTTGACGGGCAAGACGCCTGGGAAAAGGCGGGCGGCCGCGACTTCGACCTCGTGCTGACAGACCAGAACATGCCCCGCATGGACGGCATCAGCCTGACCAAGAAGCTGCGGGACAACCCGAAGTTCAAGGCCACGCCCATCCTGATCCTGACCACCGAGTCCAGCGACCAGATGAAGCAGGCAGGCCGCAGTGCAGGCGCGACCGGCTGGCTCGTCAAGCCCTTCGATCCAGCCAAACTTCTGGAAGTCATCAAGAAAGTCGTGCGCTGATTTTGAGCCGCACGACACGACGACACCGAACACGGAGAACACCAGCCATGGGCGAGATGACTTCTGAAGGCGCGAGCCTGAGCGCCGGCATCGATCTGAGTCAGTTCTACCAGGTCTTTTTTGAAGAGGCCGGCGAGAACCTGGACCGCATGGAGCAGCAGCTCCTCGAGGTGAACCTCGAAGCGGCCGACGACGAAGAACTGAACTCGATCTTTCGCTGCGCACACTCGGTCAAGGGTGGCGCGGCAACGTTCGGCTTTGGGGACGTCGCCGAACTCACTCACCAGATGGAGACGCTGCTGGACAAGCTGCGCCGCCATGAACTGCAACCGACGCCGGCCATGGTGGACGTTCTCCTGCAAGCCGGCGACGCCCTGCGCGCACAGCTCGCGCGCCATCAAGGCGGCGGTGGCCCGGAAATCGACACCACTGAGCTGCTCGTCAGCATCAGCGCGATGGCCGCCGGCGAAGAGCCCGTCGCGGCAATCAAGCACGTGACCAAGACGTCGGTGCTGGCCGAGCCGGTGGTGGAACCTGCCACGCCTGCCGTCCACGGCGTGACGACCGTTCGCATGCTCGAAGTCCGGGTGGGCCCGCTCGAGAACCCGTCGCAAGCCGACAACCTGGTCGATCTTTTCCAGGAAATCGTCGACCTCGGCACCATCGAGCCCATCGACGGCGGCCAGTCCGTCGACGGCATGCGTCGCTTCAAGATCACGACGACCAGCACCGACAACGACCTGCTGGACCTCTTCACCTTCCACGTTGCCCGCGAGCACGTGCAACTGCTGCCCTTCGGCGACGGCTACGGCTTTCACGAAGGCGCACCAGGCGCACCGCCAAAAGAGGCGCCCACTCTTGGCTACGGATTCTTCGATGATGCGCCCGGGGCGCCGTCGACGAAGGCTGACGACAAGTCCACAGCCGCGACCGCAGTGGTCGCGCCGCCCGCTCCCGTCGCACGCGCGTCCACCGCAAAGGCTGAGAAGGCACCGGCTGCCGCGATCGAAGCCTCGACCCTGCGGGTGTCGGTCGAAAAGGTCGATCAACTGATCAACCTCGTCGGCGAACTCGTCATCACGCAAGCCATGCTGGCGCAGAACAGCAAGCAGGTGGACCCCGCGCTGTACCAGCAGATGGCCGCCGGCCTCGCCGACCTGGACCGCAACACGCGAGATCTGCAGGAATCGGTGATGTCGATCCGCATGATCCCGATGTCGGTGGTGTTCAATCGCTTCCCGCGCATGCTGCGTGACCTCGCCAACAAGCTCGGCAAGAAGGTCGAGTTCGTGACGCAGGGTGAAGCGACCGAGCTTGACAAGGGGCTGGTCGAGAAGATCACCGACCCGCTGACCCACCTGGTCCGCAACTCCTGCGACCACGGCATTGAAATGCCTGCAGACCGCCTTGCCAAGGGCAAGCCGGAACACGGCACCATCACACTGTCGGCCTCGCACCAGGGCGGCAGCATCGTCATCGAAGTTCGCGACGACGGCCGCGGCTTGTCGCGCGAGAAGCTCCTGAAGAAGGCCCGCGAGCGCGGCATCGCCGCACCCGACAGCCTGACCGATTCAGAAGTCTGGAGCCTGATCTTCGAACCCGGCTTCTCCACCGCCGACGTCGTGACTGACGTGTCCGGACGCGGCGTCGGCATGGACGTTGTCAAGAAGAACATTGCCTCGCTGGGCGGCACGGTCGAGATCGACTCCGCCGACGGCTACGGCATGCGCGTGTCGGTCCGACTGCCGCTCACGCTGGCCATCATGGACGGCATGAGTGTCGGTGTGGGAGACGAGGTCTACATCCTCCCGCTCTCCTCGGTGGTCGAATCCTTCCAGGTCGAAGACCAGACGATCAAGACCATCGGCGGCAGCGGCCGCGTGGTGGAAGTGCGCGACGAGTACATGCCGGTCATCGGCCTTGAAGACGTTTTCCAGGTGCCGCGATTCGACTTCGAGCACGTGGCCGGAATCATGGTCGTCGTGGAGGCCGACGGCGGCCGCGTCGCCCTGCTCGTAGATGCATTGCTCGGCCAGCAGCAGGTGGTGGTGAAGAACCTCGAAGCCAACTACCGCAAGGTCTCCGATGTCTCAGGCGCCACCATCATGGGAGACGGCCGCGTGGCCCTCATCCTCGACGTGGGCAGCCTGGTTCGCAGCTCCCGGCACTGAAATTGCCCCATCCGTGAATCTCGCGTGGCGATTCACGGAATCAGGGCTGCATCGAATAGATGATTACCCGCAACGGACGGGAACGCTTCATGAAACTCAACGATGTCAAGATCACGACGCGCCTGATGCTGGGCTTCGGCCTGGTGCTTGCCCTGCTTCTTGTGATCGCCGCGACATCATTCGCACGCCTCGTGCAAACCCAGGCCGACCTGGACGCGGAAGTCACCACCGAGAAGGGCAAAGCCCTGCTGGCGACGATTGCTGAAAAGCGTGCCGACTATCTCGAATTGCGAGCCAAGCTTCAGCAGCACCTGACCTCTTCGGACCAGTCCGCCGTCGGCGCCTTGCTGAAAGAAAAGCTGCTGCCCAGTGTCGAGACTTACCTTGGCGCGATGAGCAAGCTGAAAAACTACGAGGACGCGCAGGCCGCGGAGCATGCCGGCGAAGTTCGCGCGCGCGTGCAAGCCGCCAAGAGGACCATGCTGATCCTTGTCATCGCAAGCCTTTTCGTGGGCATCGGCGGCGCGGTGGTCATCACACGTTCGGTGACGGGCCCGATCGGCGAAGCCGTGGAAGCCGCGCGTGTCATCGCCGACACCGACCTGTCGCACACGCTTGAATCCAGCCGCAAGGACGAGCTCGGCGAACTGCTGCACACCCTCGGCCAGATGCAGATCTCGCTGCGCCAGATCGTGGGACATGTCCGCCCGTCCACTGCCGACAGCATCACCACCGCATCCACGGAGATTGCACCGGGCAATCAAAATTTGAGTGTCCGGACCGAACAGACTGCGTCCAACCTGCTGATGGCTGCCTCGTCAATGGAGCAACTCACGGTGACCGCCAAGCAGTCCCCCGACTCGGCCCGCCAAGCCAACCGGCTTGCCGCATCGGCTGCCGAAGTCGCCGCCCGCGGCGGCTTGGTGGAATCGCGTGTGGCGGCAACCATGGACGACATCAACGCGAGCTCGAAGAAAATCTCGGACATCAGCGGCGTCATCGACGGCATCGCATTTCAGGCCAACATCCTCGCGTTGAATGCTGCCGTGGAAGCAGCAAGAGCCGGCGACCAAGGCCGCGGCTTTGCGGTCGTGGCCGGCGAAGTACGCCGTCTCGCCCAACGCTCGGCGCAAGCCGCCAAGGAAATCAAGGGACTGATGGGCGCCAGCGTTGACACGGTCGAGGGCTCCACGCTCGTGGCCGACGCCGGCCACACGATGCAGGAAATCATCGGCTCGGTGCAACGAGTGACGAACATCATCGACTCGATCACCACCGCATCGTCCGAGCACAGTGATGGCATGCCCCCCGCCGCGTCAAGATGGTCGGCACGTTTCGCCTGGAGCACTCGGCGGGTGAGTCTGGGGCTGCACATGCACCGATGCCACAACCGGCGGCGTCAGTCCCGAAGGCCGCGAAGCCGAAGCCCGTGCTGAGGACATGGCCCGAAACAACTTACCGATTTGGGGGGGCTGGGCGGGCGCGCTGCGGCGTTGCTCCTCACTTATGTGGCTCGCCACACAAGTGAGGAGCGCCTTGCATCGCATCCCGCCCAGCGCCCCCCAAAACGGGAACTTATTCCGGATCATGTCCTGAAGGAAGCCAATGAAGACGCCTGTTCTGTGGCTGCTGCCGTGCCCGCCTTTGTCGAACGTCGGGAAGACGCCGCGCCACGACGGACGACTGGGAAGACTTCTGCCTCCCCGGCGGTACTCGCGTCTCGTTTGCTTGGATAGAAAGAGACCATGGGCATGTTGATGAACCTCTTGCGCCGCATGCCGATCCGACTGCGCATGATCGGCATGCTCGTCGTCATGCTGTTCCTGGTCTGCGTCGTGGGTGCCACCGGCATGCTCACGCTGGAGCATCAGCGCGAGCAGGCTGACACCTTCATTGCACGGTCCATGACGCAATCGCGCCTGCTGACTGATATCCATCGCCTAGTCGGTGACATCAACCGTCTTGAAAAAGACATGGTCATCAACTACGAGAAACCGGAGATCGTCGCCAAGCACAAGGAGCGCTGGATCGTCGCGGTGACCGGCGCAAAGCGGACGCTCGCCTCCATGCTCGATGCGGCGACCGAACACGAACGCCCCTTGGCGACCGAAGCGCTCAAGAACCTCGATGCCTACACGAGCGACACCGAGCGCGTGATCAAACAAGTCGAGAGCGGCGCCTACGACAACTCGCGCACGGCCGACATGATGCTGACCAGGGCCAAGGGCTCGATGGCCATCGTTGAAGACATGGTGCAGAAGATCGGTGCCGCGCTGGACGAAGGCATGGCACGAGCCAAGACGGCGCGCGAAGCAGCTGCACGAAACGCCTTCATGGCCGATGCAGCCGTCATCGCGCTCGCGGCATTGATCATGATTCCCTTCACGCTGCTCAACATGCGCAGCATCTGCCGCCCGCTCGACGAAGCGCGCGAACTTGCAGCCACCATCGCCGAGGGCGACCTGAGCCACGAAGTGAAGGTCGAAGGCCGGGACGAAACGGCCGCGATGATGCGGGCCTTGCACGCCATGCAGAAATCGCTGCAGCGCATGGTGGAACAGGTGCGCAAGTCGAGCGACAGCATCACCATGGCATCGACCGAGATCGCCACTGGAAACCTGGACCTGTGCCATCGCACCGAGCAGACTGCCGCCAACCTCCAGCAGGCAGCGTCGTCAATGGAACAGTTCACGGGCACCATACGGCAGAGCGCAGATTCGGCACGGCAGGCCAACCAGCTCGCGACCTCGGCCGCCGAAGTGGCCGCCCGCGGGCAGAACGTGGTGTTTCAGGTGGTGAGCACCATGGACGAGATCAATGCGAGCTCGAAGAAGATAGCCGACATCATCGGCGTGATCGATGGCATTGCGTTCCAGACCAACATCCTCGCGCTGAACGCCGCGGTGGAAGCAGCACGCGCCGGCGAACAAGGCAGCGGTTTCGCGGTCGTGGCGGGCGAAGTGCGCAGCCTTGCACAGCGCTCGGCCGAAGCCGCCAAGGAAATCAAGTCACTGATCGGGGCGAGCGTCGAACGTGTCGACGCCGGCTCGAAACTGGTGAGCGACGCCGGCCACACGATGACGGACATCGTGAATTCAGTGCAGCGCGTCACGGACATCATCGGCGAGATCACCACCGCGTCGTCGCAGCAGAGCGACGGCATCGGCACGGTGAACACATCGGTGGTGCAACTCGACCAGATGACGCAGCAGAACGCCACGCTGGTGGAGCAAAGCGCCGCAGCAGCCGAATCCTTGAAGGAACAGGCCCTGAAGCTCACCGAGCTGATGAGCAAGTTCAAGCTCGACGCGGAGCAAGCGCTTGTCGCGCCTCGCCCTCAAATTTAGGTTCAATTTTCGGCAAACCTGCCGATAGCAAAGATCATCCCGTGTCCGAAAGGCAACCACCATGAACATGATCCACGACGCCACCCAGGTGGCACGCCACGAAGCAGCCCGTGAGGCGGCAGCCGCAGGCGGCGAGTTCCTGACCTTCCGCCTCGGCGCGGAGGAGTACGGCATCGACATCCTGAAGGTGCAGGAAATCCGCTCCTATGAGCAGCCCACCCGCATCGCCAACGCGCCCGCGTTCATCAAGGGCGTCGTGAACCTGCGCGGCGTGATCGTGCCGATCGTGGACTTGCGCGTGAAGCTCAATTGCGAATCGGTCGACTACAACAGCTTCACCGTCGTAATCGTCTTGAACGTCAAGGGCCGTGTGGTCGGCGCCGTCGTGGACTCCGTCTCCGACGTGCTCGAACTCGGCGCAGGCACGATCAAGCAAGCCCCCGAGATGCACACCTCAATGGATACCAGCTTCATCACCGGCATCGGCAGCGTCAACGACCGCATGCTGATCCTGATGGACATCGAAGGGCTGATGACGAGCGCCGACATGGGGCTCATCAATTCGGCCACGACGCACTGAGCGTTCTTGAATCGCCTTCCGCAATCGGGCGGGCAGGCCGAGGACATGACCCCGGAATAGCTTCCGGTTTTGGTCATGTCCTGAGAGGCTGAGAGCATTTCGATCATGCCCGCTCATCACGCCAAAAGACCCCCTGCTCGTCGGTACAAATGCTCGCCATAGCCCGGGCTATGGCTGCGCTCTTTGCGTCTAGATCAGGCGCCTTTTGACGTGCTGGTCGGTCACGCTCGAAAAACTCTCAGCCTCTGAGCTGCAGGTGAGCGGAGGATCTGAAGATCTTCTTGACGCACACTTGGCTTGGTTATCGCTGATGAAATTTGCGCTGCCCTTCAAGCTATAGGAAGTTCGAGCGGCTCGGCACCCGGGTGGCCTCGAGTGGTTCTCAAACGAGCCCGTGACAAAATTGGCGGCCTGCGATGATGGAAATCATCGCGGCAGGCTCGACCTCTCACAGTGTCAGGTTCGATCACATCGAATCAACGAAGAGCCAATTTTTCGATCGCCCCGAGTCGCGGCAGCCTTTCTTCATCCGAAAAAAACCAGAGCCAATGAAAACCCTTCACTCAATCAACAACATCCACCGTTTTGCCCTCCCGCTCGCCATTAGCGCCATGCTCGCTTCCTGCGGCGGCGGCGGCGGGGAAAGCGGAACTGGAACTGCCGGCCTCTCGGCACAGAGCAACTCGTTCAGTGCACTGGTGGGTACGTATGTGTTGCATTGCACCGCCGGCACCAATGATTCGGAACAAGGCACCCTCGTCGTGTCTATGCCGCAGGGCTCCGATAAGGCAAGCGCCACGATTCACAGCCAGTACTACGCAAGCAGCACGACCTGTGAGGCCAACAAGCTCGATACCGACGTCACTATTACCGGCCAGATTCGCGACTTGGCGAGCACGGTCAATCGCACGCTGGGCAGCAACACCGTGTCGGCGAAGGTGGTCGAGTTTCGCTACGACTCGCTGACCCTCTCCAATGGCACGCTGAGTGGATCGCTGCCGGCTTTCGGCGGGATGACCAAGGTGGCCTACGTCGTGAATGGCAGCAACGTGTACTTCACCAAGGGCGCACGGCTGGCCGACGGACTGGGCGACAGTCTGACGTCGACCCCTCTAACGAAGCAGTGACCCGGGCCAGAGCGCGCAAAGCCAAGAGTCTCATGAGACTGAACTCTCACGCGCGTGCTCGGCCACAAGAGCATCCACAATGCAACGGTTCGCCTGCCTTGACGCCTCGGGATACGGGTCTTGCAGGAACTGCGCTCGTGCGCAGGGTCAGACAGGTGCACCGGGGATGTGGGGTACATAGGGGGTAGCAAGCCCTATCGGCCGGAGAGCCGCATGTTTGCCAAGGGTCCGAGGGTTAGACCTTTGCATCGATGGCACCTTCAGAAAGCAACGAGTCCAACTCGACCCACAACGGGTCGCAGAGACCAACTCGGTAGGCCGAAGTTCTGAAAACCTGGTGCTCGCTCCGATAGAGCTGCCACAGGCTTTGCCTGCAGTCAGCGAGGCAAGCACGGACGTTTGCCAGCCGATCTGCTGCCTTGACCACCAGTGCTAGTTCATTTGGCCCATGCACCTGAGCCAGCTTGGCATACGTTTTGGCCTTTCGTTCTTTCCGATTGGCACCGGGCTCGTCGGTGAGCAAGCTTACGCAGGCTGCGATCTTTGGACCGAACTTGTCTTCGATTTCCGCAATGGTCGCGTCTGTGTCTTCGGCGGTGTCGTGGAGATATGCGACAACAACTGCCTCTTCACCGTAGGGCGCCGCCAGGGCTGCCACAGCATCGAGGTGAAACGAGTATGGGTGATCGCCGTACTTCTGCTCGGCATGAGCGTGGATAGCGAAGGAGCGGGCTTGTTGCTGCATGGAGTCAGGGAAGGTCAACGTTTGAGCTGAGGGGCGAGCTCCGGCATGGCGCTTGGCCCGCCGGACGGATGATGTACCACACCGGTAGACGGGCCAAGTACCATGCCGGAGCGAGTCCACTCGAGCGAAAGGTTAGGCATCGCTCGGCCACGCGCACCCTAGCGGCGAGATTCGCCGTGCGCTGGATCTCGGGACTGCCCCCGTACAACCAAGACCCGGATGTGACCGTTCAACTCGCGATAGATCACGGAGTACGGGAAGTCGTGCAGTGGATGGACCCGGCGAAGGTCGTCGGCGGGTGTGCCTATACCTGGAAACTCCACCAGCAACTCGGCCACGCGCTCGAACTCGTTCAGGAAGCGGTTGGCGAGCTTCGCTCCCCCTTCGCGCCGGTAGAACCGCGCGGCTTCAAGTAAATCAAGTTCGGCTCCGCGGTGGAGGCTGTACGTCATTCGAGGCTGGCACGAATGCGGGCAATGGCCTCGGGGCCCGACACAAGCGTCGAGGGGTCTGCGTCGGCCTCGGCATCACGCTTAGCGGCCAGTTGGTTCCAGCGAGCGTCACGCTCGTAATCGGCATCAAGGCTGGTGATGACTTGATCCAGGAGGCGTGCACGGTCGGCTGCTGGCAACTGCAGCACCTGCTGTGCAAGGAGTTCTACGGGTACAGGCATGGTGTTCTCCGGGGCTCAAGGCTATAGCTTGCCACAACGCCGGAGCCGCCTCGACCACGGTGGGTGTTTGCGAGGCCGAACGTTTGACCTGAGCGGCCGGAAGCGGCAAGGCGCTTGGGCCGCGAGGCGCATGATATGCCTGAGCGCTTCGCGGCCCAAGTGCCTTGCCGGTGGAGGTCCGCTCAAGCGAAGGGTTGGCCTCAGTCGCGGCCTGGCTACCCCTTGCACACCTTCTCGGTCACGGCGTTCTTCGTTGCGGCGTCAACGATCCAGACACACGACCTCTCCTTCTTGAGTTCTCCGGTCACTTGATAGGTGGTGCCTTCAACAGGCTTGAACTCGACGTATCCATCGACGCTGAAGAATGTTCCAGCCATCTTGCTGGCCATCTCGTGAATCGGAGCACCGGTCTGATGAGTACCAACTAGCTTCAGGCGCATTGGGCGGACCGGCGCAGGCACGATCAAGCATGTCCCCGAGATGCACACCTCGGTGGACACCAGCTTCATCACCGGCATCGGCAGCGTCAACGACCGCATGCTGATCCTGATGGACATCGAGGGGCTGGTGACGAGCGCCGACATGGGGCTCATCAATTCGGCCGAGACGTTCTGAACGGGAATCTGCCACCCAGCCGAACACCGGGGTTCGACCCGGTGGCCGGCGGGTCACCTCGTCTGGCGGCCAGGGGTGAAGGCGAGGGGTCCACTCAATTCGAGCTCCTCTATTCCTGCGCGGCCCTGCGCAAGGTCTCGACCACCGGCCGTCGCAGCACGTCGCGCAACCCCCACCATCCCGCGGCCAAGGCCAGCAGGGCACCTGCCACGCCGCCTGCCAGGGGCACCATGGGCGAGGCGTTCCAACTGAACTCGAAAGCGTACCGAGCCAACGCCCAACCCACTGCGATCGCGGCCAGCGATGCGAGCACGCCGGCCAATGCGCCTACACCCAGAAGCTCCGCCCGCTGCACTTGCGCGAGCAGCTTGCCGCTCGCACCCAGGGCGCGCATGACGGCAAACTCGCGGGCTCGCGACTCACGCGTCGCAGTGACAGCCGCGAACAGCACGACCAGGCCCGCCGCTAGCGTGAAGCCGAACAGAAACTCCACCGCCCGGATCACCTGGTCCAGCACGCGCTGGACCTGCCCGATGGAGGCCGACACGTCGATGTTGGTGATGTTCGGAAACTCACGACTCAGGGCGTTGTCGAATCCCGGTTTGGAAGGCGCCCTGAATGCGGCGATGTAGGTCACAGGCACGTCCTTCATCTGCGCAGTCGGGAACATCACGAAGAAGTTGACGCGCATCGAGCTCCAATCCACCTTGCGCAGGCTGGTGATGCGGCCTTCCGCCGCTTGCCCACCGATGTCGAAACGAAGCCTGTCGCCGAGCTTGAGATTCAGCGTCTGCGCGAGGCCATCTTCGACGCTCAGGCCATTGGCTTCATCCACGGTCCACTTGCCGCCGCTCAATTGGTTGTGCGACGGCAGCGTGCCCGAATGGCTGAGGTTGAACTCGCGGTCCAGGAGGCGCTTGGCGCGTTCTTCGACCATGTCGTCCGGAGTCACGTTCCGACCATTGATTGCGACCAGACGGCCGCGGATCATCGGGTACCAGTCGTACTGCTTCACCCCCGCGCCGCCGAGCGCGTTGCGGAATGCCTGCCCCTGCTCGGGCTGGATGTTGATGATGAAGCGATCGGGCGCATCGGGCGGCGTGGCCTTGCGCCAGCTTCCGATGAGGTCGGTGCGCAAGAGCACAAGCAGCACCAGCGCGAGCAGGCCCACGCTGAGCGCCGACACCTGCAGCACCGCGAAGCCGGGGCGCGCGGCGATCTGCCGCGTGGCAAGCACCAGCCATCGAGGCGCACGGGCCTGCGGCACCGCACGGCGCAAAACGATGACGGCAAGCCAACTCAAGAGCGCGAAGAGAGCGATGGCGCCAGCGAATCCGCCGACCACGATCAGTCCAAGTCTGAGGCTGGACGACACCGACAACAGCAGCGCGACAAAACCCAAGGTTCCCGCCGCCAGCACGGCGATCGACGCGGGCTTGAGCCCCCCCACGTCGCGCCGGATGACGCGCAGCGGCGGCACGCGCGACAACTGCAGCACCGGCGGCAGTCCGAAGCCCATCAGCATGGTGATGCCCATGCCGGCAGCAAAGAGGGCAGGCCAGATGGTAGGCGCGGGCAGCGACGCACTGACCAGCCCCGCGAGCAGCCAGACGAACATGTAGTGCACGGAGAAGCCCAGCACCACGCCTGCGGCGCTCGCGATGACGCCCGCCAGCATGAACTCAACGAGGTACTGCAAGGCGATGCTTCGCTGCGACTGGCCGAGCACGCGCAACATCGCACAATCGTCGAGGTGGCCGTTGGCGAAATCGCGCGCTGCAATGCCGACAGCCACGGCAGCCAGCAATGCCGTCAATAGCGCGACGAGGTTCAGGAATTTCTCAGCCCGGTTCAAGGTCTGCTGCATCTCCGGCCGTCCGGAGGCGAAGGATTCCACCCTCATGCCGCGCAGGTTCTGGCTCTTGATCTGCGCCTCGGACCAGTTGGTGAAGTTGCGCACCACCTCGTCGTTGCCGCCGGGGGACGCGACCGCGACGCGATAAGTGACGCGGCTCGCGGGCTGGACGAGGCCCGTCGACGCGAGGTCCGCCTCGTTGAGCATCACGCGCGGCGCAAAGCTCGTGATGCCGGTGCCACGGTCGGGTTCGATGACGATGATCTGGGTGATGCGCAGTGCCGCATCCCCCAGTAGAAGCAAGTCGCCGACCTTGAGGTTGAGTCCGTCGAGCAGCGCCGCGTCGACCCACGCGGTTCCCGGGTCGGGGGGGCGTGCCACGTTATGCGCAATGGAGCCCGCGCCTGCTCGCACACTCAGTTCGCCGCGCAAGGGGTAGCCCGAGCTCACCGCCTTCACGCCCACCAGCCGCGTCGCACCGCCCTTGGCGTCAGGTGCTCGGCCCATGCTCGGGAAGACGGCCGTGGTCGCCACGGTCAGCCCCATCTCGCGCGCCTTGGCGGCAAACGATTCGGGCGCGGGCTGGTCGCTCGCGATGATTGCGTCGCCGCCCAGCAGTTGCCGCGCGTCGCGCGCAAGGCCATGGTTGAGGCGGTCGGCAAAGAAACCCACGGCGCTCAGCGCGGCGACGGCCAGCGTCACGGCCACCATCAGCAGCCGCAATTCCCCGGCACGGAAGTCTCGCGTCAGTTGACGCCAGGCGAGATGCCAGAGGGAGGCGGGGCGAAGCGGCTTGGGCGTGTCCATCGTCGCGACCTTACACGCGATTCCTATCCCGGGCGAAACCAGGGAATGTGCGCGCGCGGGAGGCCAATCGGGATTGCATCAGCGTCTCAGAGGCTCTCTCAACTAGGCGCAAAGCGCAGCCATAGCTCGTGCTATGGCGAGCATTTGCACCGACGAGCAGGGGCCTTTTGGCGTGATGAGCGGGCATGATCGAAATACTCTCAGCCTCTCAGTACGGGTCTCGCGAGGTTGACGTCGGGCGGTCTGAATTGGTTCCATTCCGGCGCTCCAGTAGGAGCGCAGCCGTCGTTCCGTCTTTCGCCTTTTCACACATGCCTTCGCAGGCGCGCACAGGCACGTGTCATCCCTGGGGTCAACTGAGAGGCTGAGAGTATTTCGATCATGGCCGCTCATCACGCCAAAAGACCCCTGCTCGTCGTTGCAAATGCTCGCCATAGCCCGGGCTATGGCTGCACTTTGCGCCTAAATCAGGCGCCTTTTGACGTGCTGCTCGGACACGCTCGAATTACTCTCAGCCTCCGAGGAAGGCCGAGCGCAATGCCCGGCATACGGCCGGCACATCTACCAATGCATCATGCAAGCGACGACTGATCAGAAATCACACCACTCCGTCGTAACGAGTCGGTCAATGACCACGGCGTCGGTGCCTCAGCGGCAACGCCTCGAGTACTGGCTAGAAATGGTGTGTTCCACGTACTGCCATCTCGAATGCGACCCCCCCGAGGACATGCAAATCTTCGGCGACATCCGGTTCGGCCAGGTCGGCGCCGTTCAGTTCACGGAGTTGTTATCCAATTGCCGGGGAGTTCGGCGAACGCAGGAGCGCATTCGCAGCAGCGACGAAGACGACTATCTGGTCCTCGTTCAGCGCGAGGGAAGCGCAGTGATGCAGCAGGACGGCCGCACGGCAATCTTGAATCCCGGCGACTTTGTGTTTCACGCCTGCAGCAGACCCTACGAGTTGCACTTTGACCAACCACGCCATCACTTGAACGTGTTGCGGCTGAAGCGTTCTCAATTGGAGAATCACGTCGGCGACCTGGACGAATTGACCGCCACGACGGTTTCACGGCAGGAGGTGGCGAGTCAACTGCTGCTGTCGATGATCGAAACGCTTCACCGCAACGCCGATCAGTTGCATCCTTCGTCGGCGCCCGGCGTCTCGGACGCGATCACCAGCATCATCGGCGCTGGGCTGCGCAGCCTGCCGAAGGCAAACTTGCGCAAGACTTCGAACCTGACGGCTTACCACTTGGCGCGCATCAAGGCTCACGTGCAGAAGCACTTGCACGACCCAAATCTGTCTGTCGGGTCCATCGCGTCGGCGATGCAGCTCTCGCCGGATCATGTCTGCAAGCTATTCCGTGGCGAACCGACTCCCCTGTCTCGCCTGATCTGGCGGATGCGTCTCGACGCATGTCGCCGCGATCTGGCCGATCCACGCCAGGCGACGCGCAGCATGAGCGACATCGCCTTCTCTTGGGGCTTCAACGATGCCGCACACTTCAGCCGCACCTTCCGCGAACGGCTGGGCATGTCTCCCCGACAGTGGCGCAATCAAGAACTTCTTGCCAAGAACAACAAGTAGCCTGCCTTGCAGGCAGGGCGCAAAACCTCCAGCCTCTTAAGGATTTGGATCGCGGTAGAGACACCCATTGCTGGACGCCCCCCGCACAGATCCCAGCGGGCGTAATTCACGCACTGGGCTCCTACCTTGGGTGTGTGA
>JAJKJU010000213.1 GCA_021153565.1 Rhizobacter sp.
CGCGAAGTGGCCGGCGTGGAGCTGGCGGCGCCGCCCGGCGCTGGCCTGGGTGGGCGGGCGCACGAGCTCGGGCAACGCGAACCGGGGCGCGGACGGGTCGGCGGTGGGTTTTTTCAAGGGCGGCAAGGGTTTAGGGTGGCACGTTTCGATTCTCGCATGAAGTTTCGCCCTGTTTTGTTGCTACATGATTAGGATACTAATCATGTATTAGATGGACTGATTTAAGATCGAATTGGCGCTGGGCCAGCGGCTACCGCGCCACGGAAATCGTTGCACTTGCTTCACTTATTGCAATCCAGAAGAGTGTCGATATCCATAGATGCGCCAACGGACGCCCCACCTCGCAGGAGTCCCCGGCATGGCAACGATTGAAAAGAGACCGGGGGGCCAGCCCCTGCTCCCATGACTGGGGTGGTTATCGGGTGGCGCAGGGGGGAGGTTCCTCTGCGCCACCCAAATAGCCCCCTGACTGAGCACGAGCAGGAGGTGGCCGCGTTGCGCAGCGCCGCATCATGGAGTCACTGGACCGCTCCAAGACACGCAGAGATCGTGCTCACGAGTGAAGACGGCGAGCTGCCGCCGGTGTCGCTTCCACCGAACTCGCTGCGACTGATCGCGCAGGTCCTTGGGCTTTGAGCGAGGGGAAGGCCGGTTACGGTAGTGCCGGCCGAGCGGGAGCTGTCCACGCTCGAAGCAGCGAATCTGCTCAATGTTTCTCGCCTCTTCCTGATCAAGCAGATGGGAAGCCAAAATGCTTCCCTACCGTCTGGTGGGCTCACATCGGCGCGTGACCGCTGAAGACCTGATGGCCTATCGGCAGCGGATGGCATGCTGGCCAAGCGGATGCGTTGAAAAGGACGGCCGACGACGCTGGCTGAACTGGGCTTGGACTACTGAAGTGGCGGGGCCACGCACGCTTCACGGGCCTTACTCGATGCGTGCGTGGCTGTTCCCGATCGCCACAGCCGACGAGCTGGTCAGTCTGGCCGTTGCCGGCCTTTTCTCGGCGAAATGGACAGTCGCGATTGAAGATGAATGGCTGGCCGTCGCCGAGAGACGTCATCCCGGTCTCTCAGGCCGCTTTACGACCCCCGGCGCGACACGATGCGCGACGCCGTCCTCGACTGGGAGGTCAACGCCGAAGGCTGGCAGGCGTTGGCGCCCTCCCTCACCTACCCGACGCAAATGACGTGCATGTGTTGGCCGCCGCGATTGCTGGTCACGCGGACTGCATCGTGAAGACAAATCTGAAGGATTTCCCAAGCCTCTGTTCTCCGAGGTCTACGGCTTGGTTGCCTTGCACCCGGACGACTTCATCGTCGCGCAGCTCGATCTCGATCTCTACTCGGCTCTCGGCGCGTTCAAGGCCATGCGGGCACGCAAGCGGAATCCAACCTACACCGTTGAAGAGTTCGCCACGGCGATGGAGCGAAGCGGTCTGGTGGCTACCGCAGAGCGACTGCGGCGCGCGGTGGATTTGATCTAGACCATCGAAGAGTCAATGCGCCCTTCCCCGGGTCGCCCGGCAGCCACGGCCAGTTGGAAATTGGGCCTAGTAGGGTTCGTTTGGTTTCAGCCCTTGAGGAAGTCTTCGATGACCTTCACCAGAGCCTTGCGTTTGGACTCTGGCAACGCCCCGGCCTCGAAGCGGACAAGCGCCCTCCCCTTAGCGTCGGCGGTGAGTCTTGCCACAACCGTCCCCGACTTGGAAATCATCAAAGCCTTAGATGCCGACAGAGCAGGAGCCGGCTCGGGCAGCCCGACCAGCTTCGACAGGATGGTTACCGCGCCCAGATCGCCTCGCGTTTCGGCGATAGCACGCGCTCGCGAAAGTGTGCCATCTGGATCTTTCTGCATCGCTTCCGTCAGCGGCGCAGCCCAACGGAATTGAATGTCGAGAGGGCTCTGAAATGCCGCGACAACAGCTTCAGGCAACCGAGCCAAGGAAACGCTCTTGGACACCAGCGAAACGTCGACGCCAAGGCCTTCCGCCAATCGGCGCAGTGAGCTGTAGAGCCCGTCATCGAGGGCCTTTCGGTACATCGTGCCCTGCTCCCAGGCAGACAGGTTTTTGCGTCCACGGTTTTCTCGCTCCATCTGTTCGAACAAGCTGACATCCGACGCCTCTTCAATCGCCGCAAGAACTGGAATGTCCAGCTCAGCGCAGGCGCGATGCCTGCGGTGTCCGAAGATCAGCTCGAAGCTCGGTCCAGCCGAGGGTGTTGAACCGTTCAACACCGCCGCAGGGCGGACCTTGATCGGCTGCACGTTGCCGCCAGCCGCAGCAATCTCAGCCTTCAGTTCCTTGAATTCAGCGGTGAGAAACGATGCTTCATGGCGGTTGGCCCACTTTGACGGCCGAATGCTGGATGGATCGAGCTTTCGAAGGGGAGCCTCTTCTTCCATCAACTTGACGCGCGCCTTCAGCGCTTCGGCCTCCTGAACCGCGCCCGATTGGGCTGTCAGGAAACCCATCATCGTTCCCGGCGCCGTCTTGGCCTTTGGTGACTCTACCGCCGGGGAGCTGTCGCCAGCCGGCTTAGCTCCGGACTGCAAACCAGGGATCAGGCCCGCCTTCTCGAACATTTTCCTGGCCATCAGTCAGCCCCGTTTTCAGCAAGTGTTGAACGGTTCAACACCGCGCCAGAATGACTAGGCGTCACGGCACCTGCACTGGAGTCAATCTGCCGACGCCAAACCGATTGGACCGAAGTTTCGATGTAGCTGACCATCAGGTCGTACGCGTCCCTGGCGCGCTTGAAGGTTCTTGCGTTGCCGTCGTACTTGGTGATGTCAAAGACCGTACCGAACTCAACCGTCGCCGACGCGGTGACCGCCGACTTTGGTATCTCCATCGGCAGCACGGAGACACGATTGGCATAGGTGCTCTGAATCCACTGCTTGACGATCGCACCGGTGGCATCTGAGCTGTCTACTCGGCTAAGCAGGATGTTCATGAAATCGAACTGCTTGTCGTGTCCTCGGTTGGTGAGCAACTGCGTGGTCAGATCAGAAAACAAGGACCAAAACTGAGCTGCAGAAGCGAAGTCCAACGTACTGGGAGGCAGCGGCATGATGATTCCGTTGCTGGCTAACAGCGCGTTGATAGTCGTGTAGGAAAGGGCAGGGGGGGTGTCGATCACGATGACGTCGTAGTCAGCGCGCACGTCGTCGATGCCGTAGTTCAGGACGTTCCAAAATTCGAAGCCTTCTTCCTTGGTCTGCCGCGCCGGCAGTGCGAACTCCGCTCCGAACAGCAACGGCGAGGCCGGTACCAGGTCGATGCCGTCCCAGTACGTTGGGCGAATTGCGTAGCGAATCGAGGTCTCTGCACCCATCACCAACGGCAGGATGGTGTCCTCCTCCTCCACCTCTGCGTCGGGCAAGATCCCGAACAGGGTGGTCAACGAGCCTTGCGGGTCGGTGTCGATGACGAGTACCTTGTGTCCGAGCAGCGACATCCCCTGAGCCAAAGTGATTGCTGTCGTTGTCTTGCCGACACCGCCCTTGAAGTTGGCGATGCTGATGGTCACAGCCTCTGCGCCGACCGAACGCAAACTCTCCCTGCGGTACTCCCTGACCCAGGCCCTGACCTCTGGGAGAGTGAACTGGCGCCGATTGCCAACATCGTTCAATGTGCCCGGAGGCAGATCACCACGACCCATCCGGTGCGTCAGCGAGCCCTTCTCTATGCCAAGCAGTTGTGCAAGCTGGCTCAGGTTCCAGATGGGTGCTGCCTTCCGCGTCGTCGGCGACAACATCGCCGAACGGATTTGCGACATCATTTCGACCGAATGAGCAGCCTGTTCCGCGATGTCCGCAAGACCAATCGGGGCAGGTGCCTTAATGCTGAGCTTTGACATGTAATCCTCCAGGTATGAGTTTACCGCTCGCTTTACGCTTATCTCCGCTTCATTGCAAGATTCGTCAAGTGATCGGCGATCTGAACAATAAGGTAGCTACCGCGAGTGTTCTGTACTGATTTCTGAAACCGAGACCCTCAACGCGGGTTCAATAGGTTCCAAGTCTTCAAACCCCTATAAATCCTTTAGGCACGGAAATATGATTTGTAATCAAGCACTTAGCTCAATCGACGTGAGGGGATATAGGAGGTCACGTGAGGCTGTTTATGGGGCGGTGTGAGTGGGTATAGGTCGAGACGTGAGGGTCACTAGGCTGACTCGTGAGTGGATATGGGTTTTCTGCTGGTGGCGTGCCGCGTAGTGCTTGCCGACGCAAGGCAACGTGGTCGGCGCCTTCACGTGAGCCTTTTTAGGTGACTTGCGCCCGTTCCGGCCGGCTTCTGTGTCGTGAAGTCCGCGTGGCAGACCGGCGCATGCGCTTCGCAGCGGCAGACAGGCCGTCGGCGCGGGTGCGAGCCAGACGCGAGGCTTCTAGGCAACTGGCCGCTGAAGGCAACGTGAGGACTTTTGGGTAGCAACTGCGTACCCCAACGATCGGTCGTCGCAATACGAAAGGCCTTGACGTGAGGACATTTGGGTCTTCGCAACATAACGTGAAAGTTGCTTTTCACGCTACCATTGCGGAATGGACTGTTTCACATGAGCCGTCAGGGCGCCGCGCAGAGGGATCTCATCGAGAACCCACTCCGCAAGCCGGTCAACACGCTGGCTATCGTGCCCACGAAGTCCAGCAAGATCACCGTTCTGGCGCGCAAGGCCTACAACGTATTGCTCTACATCGCGCAAGAGCAGGGCATTGAACAGGAAGTCTTTCGGGCGCCACTGCAGAGCATCTTGCATGGTGTGGACTTCAATTCCAACGCCCGAGAGATCGTCAAGCAGCACCTGCGCGCGATGGTCAGCACGACAGTTGAATGGCAATCGCCGACGGCAGGGGAGGGCGAGGCATGGAACGTTGCCGGTCTTCTGGCCCATGCGAAGGTCTACAAGCAGGGTGGCCAAAACTGGGTTGAGTGGTCCTTCGCGCCCAACATCAAGCATGAACTCCTCGAACCGCAGAGGTTCGCCAGGCTGCGCCTTGACGTCATCTCGCAGCTCAGGCGCCATTCGGGCGTTGTGCTCTACGAAATCTGCGCCCGATACCGCGATGTCGGCCTGACAGCAAGGCAACCATGGCCATGGTGGCGGCCCGTCCTTACGGGAAGCCCAGACACCGAAGATTCGGTCAAACAGGAATACCGCTTCTTCAAGCGCGACGTGCTGAAGCTCGCCATCGCTGAGGTCAACGCAGTGACAGACCTCGACGTTGAGCTGATCGAGCACAAGGCCGGGCGCTTCATCTCCGACATCCAGTTCAGGGTAGGGAAGAAGCAGCAGGAAGCGCTGCCACTGCGGCACCCGCCTGTGCCTGTCGACTTGTCTCAGGTGGTGCGCGCGACGGCGGCTGGCGTCCGCTCAGAAGACGCCGAAGCGTTGATCCAGACGCATGGCAACGAGGCCATGACGGCTGGGCTCGATGCACTCCTAAAGCGCATCGCCAACGAATTTCCGGAGCCCCTGCGCGACCCGTACCGTTACTTGCGGGCGCTCCTCGAGTCCAAGTCCATCTCTGCAACGGCCGCCAAAAAGGCTGCTGAGGGCAGTGCAAATCCACCAGCCAGCAGCGCTGCTGCGGCTGCAGCGCTGGAAGGCTGGACCGCTGAATGGGTCAGCACGCGGCGAGCGCAGGTGGTGGCAGAGTTCGAGGCGCTGGCGCCCGCGACGCAAACTGACTGGGTCGAGCGCCTACGGGCGCACCTGTATGAGCGCGGCGTACACCCGTCGATTCGCAAGCGGCTCGAAACCAATGGGTGGAAGCACCCGATGGTGACCGGCGAGCTGATCCGGTTCTTCAAGGGCGCCGACTGGGACAAGCCCACGCCCCAGGAACTGCTAACGATCGCCGCCCAGCGTGGCGGGCGCTAGCTCAAAACCTGACGCATAGAAAAGAAAGGGCTCTTCGCGCCTTTCAGTGGGATCAAGCACTGACGGGCATGATGAGCTTGCCGCAGAAGAAGAGGATGCGGAAGTTATCGAAGGAACGGAAGCCGCGGGCGTTGGACTTGATGTTTACAGCAATTCAAAGTGCGGACCCGTGCGGACCCGTGCGGACCCGTGCGGACCCGTGCGGACCCGTGCGGATCACGACGAATTCATCGGACTTCCGGTACGCTGCAGCAAAACACGATTGCGCCATCGTTGACCAGTGGGGGGCCAGAGAAGGTGTGAGTGCGCGTCACCGATGCGAACCTCCAGGTCGACCAACAAATCGTTGGGCATGGCCTGCAACCAGGATTCCGCGAATCTGAGCGGTCTGCGCGGCTCAAGGATTCGAATGGCAGGGGGAAGGGGCGAAAGAAAAGGACTAACGCCAAAGCCTTGCGGCCGCATTCTTTTCTTTCTAGGCAGTCTTGTATTTGTGCCGGTTCGGCGATGAAGGGGGTGGTCAACGTGGAGTAAGATAAACGGTTTGGCGTTAGTCCTTTTTAATGGCATCTCAAACTCGTATTCCCACCACTTCGCACTTGTTCAGCGCGCCCTTGGACGAGTCGGCGCTGGCCGAGCTGCAGAGCTGGTTCGAGGCCTGGCTCGCGCGAGCACGCGACATCGGCCGGTTGCGTCAGACCTCCTCGGAGGAGGTCTACCGGGCGATGTGGGGCGGGTTCATCGAATGGTGCATCTCGCA
>JAJKJU010000214.1 GCA_021153565.1 Rhizobacter sp.
CAATTTCCCGTTTTGGGGGGCGCTGGGCGGGCGCGCTGCGGCGTTGCTCCTCACTTGTGTGGCTCGCCACACGGCGCTCGGAGCGCCTTGCATCGCATCCCACCCAACGCCCCCCAAACGGGAACTTATTCCGGGCCAAATCCTTATTGGTCGCGAGGCGGATCAGGCACGAAGCCTGCGTGGTGATCGCGCGGAAATGGATCGGGTGTGGTCGACCGGTGGCGTGGAATCACGCCCATGGCGACCAGGTTGTCCACGCTGTCATAGCGGATGCTGATGATCTGCATCGGCGAAGTGTTGCTCCGCTCGAATGTGGTGTGGCTTGAGTAGGAGTATTCGCGTGCGCCATGGGCTGTGCCAAGTCGCTCGCGCCGCGTGGCGAAGGCATCCCGTGCGGCCTTGGCGGCTGGCTGGTTGGCGGACTGACCGCTGCTGGCATCGGAAAGTGAGGATTCGGCTGCGGCAGGAGCAGGGGTCGGCTGTTGCAAAGGCGCGGAGAATCGTCCGTCGTTGCGACGCTCTTGTTCGTTGTCCATCGGCATGCGGTCAGCTGGAATCGGCGCGCGTTCGGCAAACACTGCGACTCCGATCACGCCGACGTCGGCTGGTCGCCCCGTCCGCGCTGCGTACGACTGCGACAAAGCCGAGAACTCGAACGCAGCCACCTCGCTCTCGCTCTTGCGCCATCCGCTGATCTCGTAGCTTTGCCACGGCTGGTACACGTAGCCGGCCTGCGACGATGATGCCGTCTGACCCGTCACGACGTTCACGCCATCTACCGACATCACGGCCAGCACGCGTCCCGCCGTCTGATTGATGACGCGTACCGAATAGCGATGCCCGGGTTGCCCGGCGACGTACTGCTGTCGGTCCTTGTAGTAGACGGGCAAGGTCTGCCCGGTGTCGCGATCAACGACGCTGACAGCCACCACGCCCGCGTCCGCGTCGGAAGCGCATCCGGCGGTCATGATGGCGCAGGCGAAGGCGAGCGCGGACGTGGCGAGGGCAGGGCGCAAGCGCTTGGTTGAAGAGTCGTCGGGGTGGGCCATGGGTATCTCCGTGATGTGGATAACCCGTTGCACGTGCAGAAGACCCGAATGGGGTGAAAACCGCTACGTCCCGATTTGGACCTGTGCTCCAAATCGCGAGGCTCACCTGTCATACCTTACAGATGGTCAGGCGTGTCGTCCCTGGGCAGAATCTGCCGCCGGTGGAGTCTTGCAACAAAAAGGATCAAAAAGAAGAATGAGTGCGAGCGCTCAGGTATTTCAACAGGCCAATCACCATGCCCTGGCCAGCATCATCGACGCAAGCGCCACACGAACCATCGTGGCTGCACAGGACATCTACGACGACCGCGGCAACAAACTGTGGGCGCGAGATCAGTCGGTGTCGAATTCTCTGCAGCAACGCCTGCTCGAGCGCAGGCTCAAGCGCCCGCTTGAGTCGTGCCTGAAGGTCGAAGACGGGATCACGACCATTCAGCTTCACGAGGCGTTGACCTCGTTCCTCGAAGGCGGTCACGCCTTGGCGCGCGCCGTTCAACCTTGGGCGCAGCTCCTTTGCGAAGAGGTCACGCTCCTGTCGCTGCATGCGTCCGTTCAGTTGCTGCTGACGACTTTGCATGCCACAAGGCCGAGCGCATTCGACCATGCGGTTCGCGGCATGGCCCTGGCAGGCGCCCTCCAGGCCAGCGTCAGGCCCGAGCGCTATGACGTGCGCCTTGCCATGCTCGGCGGCCTGCTGCACGACCTCGGCGAGATGTACGTCAATCCGGTCTACCTGTGCGGCAGCCAGCGGCTCGACATGGCCGGGTATCGGCACGTGG
The DNA here is from genome assembly GCA_021153565.1 of Rhizobacter sp. Classification (GTDB taxonomy): domain Bacteria; phylum Pseudomonadota; class Gammaproteobacteria; order Burkholderiales; family Burkholderiaceae_C; genus Albitalea. The sequence goes on from JAJKJU010000214.1 coordinate 1,829, forward strand.
TGGCGCATCCGCGCATTGGAGAGTTGCTGCTTGCGACCATGACCGACTACCCGCCGGGACTGGTGCGTGGCATCGGCGAGCACCATGAACGTTTCGATGGCACGGGCTACCCCATGCGCCGCGCGGGCAACGCCATTTCGCCGCTGGGTCGCCTGCTCGCGGTGATGGAGACGGCGCTGGCGACTTCCGAGGCGCCGACCGCGCCGCTGACCCGCACCAGCTTCGCCCTGCGGATGGTCACCGGCGAGTACGACGCGCACTGGCTCAGTCTGGTGTCGAGCGCTGCCTGGCGTGAGCAGGAAGACACCGAGGCCGTGGTCTGCGACAAGAGCGGAGAGCTGATCGTCCATCTGGCCCTGATCGACACCGAGCTCGCGATGGTTCGCGACCAGGCCTTGGGATTGGTGGAAAAGGCGGGCGTGTCGCCCCTGGTCAAGGACGTCGCCGCCAAGGTCGCGTCGGCGATGCATCGGTTGCGTGTCGGGTGGAACTCCGCCGGCTCGTGGAGCGTCTCGCAACCCGACGGTTCGCCCCAGAGCCGGTTCGAGCTGACCATGGCCAGGGACGAGATGCGCTTTCGCATGAGGTGTGTCGAGCGCGATTGCCTGTGGCCGCACGTGGAATTGAGCGCCGACGATGCCGCGCAGTTGTCCGTGCTGTGGGATGACCTGTCGGGCGGGGAGCTACTTTCGCCTGTCGAGTGCCTGGTCGCATGAGGAACCTTCGATCAGCGGCACCAGGCTGGGTGTCAGGGTCTTGAGCAGCTGCGCGGGCAGGGCGCTGGTGAACTTGTATTTGGCAGCGTACGGCTCGTGCACGTAGGCCATGATCGTTCCGAAGTAGCGGTCGCCGATGAGAAACACCAGGGTGGCAGAGCGGTCGATCACACGCGACGAGATCAACTGACCGCCACGTCCATATACATCGAATCGGTGGTCGCCGGTGCCGGTCTTGCCGCCGATGGGCATGACGGTGCCGTCGTGAAGCACGAGGGCGCCTTTCAGTCGCTTGGCGGTGCCTTCTTCGACCACGCCGATCAGCGCGCGCCGCGCGACGTCGGCCACCTCTGGGCTCAGCACCTGCTCACCGCGGGCCGGTTGGCTTTCGAGTCTCGTCTCATAGGGTGTTCCCCTGGCGAACTGAAGGGCGTCAATGCGCGTCGCCGGCAATCTCTTGCCGCGGTTGACGATGATGCCCATCAGTTCCGCCAAGGCTGCGGGGCGGTCGCCGGACGCACCGAGCGCCGTCGCATATGACGGCGTCAGCGATTCGAAGGGATAGCCCAGACGCTTCCAGGCTCGATGAATCTCAAGGAAAGCCTCGACTTCGAGCAAGCCGCGAATGCGCCCGTCTTGCGCACCCTTGTGTCGCGTCTTGAACAACCACCCGTAGACCTCCTGCCGTTCGGCACGGCTTGCGGCCAAGGTCTGGCCGAGCGTGGCCGTGGGGTGTTGGCGCAGGTAGCTCATGACCCACAGCTCCAGCGGGTGGACGCTCGCCAAGTAGCCGCGGTCGGCCAGTGACCAGCGGTCTGCACGGTATTTCTCGTGCAGCGCCTGTGCCGACTGTTCAGAACCGGGCAGACGCTGAGCGAGAAACTGAGTCAGCCCTTCCGCGCCGGCCTGGGGTTCGAGGCCGTAGAAGATGCTCGCCAGCCGCGATGGCGTGGGCCGGATGCTTTGCAGCAAAAGGTCCTCCGCTTCCAGGCGGGGCTTGGAAGCGTACTTGCGGTAAAAGCGCGCGACGAAGGCGCTTCCTTCCTTGTCGGCGAAGCGCGACAGGTATTCCTGACGTTTCGGGTGGCTGGAGTCTTCCAGAATCTCGGCGCTCGCTTTGGCGCTGCCGGCCATCACGTGGTACACGACATCGCGCATGAGGCGGATGAAGACCAGGTTCACCGAATGCGCCAAGGCATCATTCAGGCTCATGGTGCGGTGGTTGTCCAGCGGATCGAAATTGTCGAAGTGGTGCAGCCCACCGCCGGTGAAGAAGCCTTCGCTTGGGTTGGCCGAGTAGGTGCGCTGCATGGCCGCTGAAAGCATCGCCGCGAGTCCGCGGTCGTCGGCCTTCGCGAGGTAGTCCCGCGCCCAGCGGGCGATGGGGTCGCGGGTGCTGATGTTCAGTGCGCCGAGCTGCTGCGCGTCCAGGGCGTTCCAGCTGCCGTGCAGTTGGGCGACCTGCTCCAGGTAGGTGATCAGCGTGCGCAGCTTGGCGGTGGAACCGAGATCGAGGCGCGCACCTTCATTGAGATCGAAGGGTTGGTCGAGGTTGTCCGTCTGCACGCGCAGCAGATTGGCCCCTTCCGTGCGTTCGAACAGCGTGAAGCTGACGACGATCTTGCTCGTGTCGTCTCCCTCGTTGAGCAGGTGAAAACCATACAGGCCAGCGGCCTTGGCGCCTTCGGTCGTATTCAGGCTGCGCAGCAAGGCCGTGGTTGCGTGCTGAGCCTCGCCCGCGAGGCTGCTTTCCACCGCGAGATCGAGGCGGTCCAAGTCGTAGGCGCGTGGCATCCCGAGCAGGCTTTGGAGTTTGCCGCGCAGAGCCGTCGAGGCCTTGCGGCCAACGAAGGACACTTGCGGCTCAGACACGGGTTTCAGTTGGAGCTTGAGCGAAAGCGGCAGGGCCGCATCGCGCAGCGCGGGCGTGATGACGCCCGCATCGGCCATCACGCGCAGGTAGCGGTCGGTCACCTCGCGCAGCACCGGCGCCGCTTCTTCGGTGAGGTAATGCGAAGGCCGGCGCTGGGCCACCATCAAGGACAAGGCCTGCTTGTATGCCAGGGCCTGCCTGGGCAACAAGGCCGCATTGAATGCGAGCGTCGTGCTCCGCCGCCCGTGATCAGCCTCGGCGATGGGAGCCGACAGCAGCGCGTTCAAGTCCGCGAACTCGCGCCCATACCAGATCCACATCGCATCGCCCACGCCATTCACTTCGCCAAAGCCGGCATGGGCCGACAGCGGCACGGTGTTGAGGTAATCAAGAAGGATCTGGCGGCGTCGTGCGGTGGTGTCCTCGCCGTCGATGTAGCCGCGCAGCGAAGCCGAAGCCATCTGGCGCAGCTTGTCCTTGGCCGTCTCGGTGCGCCCTTCGGGCGAGTGGCGGTATTTTTCGATCTGCGTGGCGAGCGTGCTTCCGCCTCCGGCGGAACGCGTCTCGTCGACGACCCGGCGCAGCGCTTGGTCGAACATCGCCTTGCCCAGGCGGTCCCACTCGATGGCTGGATTGCGTGAAGGGTGCGGATCGAACAGCTCGCGGTTCTCAATGAACAGCAAGGAGTCGACGAGAAGTTTTGGCACCGCCTCGAACCGGTCGTACACCCGCTCGGGGTAGCGTGCAGTGAACAGCGGTTCGCCGCGGCAGTCGCGCAGCTCAAGGCCTGCTTGCGTCTTCTCGTGGTAAGTCGCGAACAGGCCCTTGTCGCTCAACTCAAGCAGCTGGGCGGACATGCGTGCCTGCGCCGTGACCGGATAGCCTTGGCTGTTCAGGCGCGTGATCATTTCCGGCAGCGCGTGGTAGCCCAGCCGTTGGTCGGAGGGGCCGGCGCCGGGGAATCGGATGGCCGAGCTGAGCCCGGGCTGCACCTGAAACGTCAGGCTTCTCGTCATTTCGCTGAGCCAGGCGGCCTGCCGGCGAGACGTTCGAACCTCGTCACGCGCAACATAGACGAAAGCAAGTGCGGCAACGATCAGCAGGGCCAACATGGCCCGCCTGCCGAACCTCTTCCAAAAGGCGACGAGTTGCGCGATTGACAAGGGCTGCCCTCAAACGAACTCAATTGTCATGACCATACGCGATGTAGGCCGCGCGACCAAGCGGTTCATCAAAAGAAACCAAACTCGGCCATGCCGGCCAGCATGGCAGTGCATGCTTCGTGTGGGGTCAAACGCGCCGAATCGACGCGCAGGTCGGCGAATGACGGTGGCTCATAGCGGGAATCGATGCCCGTGAAACCCTTGAGCTCACCCCGCCGCGCGCGCTTGTACAGCCCCTTTGGATCACGCTCCTCGCAGACCGCAAGCGGCGCATCGACGAACACTTCCATGAACTCGCTCGCCGCGAAGCGCGCCCGCGCTGCCTGGCGGTCTGCTGCAAAGGGCGAGATCAGGGCCGTGATGACGATGAGGCCGGCGTCGACCATCAAGCGTGCGACCTCGACAACCCTGCGCACATTTTCAATCCGGTCCGCGTCAGAGAAACCGAGGTCTCGCGTCAGGCCCTGTCGTAATTCGTCGCCGTCGAGCACGTAGGTGCGCATGCCTTGCGCGTGAAGGTGCTGTTCGACCATGGCGGCGAGCGTCGACTTGCCGGCACCGGAAAGTCCGGTCATGTAGACGACGCCGCTGCGATGCCTGTTCAGGGCCTCGCGCTGCTGCCGCGTGACGCGGGCGGGGTATGTGGCTTCAAGCGGCACTCGCATCATTCTTTTGTTGCTCCTCGACCTGCATGAGGATGCGGCCTACCAATCCGCTCAGCTCCTCGAAGGTGTTCTCTTTTTCCAGCAGGCTTCGCACGCCCGCGTTGCGCGCCTCGTTGCGCAGTTCCTCGGTGATGTAGCCCGAGCTGATCACCACCGGTAGGCCGGGGCGAATGCGCGCCATCTCATTGGCGACATCGAGGCCGGAAAAATCCGGCATGTTGAAGTCAGTCACCACGAAGTCGAAGGCCTCGGGGTGTTCGCGAACGGCCTGCACGGCCTCGTGCGCATCGTGGTAACCGCTGACCCTGTAGCCCGAGCGCTCGAGGATGCGTTCGACCATGACGACCATGGTCTCGTCGTCATCGACATACAGCACGTGCTCGCCGTGACCACGAATCGGGGAGGACGGCGCTGACTTCACGGACATTGCGGCCGCATCGGCCTGGACGGTGGGAAAGTAGAGGTGAAACGTCGAGCCCTGGCCGGGTTCGCTGTCGACCGCGATTGCGCCATGGTGCGCCGTGAGGATGCCGTGGACCACCGACAGGCCCAGGCCTGTGCCCTGGCCCACCGGCTTGGTCGTGAAGAACGGCTCGAAGATGCGTGCGCGGGTCGCGGCATCCATGCCGACTCCGGTGTCGCTCACCCACAGATGCGCGTAAGGCCCGGGCTCGATACTCCCGAGACGCTGCGTGTCGTCGAAGTGCAGCGTCACGCCGTCCAGGCCGATACCGATGCGTCCAGTGCCGTCCTTCAAGGCGTGCCAGGCATTGGTGCAAAGGTTCATCAGCACCTGCTGAACCTGGGTCGCATCCGCCAGCGCATACAGGGGCTCGGCGGTGAACATGACGTCCAGTTCCACGCGCGCCGGCAGCGTGGCGCGCAGTAGCTTTTGTGTCTCTTCGACCACGGGCCGAAGTGGCTGAGTCACGAGTTCCTGCGGCTCCCTTCGACTGAACGTGAGGATCTGCTGGACCAGGTTGCGCGCCCGCAGGCTGGCCTTGTGGATCTCCTCCAGGTTGATGAGCGCAGGGTGATCGCTGGCGACCTCCTCGCGTGCGAGCGCCACGTTTCCGAGGATGGCGCCGAGAATGTTGTTGAAGTCGTGCGCGATGCCGCCGGCCAGGGTGCCGAGGGACTCCATTTTCTGAACGTCGCGCAGCTGCGCCTCGAACCGGCGCAGATCGGCTTCAGCCGCCTTGCGGTCGGTGATGTCGCTCATGGCGACGCGCACCATCGACGAGTATTCGTCGGCTCCGACGCGCATGCAGTCGAGCTGAACGTGCGGGCATGTGTCCTTGCCCGTTTGCAAAGGCAGCTCGAGCCGTTGCCTGTTGCCGTGACGCAAGGTGTCGAGGAAGTGCTCATACCAGCGGTCGGCGTCCGCCGGCAGAACGTACTGAGCAAAGCGCTTGTGCAGCAACTTGTCGCGCGCCTCGCCCAGCATGTCTGCGCCGGTCAGGTTGAGCTGTTCGATCAGGCCTTCGGCCGACAGCGTGAGATAGCCTACCGGAGCGAACTCGAAAAGATTCACATACCGGTCGCGAGAGGCCTCCAGTTCGATCTGACCCTTGCGGTGCTCCGCGCGGATGAGGGCCTGCCCCAGCTCGCGTTCCAGCACGGGTGCGAGCCGCGCCATGTTCTGTTTCATGACGTAGTCGCTCGCGCCCGCCTTCATGGCCGCGACTGCGGTCTCTTCGCCGATGGTGCCTGAAAAGAAGATGAACGGAATGTCGAGGCCGCTCGCTCGAAAGACATCGAGCGCTTCGACACCGTTGAACCGCGGTAGACGGAAGTCTGACAGCACCGCGTCCCAGTGTTCATTTGTGAGTGCGTTGCGCATCGATTCGACTTCCTGGACTCGTCGATAGGTCGGCTCAAAGCCGCCGCGCTTGAGCATCCGCATCGCGAGCATGGCGTCGTCCTCGGAGTCCTCGACCACCAGGATCTTGATCGCACGCGTCACAGCCTCTTCCTCTCCGGTGGCGATTCATTCATCATCAGCCAGTAGATTCCGAGCACCTTGACCGCTTCGAGGAACTCGGTGAAATCCACCGGCTTTCGAACGTAGCTGTTGGCCCCGAGCGAGTAACCGGAGATCAAGTCCTCCTCTTCCTTGGACGAGGTCAGAATCACCACCGGCTGGAGCCGCGTTCGCTCATCGGCGCGAATGGCCCTCAATACGCCCAGGCCGTCGAGCTTGGGGAGTTTCAGGTCGAGAATGACGACCGTGGGCAGGGGGTCTTTCGCGCGCGAGGCGTAGGCGCCGCGCGCGAACAGGAAGTCCAGTGCCTCGATGCCATCGCGAGCCACCGCGATGGTGTTCATGACATGGCTGCGTTTGAAGGCACGCAATGTCAGCGTGACATCGTCGGGGTTGTCTTCTACCAGCAAGATGACCTTGTTGCTTTCACTCATCGATTTGGCTCTTTCAGGCTAAAGAAAAATGTCGCGCCGAGGCCGGGTTTTGCCTGGGCGCGGATCGCGCCTTCGTGGCGACGGAAGATGCGCTGCACGATCGCGAGTCCAATACCGGTCCCGGAAAACTCGCTTTCGTGGTGAAGCCGCTGGAAAGCGCCGAAGAGCCGATCCGCGTAGGCCATGTCGAAGCCCACGCCGTTGTCGGCAACAAAGCATTCCTTCTTGCCATCCGCCTGGAGCGAACCGATGTGCACCCTCGGCTGCTCGGTCTTGCCGGTGAACTTCCAGGCGTTCTCCATCAGGTTTTGCATGGCGATCTGGATCAGCGCCGAGTCCGCATGCACCGTGATGCCTTCTTCGATGTCCCACTTCACGGCGCGCGGGGGCTGCTGCTGGTCGAGCGAGTCGGCGATCTCGCGGGCGATCTGGCTGAGATTGACCACCTTGAGGTTCAGCTCGGCGCGCGTGACCCGCGACAAGCCGAGCAGCTCGTCGATGAGCCGGCCCATCCGCTGGCTGGCCGCACGAATGCGTTGCAGCGAATCCTTGGCTTCGTCGTCGAGTTTGTCGCCGTAGTCTTCCAGCAGGGCGAGCGAGAAACCGTCCATGCTGCGCAGCGGCCCGCGCAGGTCGTGCGATACGGAATAGCTGAAGGCTTCGATTTCCTGGTTGAGCGCGGCCAATTCTTGATTGCTGCGCTCGATCTGCGCAAAGGACATTCGCAGCGAATGAGTCATCGAATCGAAGTTTCGAGACAAATCTCCGATCTCATCCTTGCTGCCGACGTCGACTTTGTAGTGCCAGTTGCCCGCGGCGACTTCGCGGGTCGCCTGTTCGAGCCGGTGGATCGGCGCGAGTACGTTGCGGTTGATGAGCCACGCCCCGCCGACCGTCGTCAGCGCGATCAGGCCAAGCCCGAAGAGGATGACCGTCTCCACCCGCCGCTGTGCGGCATTGATGCGCTCGGTCGAAAAGTCGGTGAGACGAAACGCATTCGCCACGCTGTCTTGCTGAAGCATCAGAATCTGGCTCGACAACTGGGCCTCGAATCGCCGGATCGATTCCTTGTCCTCGTCCGATCTGGTCTCGGGGTTTGGTACGAGCTCCTCGACGAGACGATGCGTCGTGGCAATGCGTTCGCGCAGATCTTCGAGAATCTCGCGTTGCGCCGGTTCGACGAGGGTGTCGTCTGCGATGAGGCGCTGAAGGCGGCTCGAGACTTCCTGCTCCTGCTGCCGCGCGCGTTCGTGGCGGTGAAGGATGTACTCGAAAGTCACCAGCCTGACCTCGGTCAGCCCGCGTGTGAGCTGCGTGGTTTGACGGCGCTTGTTGTTGGCGTCCTCGACTTCCTTGTTCGCCCACAAGATCATTGCCGCGATCAATGCGATCGTCACGAGTGCCGTCGTCGTGGCAAGTCGTCCTTTGGTGCTGATCTTCATCGTCAGTGCACCACTGTCACGCGCTCGGCCTGAACATCGAGCAGCGCGTCCAGGTACAGGTGCGGCAGGAAGTTCGGAACCGGCCGCTTGTCGGCGTAACCGCGCGCCATGGCCCAGCGCGCCTCGTCTTCAAGGGTGATGAGTTGCGATTGGCGCAGATCGACTTTGAATTCGATGTCGTCCCAGCCGGATCGCACCGTCTTCAGATCGAGCTTGAATTGATCCGCGACCAGCGCCATGGCTTGTTGCGGCTCCTTGCTGGCAAATGCCTCCGCCTGGATCAAAGCCCGCACGAGCTTGCCGATAGCGCTCGAACGGGCCTTCAAGAAATCGCTGCGTCCGACCACCACGTGAGTCACCACATAAGCGTCTGTCGACGTGAGGGGCAGGGCGTTATCCGCCAAAGCAGCACGCGCGTCGGACTTGTTCGGCTCCCAGGTTGACGCCGCATCGATTGAGCCATTCGTCAGCGCCTGGACGAGCTTGTCCGGCGGCATGTCAACCATCGTGATCGAGCTGGGGGCGATCTTGTTGCGGATGAGGAAGGCCCACAGGAAGTATTCGCCACTCGTGCCGGGAGTCACACCGACCCGCTTGCCTGCCAGGTCGCTCGGGCGTGCAATGGCCCGGTCTCGACGGGCGATGATCGTCATGTCGCCGGACACGCTGACGATGGTGGCTGCAATTCCGATCGGCTTGCCCTTCATGACGGCGATGACGAAAGGCACTTCGGCCGTCGAGGCCAGATCGACTCCGCCTTGGGTCATCAGCTCGAGGGCGGCCTTGCCATGGCTCACGGGCTTGACGGTGACGTCGAGTCCTTGTTCGGCAAAGTATCCCTTTGCGGCGGCGATGCACAGCAACGCGGCATGCGGCGTCGTGGACACCGCGATGCTCAACTTTTCTGCGGCCGCCGCCGATGTGGCGGGAGGCCGCCTGTTCCCAGCGTAGCCAAGCGCAAGCGCTGCGGCGATCGCCACCGCAACAAGGGCCCGGACTCGATGGCCGTTCGTGTCGCTAGCCAATGTTCTACTCCCTGGCAATGGCGCATGCACTGCCTTTGCGGAATTCATGCCGCTGCAGAAGAGGGTACGGGCGGTGAGTGACGCGTGCAAGCTGTAAGTTGTGACAGCCTCCCACTGTCGTAGTTTTCTACGCATCCCATGTAAAGCTTTACAGCTATCTCGGCACCAGGGTCGCTGTTAGCCTTTTTTCATGGGTGGACCACAATGGTTGAGTTGTCTTCATGCATCGGAAGTTTGTACGGCCGTGGTTCGGTCTGCCCCGAGCAGTCCTCGCGCACCGTACTTCATCATGGCCCACCATCGGTCGGGCTCCAACTTCCTGAACGACCTTCTGCAATCCCATCCCTGCATCGAGTGCGTCAACGAGCCACTTTCAATGCACACGAGCTACTTTCGCGAATGCGACCTGTCGCGGTGGTCCGCCGAAGACTTTGACCCCCGGATGCTGCATCTGTCGCTTGCGCCGCACTGGGCTTTGCGCTCGTTCCTGGTCGATTTGAGGGAATACCTGCTGCAGTCGAACAGCATACGGGTCATCGGTTTCAAGGAAACGGTGCTCTTCGGCAAGCTCGACTGGTTGAAGGTCTTTATCCCGTCCTTGAAGATTCTCTTCTTGCAGCGCGATCCGAGGGCGATCGTGTCTTCGGTTTTGCGAAGCAACCTTCTATCGTTCTGGAACTATGTCCACCTCGTTCCGCCGCTCTTCAAGGCGATGCATCCAGACTACGTGAGCCGAAGCCGATCTGTCGACGAGGCGACGAGAGCAGCGGAAATTGCAGCGATGAGCGTGGTCGTTCGTTGCGAAATGGCCCGCGGCGCGATCCAGAAGTTCGACCACATGGAGCTTCATCTTGGTGCACTGATGCGAAGGCCGCGCGAACAACTCGAGCAGATCATTGAGTTTCTAGGCGTCGAGAGTGACGACGGCCCTTTGTCGTTCCTCAGGAAGAGGCAGCTCGCGAGCCGCGGCGGGCCGTATTCCTCGTTCCGCTTGCCGGACGACGTGGAGCGCGCATGGGAGCGCCATCTCACCGCGGATCAGATCCGCGCAATAGAGGACGTCTTGCAATGTGGACTTGCGGACTGAGCCGGGAAGTCGAGCGGTATCTGGACGACGCGGTCCGCTTCTCTTCGAGGCAAGGGCGGTCGATCCGTGTAGCACACACGCTGGTGACCTGCGCCACCGCCGCCGCAGTGTTGAATGAACTGGGCGTGCCTGCGGAATTGGAGGCAGCGTACAGGTATGTCAACGTCTACAACCCGGCTTGCCCGCTCGTTTTCAACAAATTGCAGCAACGGTGGACGTGCGAGCTAGCCCTCGCGCAACACCCGGTATGGGGCATCAACTGGGCGGGGGCCGTTCTGATCTGCCAGCATATGGGCGGCCGCGTTCCATTCGAGAGCGAGTGGGAATGCTTCGCCTCGAACGACCAACCGTCGCGCATCTACCCATGGGGCGACGCCCCCCCCACGCCCGTGCTGGCCAATTTCGGGGAGTACTTCGGCGGGACGAGTCGGGTGTGCAACTTTCCGCCTTCGGACCTCGGCCTGTACGATCTGGCAGGCAACCTCTGCGAGTGGTGCAACGACTTTTACCGGCCGGCGGGCGGTCAACGCAGCAGTTTTGAGCGCGTGGTGAAGGGCGGTGCCTGGAGCAAGGATGAGCGCCATCTCAAGGTGGCGGCCAGCCGCGGCAAGTGGGAGCGGCTGGGTACCACGACCATTGGATTCAGGCCTGTCTGGGACGATTGAACATGAGACTCGTCATCTTCGATCTCGACGACACGCTGATCAACTTTGCGTCGACGAGAGAGCTTGCGTATGCATGCCTTGCGAATCACCTGGATACCGAGGGCATCGACTCGGCGGCGTTCCTGCAACAATGCCGCAAGGTCGATCGTCCCTTGTTTGCCCTCTTCGAGCAGGGAACGATCACCCGCGGCGACTATCGCTTGCGGCGTTTTCGCGAGCCGCTCGAAGCGATCGGCGTGGTCGGGAAGAATGATCTCGTCGTGCATCTCAACAAGCTCTTCATGGACTGCGTGAACGACACGCCCTTGTTGTTCGACGACGTCCTGCCCGTGCTCAGACGACTTCGCAGTCTCGACATCGGGACGGCGATTCTCACGAACGGCCCGGCAGATGGACAGCGCAGAAAACTCAAGGCCACCGGCTTGATGGATGCCGTCGATCACGTGGCGATCGCAGAGGAAATTGGCTTCAGCAAGCCGTCGCCGTTCGCGTTTCACGCGGTGCTCGACTGGTTCGCATTGTCCGCCGCCGACGCGCTCATGGTTGGCGATTCACCTGAGCTGGACTACGACGCTTCGCTGAATGCCGGGCTCAGCGCCTTGCTGCTCGATCGGGACCAGCGGCATGGGGGCGGGGGCCGGACGTCAATCCGCTCGCTTGGCGGGGTGTTATGTGCTTAGGATTTGGCCCGGAATAAGTTCCCGTTTTGGGGGCGCTGGGCGGCGCGCTGCGGCGTTGCTCCTCACTTGTGTGGCACGCCACACGGCGCACGGAGCCGCGTATCGAAGCCCGTCCCGACAATTGACCTTGCCCTTCGATCGCAAAGCGACCGCAGGTGTGATACGAGCGGTCATCGTTTCCTCATGACTCGCAACGAACGGGCCAAGACACTCCATGACCATGATGCCCCTCGAAGACATGCCATCGCAGACACTCCATGATCCGCAGCCCCGGTCGGACATCGCCGTCTTGTTGAACTCGACGATCGCCGGCGCCCTGGCGGAGTTGCAGCGCGAGCCATCCGCCAGTCTGGGCGGCGCACTAAGGTGGCAATGCCTGGAAGCCGTCCAACTGCTCTGGCAGCGTCGCGACGCTCTGGCACGAGTGCTTTCGCAGCCGCCGCGGCGGCGCGCGACGTCGGGCGAATCCTCCGGCGACATCGATTACTGGACGCTGATTGCGGAGCAAACGGTCGAGTTGGGCACGGCATTCCTGACCTCGTTCGAAGCCATAGAAGTCGAATGGCGCGAATTGCAGATCACTGCCCGACAGAGTCCGGCAGCAGGCGATGCCCGCCCGCCGCAGGCGCCGTGGCCCCCCGCACCGAATGCCTGTGCCGCTGCGTTGTGGTGGGTGGTTGGACATGCGAGCCACAACGACGACGTACGGCTTGAACTGATGCGGCTCGGAACACGGCTTCTTGTGCCACGCTTTATCGAACTCTGTCGCCAGCAACTTTCGAGCACGCAGACATCCCCCGTCGTGCGGATCGAATCGATGCAGCCAGGTGAATGGTTCCGCATGTATTTGCACGATCAATGGGCGCCGGCGCATCTCACCTGGCGCAGCGACAACGGCCGCTTCTTCATGTTCTCCAGCAAGCTGGCCGGCCGTTCGCATTCGTTGAGCCGCCCCGCGCTCGAACGGTTTATCGCCCGCGGACAAATCGAACGCCTGACCCACGCCACGGCCCTTATGCCTGGGCATTCAACGTGAACACGACTGAGAGGCTGATAGTATTTCGATCATGCCCGCTCATCACGTCAAAAGACCCCTGCTCGTCGTTGCAAATGCTCGCCATAGCCCGCGCTATGGCTGCGCTTTGCGCCTAGATCAGGCGTCTTTTGACGTGCTGCTCGGACACGTTTGAAATACTCTCAGCCTCTTATGCCGCTCGCCTGTCAGGAGCCAGCTGTTGTCACTGTTGCTGGCCGCCTGCGGAGACACGGGTTCGTCATCGGTGAGTGACGCACCCAAGGGTCCGCTGACCGCAAGGCGTTTAGAGAGATACCGAGCAATGACCATTTGACGACCTGAGCATCAATGTCCGGCCGTGCGCTTCTTTTCCGTTAGGTAATGTGTGGAGACAGAGACAAGTGCATGTGCAAGTGCGCTGCCATCCACGGTTTGCCTGGACTCAAGCATGGACATGACTCGCCTCATCCCCCAAGAACCCGCCCAGCATTGCAATCGGGGCGCGGCTTTCTCTCCCTCGTCGGAGCTTCCGGTGTTGACGGACGTTGTGCGCGCAGATCGATTGGGCGCTGCGCGTCACGTGTCTAAGCTGAGCGATGCGCTTGCCGCCAGCCCCCGGAACAATGGCATGTTGCCCATGGATGCCGCGGGAACGATGCGCCTGTGGAACTACGAAGGAACGGATCTACCATCCAGCCTCTGGCAGATGCGTCAGGTGCAGACGCTAGACCTCAGCGGCAGCCGGCAACTGGAGCGCGTGTCCTCGTCGATCTCTGGTCTCAGCCAATTGCGCGATCTTGTCCTCAGCCAGTGCAAGTCCTTGAAGGAACTGCCGGAGGAACTCGGCTTGTTGGAGGAACTGCGCGTGCTCGATCTCTCCAAGTGCTCGAGCCTCGCGGTGCTTCCTTCGTCGTTGGGTAGCCTTCATCAGCTTCAGCGACTTGACCTTCGGGGTTGCGATGCCCTTACGGGCTTGCCAACTTCAATCAGCAAACTTCCGCGGACCTGCAGCGTGCTTCTTCCGAAGCAATTGAACCGTTCGGCAATCGATATGGCGCATCCGGCAGGAAGACCACAGGACGCATGATCGCCGGGAGCGCGCGATGTACTGCTTCGCGATGTGCTGAGGTTCGGAATTGCGGCCGGTGGCTGTGAGCCGCGCCGGACGTATGGCGATGCACCCGCGCCATTTTGATTTGGCGTGCGATTGCATCGCGATGCGAATCAATGCGAATCAAACCTTTGATGGCTGGCCGCGAAAGACAGTGCAGACGCAATATTGCTGGGGCATCGAATAACAGACGTCGCCGTTGATGCGTAGTTCCAACGAGAATTGCTCGCAATGTCGCGTTGTAGTAATAGCCCCTGTCGCGACCACTCTCCAGGGCCGCCTCTGCAATGCCAGAGATAGACCAAGCTCCGAGAATTGCCTGCAAGGCCACCCATGACGCGCCACAGGTCCCAACGTGCCGAGGGAAGGGGGCGTCCGTGGACGCCTCCGAGATTTGCCATCGGCAATGGTGCGGCCGTTGCAAGGGTCGAATGGCTACGCAGCCTGAGATTGCCGACGACTTCGAATCTCAGAGCTAGTCGCATGCAGCGGGATTTGCAACGCGTGTTTTAGACCAGTGCCCATGCTCGCTGGGTGATCAGCGTCACTAATCATCTGCTCCAGGGCTGCCAGACGCACGGTAGGGGGAAGCGCATTAACTGTCCCATCCCGTGTGATCATGTGCCAATCCGCAGCTGGCCGCTGTTCCGAGCCAGAGACCTTTTGCGGGGTGTTATCGAAGCCTTCCAACACGAG
>JAJKJU010000215.1 GCA_021153565.1 Rhizobacter sp.
ATCGCCAAACGAGTGGGCGGGGACGGGTCGAGCAGTTGCGCGCGATGGTGGAGGCCGTGGGGCTACCTTGATGGAGATGAGTGTGTTTTTTGGGGAGACCCATCACCCCAACCCTCTCCCCCCGCCCCCAGAGGGAGAGGGCGTATGCGGAGCTTGCTGGGGCAACGGAGAGGGTTTCACCCGGCCTACAAACTCAGGCGCCCCTTGGATAAGCGCAGTACCCGATCGCACTTGCGTGCCAACGCTTCATCGTGCGTCACCATCACATAAGCCATGCCTTGCTTGCGCGCCAAGTCGAGCATCAGCTTGAACACCCCGTCCGCCGTTTCGCGATCGAGGTTCCCAGTCGGCTCATCCGCCAGCACGCAGGCGGGGCTTCCTGCCAAGGCCCGCGCAATCGCCACACGCTGACGCTCGCCGCCGGAGAGCTGCGACGGCCTGTGGTGAACCCGTTCGGCCAAGCCCACGCTGGCGAGAACTTGCTGCGCCTTGTCGCGCGCCTGCAGTGTCGTCATGCGCCGAATGCGCAGCGGCATCGCCACGTTGTCGAGCGCCGTGAACTCCGGAAGCAGGTGGTGAAACTGGTAGACAAAGCCGAGGTGCTTGTTGCGCCAATCGCCTTGCTCGGTCGCGCCCATGTGCGCGAAGTCCTTGGCTTGCAGTTCGACCGTGCCGTCAGTGGGCGCTTCCAGGCCGCCCAGCAAATGCAGCAGCGTGCTCTTGCCCGAGCCCGATGCGCCGACCACCGCGACCGTCTCGCCGCGCTGCACCGACAGGTCCACGCCCTGCAGCACATGGACGTCCAGCGGCCCTTCCTTGAAGCGCTTGTGCAGGTTCAGCGCGCGGATCACGGACTCACTCATAGCGCAGCGCCTCCGCCGGTTGCACGCGGCTTGCGCGCCAGCTCGGGTAAAGGGTCGCCACGAAGGCAAGGACGAGCGAAATCGCGACGATGGGGACGATGTCGGTGCTTTGCGGATCGCTGGGCATGCGGCTGATGAGGTAGATGCTGCCCGGCAGGAAGCTCACGTGCAGCGCGCGCTCGATGGCGGGCACGATCACGTCGATGTTGAACGCGACCAGGAGCCCGAGCGCCACGCCCGCAAGCGTGCCGATCACGCCGGCTGCTGCGCCCTGCACCATGAAGATGCCCATGATGGACTTCGGGCTCGCACCCAGCGTTCGCAGGATCGCGATGTCGGCCTGCTTGTCGGTCACTGTCATCACGAGCGTGGACACAAGATTGAATGCCGCCACCACGACGATCAGCGTGAGGATGATGAACATCAGCCGCTTCTCGACTTGCACCGCCTCGAACCAGTTGCGGTTGGTACGCGTCCAGTCGCGCACGTTCACGTCGGGTCCGAGCGACCCGGCGAGTTGATCCGCGACTTCACGTGCCGCGTGGACGTCCTTCAGTCGCAGTTGCACGCCAGTCGGGCCCGCCACGCGAAAGAGCCGCGCCGCATCGTCGACGTGGATGAACGCGAGCCCGCTGTCGTATTCGTAGTGGCCGGCATTGAAGGTACCGACAACGGTGATGTGCTTGAGGCGCGGCACCACGCCGGCTGGTGTCATCTGTCCGCCCGGTGCAACGATCGTCACTTGATCGCCTTCTTTCACGCCCATCGCGCGGGCGAGCTCGCCGCCCAGAACGATGCCCCATGCACCCGGCTGGAGCTTGCCGAAGGTGCTGTCCTTGGTGGCAGCGACGAGGTCGGTGACCGTGGCCTCGTCATTGGGCGAGATGCCCCGCACGATGGCTCCCCGCATGTCGTCGCCTCGCGCGATCAGCGCCTGCGCCGCGATGAACGGCGCGGCACCCACCACCGCCTTGTTCTCGCGCGCCTTGTCCGCCAGCACATGCCAGTCGGGCAACGCATCGCCTTGCGACTGGTAGACCTCGATGTGCGCCACCACCGACAGCATTCGGTCGCGCACCTCCTTCTGGAAGCCGTTCATCACCGATAACACGATGATGAGCGCCGCCACGCCAAGCGCAATGCCCAGCATCGAGACGCCGGAGATGAAGGAGATGAAGCCGTTGCGTCGACCGGCACGGCCGGCCCGCGTGTATCGCCAACCGATCTGGAGTTCGTAGGGCAAGTTCATTGGGAGGCGATGCTACCTGAGGCGAGCATCGTCACTTCCTCCAGGCGTCGGACGTTCAATGCGCCTGATCCCAGTTCTGCCCCACCCCCACCTCGGCCAGCAACGGCACCTTCAACTCCGCCACCGATGCCATGATTTTCGGCACCTCGGTGCGTGCCCAGTCAAGCTCCGCATTGGGCACTTCGAAGACCAGTTCGTCGTGCACCTGCATCACCATCTTCGTGGCGCGCTGTTGCTCGTCCAGGACCTTCTGCACGGCGATCATCGACAGCTTGATCAAGTCGGCCGCCGTGCCCTGCATCGGCGCATTGATCGCCTGCCGCTCCGCCCCCGACTTGCGCGGACCGTTCGGGCTGTTGATCTCGGGCAGCCACAGTCGCCGGCCGAACACCGTCTCGACATAGCCGCTCGCCTTGGCCGACGCCTTGGTCTCGTCCATGTAGCGTTTCACACCGGGGTAGCGCGCAAAGTAGCGCTCGATGTAGGCAATCGCCGCGCTGCGCTCGATGCCCAGGCTCGCAGCCAGGCCAAACGCACTCATGCCGTAGATGAGACCGAAGTTGATCGTCTTGGCGTAGCGCCGCTGCTCGCTCGTCACCTGCAGCGGATCGACGCCGAAGACCTCGCTCGCCGTCGCGCGATGCACGTCCATGCCTTCGACGAAAGCCTTCAGCAGGTTCGGGTCTTCGCTGATGTGCGCCATCAACCGCAGCTCGATCTGCGAGTAGTCAGCGCTCAGCACCACATGCCCCGGTGGGGCGATGAAAGCTTCGCGCACGCGCCGGCCTTCTACCGTGCGGATGGGAATGTTCTGCAGGTTCGGCTCGTTGCTCGACAGACGACCCGTGATTGCCACGGCCTGCGCATAGTTGGTGTGCACGCGGCCGGTCGCCGCATTCACCATCAAGGGCAACTTGTCGGTGTAGGTGCCCTTGAGCTTGGACAGGCTGCGGTGTTCGAGGATCTTCGCCGGCAGCGGATAGTCCTCGGCGAGCTTCTCGAGCACTTCTTCGTCCGTGCTCAGCGCTCCGCTCGCGGTGCGCTTCAACACAGGCATGGCGAGCTTGGTGTACAGCACCTCGCCGATCTGCTTGGGCGAGCCGATGTTGAAGGGCTGGCCTGCCAGCTCGTGGGCCTCCTGCTCCAGCGCAATCATGCGTTCGCCGAGTTGGTGGCTCTGCGCCTGCAACACAGTGACATCGATGAGCACACCATTGCGTTCGATGCGCTTCAGGATGTTCGACACCGGCATTTCAATGTCTTCATACACCCTGCGCAGACCCGCGTCGTTCTCGATGCGCGGCCACAGCGTCTGATGCACGTGCAAGGTCATCTCGCTGTCCTCGCACGAGTATTCCGCCGCGCGATTCACCTCGACCTGC
Organism: Rhizobacter sp.; assembly: GCA_021153565.1. Classification (GTDB taxonomy): domain Bacteria; phylum Pseudomonadota; class Gammaproteobacteria; order Burkholderiales; family Burkholderiaceae_C; genus Albitalea. The sequence goes on from JAJKJU010000215.1 coordinate 3,495, forward strand.
GCGAAAGGAATCTGATTGGCTCCTTTGCCGCACACGTCCTCGTAGCTCAAGCCCTTTCTGCCCAGGTGGCGGTCGGCCAGGCTTTCGAGGCTGTGCGGCTTGTGCGCTTCGAGCACGTAGCTCTGGAGCATGGTGTCGTGCACATAGCCTTGCGCGTCGATGCCGGCGTTGGCGAGCACGTGCGTGTCGTACTTGATGTTCTGCCCGACCTTGGGCGCCCTCGGGTTCTCGAACCAGGGCTTGAGCCGCGCGAGCACTTCATTCAAGGGCAATTGATCGGGGGCGCCCGCATAGCTGTGAAGCAGCGGGATGTATGCCGCTTCGCCGGGCGTGACGGCCAAGGAGATGCCGACGATGCGTGCCTGCATCGGATCGAGCGAATCGGTTTCGGTGTCGATGGCGGTGAGCGGCGCGGCTTCGATCTTCGCGACCCAGGCTTCGAGCACATCTCGTGTCACGACGGTGTCGTAGCGCTTCGCGATGGGAGCGGCCACCTGCGCCGGGGCTTCGGAGAACAGGTCGCCGCCGGCAATGGCGGCGTCGCCCGCCAGTTCGGTTTCGATCTCGCGGCGCATGGTCTTGAAGCCATAGCGCTTATAGAACTCGAGCAGCTCTTCGCGCTTCGCGTCGCGAAACGCCAGCGACTGGAATTCCGGCCAGTCCATCACGTGCCCGCTGAGATCGCAGTCGGTGACCACGGTGACAAGGCGGCGGCCTTGCGGCAGCCAGTCCAACGCGCGTCGCAGGTTGTCGCCGACGACGCCCTTGATGTTGGCCGCGTTGGCAATCACGGCGTCGAGCGAGCCGTGTTCGGCGATCCACTTCACCGCCGTCTTCGGGCCCACCTTCTCGACGCCGGGCACGTTGTCCACGGAGTCGCCGATGAGCGTCAGGTAGTCGACGATGCGCTCGGGCGGCACGCCGAATTTTGCGATCACGCCTTCGACATCGAGGACTTCGGGGGGCTTGCTCATGGTGTTGATGAGCGACACGTGCGGCGTGACGAGCTGCGCGAGGTCCTTGTCCCCGGTGGAGATGACGACCTTGTGCCCGCCCTTTGCAGCCGCGCACGCGAGCGTGCCGATGACGTCGTCGGCCTCAACGCCGGGCACCTCCAGCACGGGCCAGCCCAAAAGTCTCACAACCTCATGGATGGGTGCGATCTGCAAGGCGAGGTCTTCGGGCATCGACGCGCGCGTCGCCTTGTACTCGGCGTACCAGTCGTCGCGGAAAGTCTTGCCCCGGGCGTCGAACACGCAGGCTGCGTGCTCGCAGGGAATCTTGTCGCGCAGCCATTTCAGCATCGCCACCATGCCGTGGATCGCGCCGGTTGGAAAGCCGTCCGGGCTGCGCAGATCGGGCAGCGCATGAAAGGCACGGTAGAGGTAGCTGGAGCCATCCACCAGCAGCAAGGTGCTGGGGTCGGTTTCGGTGGTATCGGTCATCGGGCGATTGTCGGGTATGGACGTAAGCCGGGTCGCAGCCCTCTCAGTTCCCTACAAGCCCCTGGAAGCAATCTCCGCATTGCCCCCTCTCCCTCTGGGACGCCGGGGGAGAGGGAGCCGCATTACTTCGAAACGGGCCACAGCGAGCTGGCCTGCATTGCTCCCTCGCCCCTTCGGGGGAGAGGGCTGGGGTGAGGGGCCTGGGCCTCTGAGCAAACATGAACTTGTCATGCGTCAGCCCCGCCCTCTTCATCGCCAAACGGGTGGTGAGGAGTGG
>JAJKJU010000216.1 GCA_021153565.1 Rhizobacter sp.
AGTTCTTCGCCATCCCGCCCTCGTGCTCGCGGCAAGAGGCGATTGAGTACGCGCGCGAACGAGCGCGCGTTCGCCTCCTGGTCGAAATCGGCAATCCCGCCCGGCACCTCATTCCCACCCTCCCGGAGCCACTGACCGATTTCGAGGCTGAGCGCCCGCTGCTGGCGCTCGAGATCGATCGCCAGGTCCTCCCCGGCAGACCGAGTGTCTTGGATGAGGCCTAGGCTCGAGTTGCTCGACTGGCTCGTGACGGCGGATTCAACGGAGGATCCATCTCGTGGCGCAGAGAGCGGACGTGAAGCGGGCAGGCGTGAAGCGGGCAGACGTGAAGCGAACTGATTTGAAGCGGACGAATGTGCAGCTGGCGGACGTGCAGCCGGCGGACGTGAATGGAACGACTGAGAAGGGAACGCACGTGATCGTGCCGAACTACTACCCTCGCCCCCCCGGCCGCGGACCACTGTCTCTTGCCAAGCTTCTGGGGGACGGCCACTGCTTGTGATTCTATTGCGGTTGTACATTTAGATTTACGTTTGATGGTTTGGTGGATGTTGCGTGTGTTCAAACCTGGAGCGAACTGGATTCACACGCGATTGACTTTCCAATCCCTGTTCGTTGGAACTCAACGGAGCAGCGAAAAGCCCGCCCTGGCGTCGATCGGACGCGCGATCCGACTTCAGCCAAGCGGTATTTTCGAGTAGCTGCGCGTTCGTGATGTGCGGAAAGGCGAACCCATTACCGTGATTGCGAGGACCCCGACGCTTTACCGAGACCCCAACGGCTTAAGTGTCTTGAGGGTGCCCTCGGCCATCTTGGTAATCGTGCTGCGCCGCAGGGCCACGTTCCATTCAATGTCGCTGCGAGTCTTTCCCTCGACCTTCGCCTGTGCACCCTCGGGCCGCTTCTCGACGCCGATGTAGCCCGCGTCCCGAAAGGCCTTCGTCTCCTGCCCTGCAGCAGTTCGTGCATGTGCGCCACGTCGCTCTCGATGGCGGCCGTGGCGTGAAGGCTGTGCATCAGGCCCGAATCGGCGTCTGCACCAATGTGTGCCTTCATGCCGAAGTGCCACTCGTTGCCCTTCTTCGTCTGGTGCATCTCGGGATCACGCGACTTGTCTTCGTTCTTGGTCGACGGTGGCGCGGCGATGATGGTGGCGTCCACCATCGTGCCCTCGCGCAGCAGCAACCCGCTTTCGGCCAAGTCTGCATTGATGCCCTCGAACAGCTTGGCCGTGAGGTCATGTTGTTCGAGCAGGCGACGAAACTTCAGCAGCGTGGTGGCATCAGGCACCGTCTCGAGCGACAGGTCGATGACCGTGAACTCGCGCATCGACTGGCTGTCGTAGATCGCGTCTTGCACCGCTTCTGCGCATATTCGTAGCTGGCAAAGCTCAGTTGCGTCGGCGATTTCGGGGTTGCTTCATGGCGTTCTATGCATGCCGGATTTCGGGCCGAATTGTTCAGCATTTCCCCGGCGTTTATTTCGTTGTTCGACACTTATTGCGAAAGAGCCTTGGCTTTCGCCAAAGCAGCCTCTGCTTCGCATTGCAGGAGCCATGCGCTACGACCGACGCATTGCCGTGCTTGCCCAGGTTACTGGAGCCAGAGAAAACAATTTGCGCCGAGAGACGTCGCTGCAAGACACCGACCCGCTGTGAGCGACCATGTAAACCTACGACTGGTGTGCAAGGCTGACACCATGGGCGTCTTCCAAATCGAAAGCCGCGCGCAGATGAGCACCAACACTTTTCTCGCTGCACGCCAGCGTCGTTCGCCGGCGATGATCTCCCAAACACCCTCTTGCGTGGGGTGGGGACGGACCTGAATCGGCTGCGTGATACGGCCCGCCGCCTTCACTCCCTCTTCCAGTTCGGCCATCGCTTTGGGGTCGTAGTAGGTCCGATGGTTGGGGCCCGAGACAATCTGTCGTTGACCAACGCATCCAGGTCAATCACGTGGTCGGCCATTGCCGTCAACTCCGGCGTCTGCGACACGTAGAACTCGCGCGCATATCGTCCGAGCCGCAGCACCTCGCGCTTCATGTCCATGAACATCCGCTTGTGATCCGGATCCAGCGGACCGTCAGCTTCGTCCGAGGCGATTACACCATCATTGCTCAAGCACTTGGCCAGAAGGCTCCAGCTGCTCAACTCGCCCTCGATCATCGTGGCGCGCTCGTCGGCCGCCTCTTGCGCCGCACGAGCTGCCGCGACCTGGCCCTGCACTGCGACGGTTTGCTCGTGTTGCCGCACCGCGACCAGTTCGGCGTGCTCGGCCTGTCGAATCGCCCCCCTCGGCATCACTCAGCGCGTGACGCGCAGCGGCCAGGCGAGCGCTGTCAAAGGCCGGGGGCAACGCGCGCAACGCCACGTCGACGCGGGCGAGTGACTCCTGCAGGGCGGTCTCCGCGTCCGACTTGTCAGTTGCCAGCCGTTCCCTCGCGGCTGCAATTTCGGCTCGCTCGACCGCCTCTTCAGGGGTTTCTTCGGCCGGAGACACGCCCAGCATCTGAAGTTCCAGATCGACCGGCCCGAGGGCCGCGGCCGCTTGCTCAACTTCTTCCGTGCGCGCCAGCAGCAGTTGCAACGCCGCGAGGCGGGCCTGCGCAGCCTCGAGCTTTTGCTCCGCCCGATTGCGGCGCTCGGCCGCCCCGGCGAGCCGCTCGAGCTCCGCACTCACGGATGCCAGACCTTCTTGCTCTTGTCGCTTGCGGCCCCCAAGTTGGATGAGCTGCGCGTCGACGCTCGGAATCAGCGTCTGCGCCTCCCGGGCATCGGTGAGCAGCTGGCAGCGGCCCTGCAGCGGCATTCCGGCGCAGGGCACCTGTGCGGCAAGGCCGAATCGGTTCTTGAGGTCAGCGTGTCGCAACGCCAGTTGGCCAGCTTCCCGCTCGATGCCTTCGACCGCCTGACGATGCAGTCGGACTTGTCCGCGAAGCGCCTCTGCCCGATCGACGGCGCCTTGGGCCGCCGACAGCCTGGCCGTGCGCTCTTCGACGCATCGCGCCGCGGCCGGCCTTCGCACCGCTGCCCACCTGACCTTGGCCGCCATGGCCGCCGCGCGGGCCAATGCATCGCGCTGCCCCTGTAACTGCCCGCGTCGCTCGGCATGCTGGCGCTTTCGCGTCTTCACGCGCTGATCCGTCCCCGCCGCGCGCTGGTCGATCCGTCGCTGTTCCTCTCTCAGCCGGCGCGCCGACTCTTGGTGCTGGCCGTTGGCTCGAGCGCGGTCGGCAGCCAGTTCAGCGCGTCGACCATCGTGCCCTGCGGAAGCGGACGCCTGCGCTTCAACGCGCGTCGAGGTGGCCTGGGCTTCAGCCAGACGGGCCGCAGCCGCCTTCTTTGCGTCTTGGGCCCTCGCCAGCATGGCATCCGCCGTAGCGGGTGCCGTGGCCTGGCGCTCCAGCTGCAAAATCGATTCAGCCGCTTGCGCTTGCTCCTGGCGCACTACACCCAGTCCGGCCTTCAGCAGTCGCACTGTCTCTGCGGCCCGCGCACCTTCTGCACGAATCCGCTCCAGCCCCAGCAGGTCCGCCAGCAACGTCTTGACCTCGCCATTCTTGAATGCCGACAGGGGTCGCTTTCCCTGAGCAGAGAAGACCGACGTGAAGAAGGTGTCCTCCGAGCCCAGGATCTCCCGCACTGCGCGCTCGTATGTGTCGACCTTGCCGTCCGTGAGCGTGCCATCTGCCAGGCTGACCGGCCCCCATGCCGAGCCTTGTTCCTCGAAGAGAAACGCCTCCGTTTTGCGCTTACCGTTGAGTCTGAAGACCAGCTGGGTCTTGTAGCGCCGTCCCCCATGCGCCCAGATCAGCTCCTTCTGGCTCTCGGGCAGATAGACATGGTCGTAGTATGAAAAGGCGCCCAGGCCGTCGGTGCCGGCTCGCGACGGCATTACCAAGTACGGATGCAAATTGTCCATGACGGTCGACTTGCCGCGGCCGTTGCCCCCGGCGATTGCCACCAGAGAAGAATCCTCCCCTAGCGACTCGAAATCGAGGGTCAGGGTGTCGCGGCCGAGGCCGCTGCGGATGCCCTTGAAGCCCTTGAGGGTGAGCTGCAGCGGCAGATAGCCGCCTTCGTGGGCCGACGGGTGCGCAGCCGGTTCGCCGGCCATTTCCAGTTCCATTGATCGCCTCCATATCAGCATTGGTTCGGCTGATGTGCGATCAGTCTCGGGGCAATCGGGCGTCCATCAACCCTCAGTTGGCACTCGTGGCACCGACGCGGAGCTGGCTGGCCGATCGCTCTGCCGTTTACGCCGGATCAGCGCCGACGATCGCGAACGGGCCAGACTGCCCGCTTGCCCCCTGACCGCACTACTGCTCACGCCAGCCGCCGCCGCTTCGCCGCGGTCGCTGTCGTTCGCCCTGCGCCGCTCAATCCACACTCCCGGCCATAAGGTCCTCGGCCGGCGTGCGACTGCGTGAGACTGTCTGCCGACGTTCGACTGTGGCGTGCCGAATGTCGCCCCGCTGCCGAAAGCTGACCTCGGTGTGCGTCTCGGCGAACGGCAGGTCCACCTCGGAACTTGACGTCACCGATCCCGTCGAGTTAGGCGCCTCATGTACTCCCGCAGAACGTTCTCCACCACCGTCGTGCACTGCTGAGCTGTTCGCACGTAGCGGCAGAATCCTTTGCTCGCAAGCTTGTCGAGGCGGCACGCGAGCGCACGCGCCACCGGGAAACGTACGATGGCACTTACCGAAGAATCGGATATCCGCTAGGCGACGTTCCTGACAACCTGGGTGTGTGCACAGATCTAGTGATCCGGGCCTATCGTCAACTAGGCATCGACCTGCAAGCCCTTGTGCACGAAGATATGTCGAAGAGTTTCAAGTCATACCCCGCAACATGGGGGCTGAAGGCGCCTGACTCGAACATTGATCATCGGCGTGTCCCAAATCTGGAGGTCTTCCTGGCGCGCCATGGAACTACCTTTGCGGTCAATAGTTCTCCGGCGAACTACCTCGCGGGCAATCTCGTCACTTGGCGCCTTCCGGGCAATCTGCCGCACATCGGGATCGTCTCCGATCAGTTTGTCCCTGGCAGCCAACGGCCGAAGATCATTCACAACATCGGTGCGGGTCCGGTGGAAGACGATATCCTCTTCAGCTACCCCATTTCGAGGCACTATCGCTACGGCAAATGATGCAGGCGCCTAACCCTTCAATCGAGAGGACTTGCCCCGGCAAGCCGGGTCAAGCCTCTCATCTCAACCGTTAGGCCTCAGAATCCAAATCCATGGACAAGCGCTACCAAATCTTCATCAGCTCTACGTTTCTCGACTTGCAGGAGGAGCGCCAAGCTGTGCTGAAGGCAATCCTCGAGATTGATCACATGCCAGCAGGAATGGAGTTGTTTCCGGCAACCGACGACACCGCATGGCTACTGATACGCGATGTGATTGATTCGTCCGACTACTACATCCTTATCGTCGGCGGGCGGTATGGATCGAGGGACGAAGCTGGTTTGAGCTACACCGAAAAAGAGTACGACCACGCCGTCGCAGCCAAGAAGCCCGTCATTCCGCTACTTCACGCAAATCCAGATCAATTACCTCGGGAGAAAACCGAGACTGACTCGGATGCATGGGAGCGCCTGAAGAGGTTTCGAGCAAAGGTCGAGAAGAAGCACACCTGTGTTTACTGGAATAACGCAGATGACCTCAAAGCGAAGGTCATTGTCGGGCTTACTGCTGCAACCAAGCGGCACCCCGCAGTGGGTTGGGTGCGTGCAGATAAGGTCCCGACCGAAGCGACACTCGTTGAGGTTCTCGCACTGAAGAGCCGAGTTGCAGAGTTGGAAGCCGAAGCAGCTGCCACCCGCGACAGTCCACCTCCCGGCACTGATCTACTTGCGCAAGGCGACGACCGCTTTACCCTAAACATAGCTTTCGACGCACGGCAACCGCTCACTGGCTATCCCTCGTACGAGGACACAAGCTACACAGCTTCAATTGCACCTTCCTGGAATGCAATCTTTGCCTCGGTCGCCCCTTCGATGATTAACGAAGCCTCCGAGGCTGCCCTGCATCAAGCGTTCAGAGACTTTCTCACCAAAGAATCTCTACGTGTCCCATCCCGTGTGATCATGTGCCAATCCGCAGCTGGCCGCTGTTCCGAGCCAGAGACCTTTTGCGGGGTGTTATCGAAGCCTTCCAACACGAGAAAA
>JAJKJU010000217.1 GCA_021153565.1 Rhizobacter sp.
CGAGATTCGCCATGGGCCATGAGCGCTCTTGCTGACGTTCCATGCTTCGCGCACGGACACGCCACGCTTGCGCAGCTCGCGATAGCCCCTCGATCCCCATTGCTTCCATGCGTAGCAGCGTAACCGTCGCCGAATCCATTTGTCCAGCTCGCGCAGAGGGCTCAGAACCTCGGTCACGCCGAAGTACGCTTTCCAACCAAGCAGGGTTTCTCTCAGCTCTGCAACGATCTGGCTCAAACTTTGGCCTCGTGTTCGGCGGCTCAGTTCTCGCACGCGGTCCTTGAGCTTGTCGATGGCCGTGTCGGCCACCTTCAAGTTCTTGTCGCGACGGCTGAGCGTGAAGCCCAGGAACTTGCGGTTCCAGGGCCGGTCAACGGCGCTTTTTCGTGAATTCACTGTGAGCCGCAGTGAGTCTTCGATCCAGCGCGTCACGCTGTGCATCACCCGCTGTCCCGCACGTTCGCTCTTGACCGCAATGTTGCAGTCATCGGCATAGCGGGCAAAGCGGTGGCCGCGCCGGCTCAGTTCCCAGTCCATCTCGTCGAGCACCACATTGGCCAGCACCGGCGACAGCGGGCCACCTTGCGGCACCCCCATGACGCCGAGCTCCCGCTGCCCGTCCACCCAGGCCCCGGCCTTCAGGAACGCAGTGATCAGGCGCAGCAGCGCCCGATCGTCCACATGCTGTCGCAGCCGGTGCAGCAGCCGGTCGTGGTTGACCCGATCGAAGAAGCTCTCCAGATCGAGGTCCACGACCCAGCCGTGTCCGTCCTTGACGTCCGCCTGCAGTTTGCGCACCGCTTGGTGCGCCGAGCGTTGAGGTCTGAAGCCGTAGCTGTCGGGATGGAAGTGTGGCTCCCATTGCGTCTGCACGATCTGCGCAATGGCCTGCTGGACAAATCGGTCCAGCACGGTGGGAATGCCCAGCATCCTCTTGCGTCCATCGGGCTTTGGAATCTCCACGCGTCGCACCGGCTGCGGTCGATACCGTCCGGCCAGTATGTCGGCTTTGATGGCTTCCCAGTGGTGCACCAAGTGCTTGGGTAGTTCGTCGACGCTCATGCCGTCGATTCCCGGCGCGCCTTTGTTTCGGCGCACTTGTTTCAAGGCTCGCTGCAGGTTGTCGCGTTCGAGAACGCGCTCCAGCAACTTGCCATCCATCGGCTGGGCGTTCGTGCTGTCAGTGGTGCTGGGTTCAGCCGGTTCGGCTGCAATCCCCGCCCCCATCAGGCCCGCCCCCAGCTCTCGCAGCGTTCGGGCCTTTGACCGCGAGCCCGCGGTCTACTACGCCCTTTGCTGACTTCTGCGTGGTCTTCAGCGGCAGTCACCCACCGCCCAGCATGGCGCAACCGCCGCCATGCACCGCGCAGATCTCCCGTGGTAAGACACGAATCCTTCCTCGCATAGGCGCCGGATTTACAAAATGCACCCATCCCGGCATTGCGCCCGAGTTTGCAGATGGAGGGCTTGGTGGTCACGTGCCCACTGGCCCCGGATGCATCACGCCTCATATCCGGTTTTTGTTCATCGCCCCGCGATTTCGCCTTGGACTTCCTCCGCACCCCGCCTCGCGGCGACGCACTTGTGAGTGTGATCAGCCAATTCGATGGACCAATGATCGAGCTCGGTGATGGTCAGTCGGGCCATCACGGAATGTGACCATCGGCGACGTTTCGGGAGCCGACGTGACCCTGTTCAGATCCTCGATGGCCATTGCGATGGTCAGCAGAGAAGGTCCAGGCGTCGTGATGCCGGATTGGCCGCCGTGCGATTGGTCGGCGCGAGCGGCAATGGCGTTCGTTGGGGTGCGTTCAGGATGGCCGCGGTGCACCCAGCCTCTTGGCTTTGAGGGCGCGGCCAACAACCAGTGACGTCCCCGGTATGCACCGCGCTGCTGCATCGCAGTACGCCACGTTCTGTGGCCGCGGGCCACGAATCTCGAACCCTGCACGGGTTGAACTTGGGGTAACGGGCCTGACGGCCCTACGCCTTCGGCGCACGCCACCGAAAGTTTGTCAAACCATCGCTACACGACACGCGACCAGACACCCTCCGCTCGCACCGCCGATATCAGGCTGTTCGCGACTGGATCAACAGGAAGCGCTTCGACGAGGTGAGGAGGTGCGCTTGGCGACTTCGTGGAGTGTGAAGATTGTGTCGATGCGACATTCTCTGCGGGAGTTCAACGACCCTCGCGCAACGAGCCCGCGCCGGGCACCGATAGCGGCGCAAGGAAGCGCAAGCATTGGATGAGCTTCGCTTGTGCGTCGCTGCCCAGGAAGCGCTCCAGCAGGCATGCCGGCAAGGCGGTGTGCTCGACTGGCGGCATGAAGCGCGCCCGCTCGATTTCCCAGAATGAGGTTCGCACGAAGACTTCCTGCCACCAACGGCGCCACCGTTGCAACGTACGGCGTGCCACCCCCAAGCTCTCGCGCAACTCGTCGATCCGGCCGTCCGTTACGCCGGCCTGCATTGCAGCCAGCAACACCACGACGAGTGCCGGATAGCCCCGTCGCTCGAAGAAGCGAACCGACGCCGGTGTCGTTCGCTTTCGGCAGGTCTCGCAACAAAAGCTGTAGCGTGTCGGACTCGTCTCGTTCAGCTCCGGTGGACCAACGCGCAGCTTTCGGGGATAGCGCGCGCTGTGCAGCACGCCGCCACAGAAGCCGCAGCCCTTTGTGCGAGCCTTCGCGGCCAAGTCCTCATCAATGGTCGAAAGGAAGTGGAAGAGTTTTGGATCGGTGCTGTGGCTCACATGGTTCCTGGATTCGTAGTCTCCATACAGTGTCGGCCAATCCCTGTTCGCCTTGCCCGTCGTTTGATCAACGTACGCGATGGGGAGCAACCATCAACCCTCACGCAAGATGATCACCAAAGCGAAAAAGACCATCGCAATCGGTGCTCATGCTCACCATGCACGGCACACACGTTTGACATGAGCGGCGTCTGCGGGCTGGCGCAGCCAGCTCGCAGACGTCCGCTCGATGGAAGGGTTAATCGGGATAGGGGCCGATCATCGCTGATCGGACCCCTCCCACACCACCCGGCATGCGGGTCCGCACCGGGCGGTTCGAGAAGTTGAGGTCATGAGAATCTCGGGACACCCAAGCGGTCGAAATAGGCGATCGTTAGTACACGGTTCAGCCCCAAGGCGCTGTTATGCCACCAGCGTCGTGCATTGCCAGCGATGCTGGCCGCATCGTCCGCGCTGGCGCCCAGTCGGCGCAGTTCACGGAAGATCGTGGGACCGCTTCGCCACTGCTTGAGCTGCACGGCCCGCAGCCGGTGTCGCAGCCATTGATCCAATTCGCGCATGGTCTTGGGTGTCTGCGCCAGTCGGAAGTACGACTTCCAGCCCGGCACGTAGTCCCGCAAGTCCGCGGCGATCTGTTCGAGACTGCGGCCCCGTGTGCGGCGTGTCAGTTGACGCAGTCGCTCGCGCAGCTTGTCCTGCGCCGATTTGGCAACCGCCCTTTTTGCTTCGCCTTTGTACGCCCAGAAGCAATAGCCCAGGAATTTGCGTCCCCAGACTGACGCCACCGCCGTTTTGGACTCGTTGACCGTTAGCGCGAGCTTCGCGTAGCAGCCGCGCAGCGCTTGCAGCACCCGCTCACCTGCCCGCTGGCTCCTGACGTAGACGTTGCAGTCGTCGGCATAACGCACGAACTTGTGGCCCCTGCGCTCCAGCTCCCGATCCACTTCGTCCAGTAGCACGTTGGCCAGCAATGGGCTCAGAGGGCCGCCTTGCGGCGTGCCCTCAAACCTTTCGCTGCACACCCCGTGCGCCAGGATGCCCGCTTGCAGGTAGCGGCGGATCAGCCGCAGCACCCGCTTGTCCGCAATCCGCTTGGCCAGCCGGTCCATGAGAATGTCGTGGTTAACGCGATCGAAGAATTTCTCCAAGTCCACGTCCACTACGGTCTCGTAGCCAGCCTGCACGTACTGTTGCGCTTCCAACACCGCGTCATGAGCGCTTCGCCCTGGTCGAAAACCGTGGCTGTGCTCGCTGAACGTCGGGTCGATGAGCGGCTGCAGCACTTGCAGCAACGCTTGCTGGATCAGCCTGTCCACCACCGTCGGAATCCCCAGCTCGCGTGTTCCGCCTCCCGGCTTGGGTATGCCCACGCGGCGCACCGGATCGGGCCGGTATCTGCCATCGAGCAATTCCGCCCGGATGTCGGGCCACGCTTGCTTGAGGTATTCGCCTGTCTCCAGCACCGTACGTTTGTCCACGCCGGCACTGCCCTTGTTGGCCTTCACGCGCTTCCACGCTTGGACCATGTTCTCTCTGGCCAGCGCCTGCCCCAGCAGGTCAGCGGCCCCTGGGCTCGTCTGTTCGCGTCGCGCCGTCGATGCCTGCTCATGCCCGAGTTCGGGCGTTGGCTTCACCGCCGCCCTCGGTCTGGCACCCGCTGTTTGCGGCTTCTGAGTTCCGACCTCTTCAAGCGACACGACTCGTCACCCTCCTTCTCGTTCAGCCCTTCGCCCGTTGCCGAGCTACTACGGCCTCTGCTGACTTCTCGCTCCGGTTCGTCACCGTCGCCCTTTCAGGCACAAGGCGAGATCTCCCCAGGTAAGAACGCGATCCTTCACCGCACAACCGCCGCATTTACGTCGCCCGACCCTTGGCCACAAGAGCTTCGCAGATCGTTGCCTGCTCGCCCTGGTCGGCGTCGCCTCGAATGCGGTTCGTGTACCTCGGCTCGCGGTTTACGCTCCACGCTTCCTCCCCACGCTCGGTCGCCCTCACGCAGTTGCGCTTCACTTGCCTCCCTGTGGCCAGCTCGGCCGGGGACTTCCACCCCGAGAATCGCGCCCATGCTGGGCGCACAACGGATAGATCGCGGCTTCGCGCGATCTATCCTTATTCGTTAGGCCGCACTCTCGGCGAGGCGAGAAGCTTGGCCGAAGGGTGTGACATGCCAGATGTGGCTAGCTGAAGCGAGAGCGTGGCGCATTCGAATCGACAGTGAACCTTCCGCTGGCGGAAAGCAGGTACCACAAGAGAGAAAGAGCGATGCCCCAGAGAACACTATTCAGCGCGATGGGGCCAAGTGCGAGCTGCGGAACTTGCTGAAGGAGGTGTGCGGGAAGGATTCGTAGCAGCAGATCGTGTGGGTACTGAAGGACTGCGCACAGTGACGCGGCATTGCTGGCTAAGGCGGAACGAGTGAAAACGTGATCGAGATCAGAGCCATACGCCACGACGACCGATGCGTACCAAAGCCCGAAGTGGACAGCGGAAAAGCAAAGTAGGCGCAAGAGCAGCATTTGGTGGTTCCTGTGCGGCCTAGACAAGATGGCTTCGTGAACTCGGGCGGCCCGTCCCCTGCAACACCGTAGGTTGCACGCCGAGGGCGTGCCGAGCTACACCAATGCACCGGACCGATGGTCGGTCGGGTCGTTGCGACTTTGCGAGGAGACGAGCCATCGACCAATCTATCACGACCCTGTACGTGGGTTTGGACGTTCACAAGGACAGCGATCGACATCGCCACTGCCGACTCCGGCCGCGACGGCGAAGTGCGACACGTGGGAAGCATCGGCGGCGATCTGACCTCGCTGGACAAGGCGCTGCGCAAGCTGATCAGCCGGGGCCACAAGCTGCATGTGGTCTACGAGGCCGGACCGTGCGTGTTCGTGATCTGGCGCCACCTGAACGCGCTGGGCACCGCCTGCAAGGTGGTGGCGCCCTCGTCGATTCCGAAGCGCTCGGAGGATCGGATCAAGACCGACCGGCGCGACGCCATGATGCTGGCGCGGCTGGATCGATCGGGAGATCTCACCGCGGTACGTGTGCCCGATGCCGCCGACGAGGCCGTGCGTGACCTGGTGCGCGCCCGCGAGGACGCGGTACGCGAATGCCGCAACGCACGCCATCGGCTCAAGGCCCTGCTGCTGCGCAACGGCATCCCCTATGCCGGCAAGAGCTCCTGGACGGGCGCCCACCTGCGCTGGCTGGCCACGTTGAAGATGCCCCACGCGGCCCAGCAGATTGGCTTCCAGGAATACCTGCACTCGGTCACGGAGTCGACGCAGCGCATCGCGCGCCTGGAGCAGGCCCTGCGCGACGCACTGCCCGCGTGGCACCTGATGCCGCTGGTGCAGGCGCTGCAGGCCATGCGCGGCGTGCAATTGATCGCGGCGATGACGCTGGTGGCCGAGCTGCAGGACTTTCCTGCGCTTTGCGTCGCCGCGCAAGCTGATGGCCTATGTCGGCCTGGTGCCCGGCGAGCACTCCTCGGGCCCCAAGCGGCGCCACGGCAGCATCACCAAGGCGGGCAACAGCGCCGCACGGCGCATGCTCGGCGAGATCGCCTGGCATTACCGGCACAGCCCGCGCGTAAGCCCGATCATCGCCACGCGGCAGGCAATTCATCGCATCTGTGTTCGCAGAGGGCCCGGGTGCGCCCTCTTGACAGAGAGAAGCCATATCAACGTTTGAGCTGAGCGGCCGGAGCCGGCGAGGCGCTTGGGCCGCGAGGCCGATGATAAGCACCGCGGCCTCGCGGCCGAAGTGCCTCGCCGGTGGAGGTCCGCTCGAGCGAAGGTTAGGCGGCGCTCTGCGCGAGCATGCGCCTTATGAGCGGTGCTCCCAGTAGTGGGGACGCCGACTGTGATGGGCGATGGCGCTGATCCTAATGGATCCGGCTTCTGCTCGGTAGAGCATGGAGTATGGGTACCTGCCGATTGGGAAGAGGTGTCGCCCCTTGGTTGTCGGTGTGCCAAGACCCGGAAACTCCGCGAGAAGCTGAGCCTTCTCCTCAAACTTGGCCAAGAAGTTCCGAGCTACGTTCACGCTGACGTGATCTGCGTAGAAGCTGACGGCTTCGGCGAGTTCGGCCTCCGCCTCAGGCGTGAGGAAGTTGCTCACGCGAGCTTAGATCGAATACGTGCGACTGCGTCCTCGCCACGGACCCACGTTGTTTCGCCGCTGCTGATGCGGGTTTCCCGACGATCAGCTTCCTCCGACCAAGCCGTCTCCCACTCAGGATCTTTCTCCAGGCTCGCGATGAGCCGGTCAATTAGCCTAGAGCGCTCTGCTTCGGAGAGGCTGAGAACCTCGGCCTCGAGAACTTCAACTGGAATAGCCATTTCACACCTCGCTTCGGCGAAGCATGCCACAGGTGGAAGACCACGCGGATGGTGGCAAGTGCACTAGGGGTGGCCTGCGCCGTCCGGGCGATTGCATGAAGGAAACGAGTGAAAGCGTGGTAACGGAATGCCTCGAGATTGACCTCTAGAAGAGCAAATGAAGGTCAAAAGACAAGAAAACGGCCGCGTCCGTTACATGAACTTGCTTCTGGTGGCATTGCGTGGCGGCCACAGGTAAGGCGGACAGATGCTCAAGCGAGAAAAGTCCAGCAAGACCAACAGCAAGTCCACGTTTCGCCTCGATTTCGAGGGGTCTCCTATGCCAGATATTTGGTCATTTCTTCATGCAATCGCCCTGCCTGCGCCGTTTGAGATGAGCGGCGTGACCCGGCTTGCCGGGGCACGTCCTCTCGATTGAAGGGGTGGGCGTCACGCGGGATGCGCTGAGAACCTAACCCCAAGGGCACGAGCGACCTTGAGAATGGTGTCTAGGCGCGGCTTTGCGCCCGGCGCGAGGGCCTTGTAAAGGCTCTCTCGACCGAGGCCAGCATCTTTGGCGACTTGTGCCATGCCCTTGGCCCGCGCAACATCGCTAAGCGCAAGCAGCAAAAGATCTGTGTCTTCGGTGTCTAGAACAGCGGTCATGTACTCGGCAATGGCTTCGTCATCGGTGAGGTAACGAGCCGCATCGAATGGAAGAAGCTTTGCCTTTGTCTTGGAAGTACTCATCATTCAAGCTCCAACTGTTGCAAGAGCTTCTGCGCTCGCTTGATATCTCTTGCCTGGGTTGATTTGTCACCGCCAGCGAGATGACGATGAGTACGTTCTGGCGTTTCGTGAAGTACAGGCGATAGCCCGGACCAAACGCGATTCGCATCTCCGATACTTCGCTTCCGACTGGTTTCCAGTCGCCAAGATTCTCTGCTTCAGCCAGACGTAGCCTGGCGACGATGCGTAACTGAGCTTTGAGGTCTTTGAGGCCATCAAGCCAGTCTTGGAACTCCTGCGTTTGCCGTACCGTGAACATGCGCTGACTGAATCTATGTGGATACGAATGCCAAGCGAAGGTTTTGCGACTTCGTGACGCCCAACGAGATGAGAGGCGGCGCCCGGCTTGCCGGGTGCCGTCCTCGGCTGGGGGCTAGAACCCCCCCGGCTATCCGATTAGGCCGATACCGCTGCAGGCAATAGCTGGCTGATCTTGGAGTCACCATATGTGCGGAGGACTTGGGAGACCACGACTTGATAGCCCGCGAGCCAGTTGCCCTGTGCGGCCTTTGCTTTGAGGTGAAGGGGATGCGTGACTAGCTTCTGCAAGGCCTCCAGTGACTCCCAGTAGTACACGTTGGAAACCAAGCCGGTTTTCGCATTTTCCCAGGCCTCTTCGCCCAAGTAGCCAGGGATTGACTTTGCCATGACGGCGATCTCTTGATCCAGTCGATGGAACGCTTCATCAAACTGACCCTTGGCAAAGATGAACGTAGACGAATACATGAATGACCTAGAAATGGTTTGAGCATAGGAAGCAACGCATTGGCTGCCGGGGATCGAAGTAAGCGGCCAGTTGCTATTGCCAGGGCCTAACGAATAGCGTTTGTCTGACGCCGAACCCGCACTCAAGCAAAGGCACGGCAGAGCAGAGTCAGATAAACCGTGTTGAACTGAATCGTCGGTATGGCGGCCGAGTGGGTAGTGTAAGTTTCAGCGGTGAGCGTTGATGACGGCGAGGTGCGCTGGACGGAGCGCAGGGGTGCCACCAAGGCCGCAGGATGGTGACGTTGTGAGTGCCCCATCGATTGGGCGGCGATGCCGGGGCCGTTGGCAGCCGATCCTGGCGAGCAGGGTGCACGAAGGGCCGGGCCTGCGTCTGGAACGAGACCTTGCCGAGGGCGCGGGGCTGCGTGTGCGGATCACGGCGGCCCTCGGCATGGAGTGGCGGTGATGGCCGCGATGGCCGCACGATCGGCAGCCAAGTGCTCGGTGACGAGCCAGTGCCCGACCTTGCAGTGCGGGCAGCATTGGATCTCGATGGTGCCACGCGGCGCATGAAGGCATGCACGTCCTCGCGTGCTTGCGGATTCGCCGCCGGCATGGCCAGTAGCTGTCGGGCCAGTGCCAGCCGCTGGGTCTTGGTCACGGGTGCCAGCAACCCATAGCGCCGGATGCGCTTGAAGCCCGGCGGCAACACATGCTGCAGCAGCCGGCCGATGAACTGCTGGCCGTTCATGGCGATGGTGCGCTTGCCGCCGGTGTCGTCGGCGCGAACCCTCAGCCGCACCTTGTCGCCATCGATGACCACCAGCCGCTCGTTGCCGATGGCCGTGCGATACGTGTAGCGCGACAGATAGTCCAGCACCGCCGCAAGCCCCGCCAGCGGCGTCTTGGCGTAGACCACCCAATCGTGGCGGCGCAGGGCCTGCACGCGCTCACGGCACGCGCGCTGCGTATCGGCCGGGTCGTGCGGCAGCGCACCCGCTTCGATGGCCCGCTTGAGCGCATCCAGGAACTTATCCCGGAACACCCTCGACAGTGCATGCACCGGGAACAGGAAGCGCTCGCCGAGCCTGGGCTGAACCCAGGTGCTGGCACCGGCAGCGTCGAGCAGTGCCCCGCAGGCCATCAGCGCGTGCACATGCAGGAGGCGCCGCAAGTCCTGGGTCCAGCTGTGCAGTACCAGCGTGAACGCGCCCACGCCGCCGAGCCAGCGCGGGTTGGCCGCGAACTCGCTGAGCGTGGCGGCCGCGCACTGCATCAGCGTGTCGTAGACCCTGCGTGCGTGCACGGCCAGCGCATTGAGCTCGTGCGGCAGCGTGAAGACCAGGTGGCAGTACGGCACGTTGAGCAACTCGCCCAGCCGTGCCGCGCGCCAAGCCTCACGCTCACGTCTCTGGCACTGCGGGCAGTGGCGATTGCCCGCTCATCACGCCAAAAGCCCCCTGCTCGTCGTTGCAAATGCTCGCCATAGCCAAGCTATGGCTGCGCTTTGCGCCTAGATCAGCCGCCTTTTGACGTGCTGCTCGGACACGTTCGAAATACTCTCAGCCTCTCAGCGCGCGCCTTCCTGGTACCAGTACAGCCGCTTGCGAGTCTTGGACAGCTTGATGTTGGGGTCGTTCGGCGCCAGCGCGCCCTTGCGCTGGTCGCCGCCGGTGTAGAAGTGGTGGCTGGTCTGCGTGCCGTCGGGGTTGGTGATCGTCACGGTGCCCGAGATCGGGCTGGGCGGCAGGCCGCCGCCGGGATACTCGGTGGAGGTGGGCGTGGTGCAGAAGAGCGGCATTGTGTAGCCGCGCGCCGTGCCCAGGTCGCCGGTGCAGGTGTTGGTTGCCGTGGTGTCCTTCGGTGCATTGGTGCCGAAGTGTGTCTTCCCGCCGATGGTGGTCGCCGCATTGACGACCTTCTCGCCCTGCTGCAGCGTGAGGTAGCAGCCTGAGCCGGTGGTGGTGGATGCCGCGCCCACGGCGGTGAGCGCGCTGAAGTTGATGACGGTGTAGTCGCTCGGTTGGCCCTTGCTCAAGGTGCGGTCGAAGATGGTGAAGAAGTGGTCCTGCGTCGCGCTCAGCAGCGGCTTCTCGCGGTCGCCCGAGCCGAACATCAGCGCGGTGAAGCTGCCGGTCACCACCACGCTGGGCGGATAGAAGAACTTGCGGCCGGTCAGGGTGCCGCCGGACAGGTCGGCCACCTTGAAGATGCTCCAGTGGTCAGGGTCCGTCTGACCGTCGTTCTCGAAATCCACCCGCCAGACCTGGCCCCCCAGGTCGACGGCGTAGACGCGGTCGATGTAGCCGTCGAAGTCGGTGTCGAGGATGGACACGTCCGCCGCGACGCTGCGGCTGATGCCGCTGAACTCCTTGAGCTTTGCGCCGGTGAAGGCGTCCATGACGAAGATGGTGTTGCCCATCGTCGTCGTGCCGGGCACGTTGGCATCCTCGGCGGCCGCGTCATAGCCGCCACCGAAGATCACCACCGGGTTAGCGTTGCCGCGGATGCGTCCTACCTTGGGTTCTGACCACGTCTGGCCGAGCTTGGCCATGTCCGACGAGCTCGTGCGCCACAGCAGGATGGGCGAGGCCGGGTCGCTGACGTCGAATGCGTACAGCTGGCGGCCGCCGCGGCGCATGCCCACGTAGATGACGGCGCGCGAGGTGGTGCCGTCGGCGCGAATGCGCTGGTACAGGCCGATCGGGCCGTCCACGAAATAGTCACGCGGCTGGGCCGTCGCCGAGACCGTGGTCGACAGCTTCACTTCCGGCGTGTTGTTGCGCAGGCGCTTCAGCTTGCCGAACATCTCCTCGGGCACGAAGCTCCAGAGTTCGTCGCCCGGCGCGGGACCGGTACGGTTGCCGTCCATCGCATGCAGCATGCCGTCGTTGGCGCCGTAGAACACCGCCACGCCCAGCGTGCCGCCGTAGTTGATCACGGCGGGGCGCGAATGCAGCACGTCGCCGTGCACCGAGGGTCGGATGGTGGTGGTGCCGCCGGGGCCCATCTCGTCGCCGGCGTTGTCGGTGCCGCGCACCCAGGTGATGAGGTTGCTGCGGTCGGTGTCGCTCGCGGCACCCAGCAAGGCCGTGGTGATCAGCGTGTTGCTGGTGTTGAACCGCGTCGCGTCGGTGCCGCCCAGGGAGCTGCCGGCGCCGCAGCCCACGCAGGTGTAGACCTTGCGGGCCGCCTGTGAGGTGGCGTACTTGGCACGCACCCGCTGGGCCGCGCCGCCCTTTTCGACGACGTCGCCATCCTTGTAATCGGATGCGCCCGAATCGCCCATGAGCTGCCGGACCCAGAACGTGCTCGGCTCGGTCCAGAAGGACAGGGCCGAGGGGAGGATGAAGCCGGTGGAGTCGTTGATGGCCTGCACCCCGAGTGCGTCGACCATGCTCAGGTTGCCCAGTGCGTCGGCGGCGAACTGGTACTGCTTCAGGTTGCCGCGCCAGCGCGGCTTGCCGTCGCCGTCCGGGCGGAACACACCCATGTAGATCTGGTTGAGATAGGTGCCGCGGGCGTTCACGGCCACTGGCAGGCTCGCGGACGCGAACACGCTGTTGACCGATTGGATGGAATTGAAGGTGTCAAGCAGCTTGGTGGTGAGCGTGTCGGCGTCGCTCGCGGCGGTGTAGGTGCCGCCGCCGTTGTTGGCCATGCTCAACATGAAGTTCGGGAAGGTGCCGTCGCTTGACGACCCCGTCACCGCCACCGTGTGGGTGGTGATGCCCTGCGTGCCGTCCTTGCTGCTCACGTCCTTGCCGCGCATGAAGCGGGCCCATTCGTCGGCCCAGTTGGCCTGCTCCGACGTGCTGATGTAGGACGACGGGTATTCAATGGGCGAGGTGTTGCCGCCGGCCGCCGTGAGCAGCGAGAGCGAATCGTTGTTCTCCGCACCCTGCGGGCTGCCGTTGGCGATAAAGATGATGTAGTTGCGCGCGCATGAGGCCGTGGCCGATGAGATGTAGCTGCCGCCGGAGAAGGCGGCCGCATCGAACTTGCTGCCAAGGTTGCCCACGTAGGGTGCGCTGCCGCGGAAGTACAGGAACATCTCGTACATCGCCTTGGCGAAGGCGGCGTTGTTGCCCTTGTCATCACCGATGCCTAGGGCCTTGATCTTCGCCTTCAGCACGGCCTTGTTGTTGGTCGTGATGGGAATGAAGGCCTGTCGCGGGTAGCCGCCGTTGATCGAAGATGGCGATTCGTTGAGCAGCATCAGGCCGACGTTGAACAGTGCGTCGCTGTTGGCGTCCGCGCCGGCCTTGGTGGGCAAGGCGTCGATCACGTTGTAGAGGGCGCACTTCTCGATCGCCATCTTCGTCCCCTGCTCCTTGCCGGGGTTGTCGGCCTTGGGGCCATCCGTGGTCGTGACGCCGTTGTTCTTGTAGTAGCAGTTGCCCACCGACAGGCTGGCCGACCAGTTCGCCGAGTTGTCCAGCATCAGCAAGACGTTGGGAATGTCGTTGCTCGCCGCGCCGGAGGTGGTGTAGATGTCGATGTCTTCAGCCCGTGCGGCATGCGGCAAGCCGGCGCACAGTGCGGCGAGCAGGAAGGGGCGCAGAAACTTCGAGGACGGCTTCATGATGTGCATCTGCTGTGGGTGTCAGGGACAGGCGTTGTCGGCATCGGTGGTGAGCACGCGGGCTCCGACGCCCTGGTTCACGGCGACGAAGGCGCCGGTGCGCGCGTCGGTCGCCTCGGCGTAGACGTTCCACTCGGTTTCGGAGCACATCGAGTCACCCGAGGTGATGACCGGTGGCGGCACCTCGCTTTCCATGCCCGTGTCACGGCCGGCATCCTTCATGCAGGGGCGGTCGCCGGATGAATCGACGTTGAGGTCCTTTTGCTTCACGACGCGCACCCGGTAGCAGGCGGGCTTGCGGTTGCCGTTCTTGTCCTTCAGCGCCACGTTGTAGGTGGTGCCGTTGATCGTGATCGGCACGGCGCTCGCGGCGACTCCGGCGGGGTTGGTGGTGAACAGTGCCGAGCTGATGGTCTGCTCGACGGCCGTCTGCGCCGCCACCATGGCTTCCTTGCGGATCTCCATGTTGGACACCACCCGCGTGTTGGTGGTGCTTCCGTTGAAGGCCCAGATGCCCAACATCGAGATCGCCATCAGCAGCACGAGGGCGACGATGAGCGTGATGCCGCGCTGGCGGCAGGCGTGTCGTGGGCTGCGAATCATTGGACCTCCCGCTGGCCGCTCGAGTTGGCCAGTCGGATGACGGTGGTGTAGGCGCGGCGCGTGTAGCCGTCGGCCGTGGGGATCTCGTAGGTGCCCGCGCCGCCCAGCGTGAAGCTCTGTGCCGTAGCCAGACCCGTGCCCGAGGCCTTCTCGATGGACCGCGTGACGTAGTGCATCTTGATGGCCACCACGTTTTCCCAGGCCGCGCCCGTCACGCTTGCATCCGTCGTGAGGAGGTAGGTGTCAGGCGCGCCGTCGTTGTTCAGGTCGAAGCCGTACTCGATGCGAAGCATCTCGACGCCTTCGGCCAGAGGCGTTTCCACCACCTGGTTGCCCACGAGTTCCATGCGCTTGAGCGTGGGGATGGTGTCGCCGCCTGTGCCGCACTGGTTGCACGACGCCACGAAATAGATGCGCGACACATACGCGCGCACGCTGTTGGCCGCAGTGCAGTTGCGGTTGTGCAGCACGAAGGCGCTCGGGTCCGCGCCGAACACCAGGCGCGTCATCGCCGGGTCGCTCACGCAGTAGGAGTACTGCACGTAGTTCTGGGTGTTGGGCGTGGCGATGCTGGCGGGGGTTATCGTCTCGGCGCTCACGCGGCGCATCGCGATCGCGTCGGTTCCTGCTCGGCGGTTGGCGAGGCAGGTCACGGTATCCGCATGGCGGTACCCGCGCACGGGGGCGGGCAGCGTGAGGGGGTCTGCCACCCAGTTGAGGGCACCGGTCGGGTTCGGCGTGGTACTGCACGGGTCTGGTTGCGAGTACACCGCCCCCGTGAATTGCACCTCGCCATAGAAGCCCGCCAGCCGCAGGTCTTCCGACAGCAGTTCCGCGACATAGCGGCCAGTCTCGATCTGCTGGCTGGCGCGCTCCAGGTTGCGACCGGTGTTCGAGGCATTGGCAAACACTGTCAGCAGTGCTGCCGTGACGAGCAGGCCCAGCGTGAGGCCCACCATGAGTTCGACGAGCGTGAGCCCGCGCTGCGAGGCGCGGGCGTTCAGATGCAGCTTCATGTGGAGCATCGCCTCAGCACCGGGGGGTTGGTGGAATGACGTCCGGGTCCTTCAGCCTGGCGATGCACACCGTGGACGACACGGCGCGCCGCTGGTCTTCGCGCGGGAATGCGGAGTCGCCCTGGCCGCAGCCGTTGGCGGGCGCGCCGGTCGCGACGGTGCCCTGCCAGACCACGGAAATGACGTATCGGTCGCTGGTGCCGACCGCGCGTGTGATGCAGCCGCGCGCCGACAGCATCGAGCCGACTTTCGAGCCCCCGCGGGTTTCGGCGCTGCCGCGGATGAGGTTGCCCCATTCGCACAGGTCGAGGCTCGCGCCGGCGAGCGAGGCGCAGTCGGCCGCGGCGCCTTCGCCGATGAGGCCGCTCACCACGTAGCTGCCGGCATTGCCGCGGTTAGCGTTCATGCGGTCAGTCATGTCCGACAGCAGCACCAGGGCCTGGCTGCGCTGGTACGACTCGAACTCGGCCGCGGTGGCCCTTGCCTGCAAGGCAGCGAAGCCCAGCAGCCCGAAGGCACAGATGACGATGGACACCAGCACTTCGATCAGCAGAGCGCCGCGCTGCCGACGGGCGTTCGAGACCTGCGCGTTCACGAGCAGTCTCCCACGGAAGATCGGGCATGGCCCGACAAGGTCAGCGCGACGCAGCGAACCGCATTGCTCGTGGCCGCGGTGGAGGCCAGCTGGATGCGCACGGCGGCGGTGGGCGACGAGACGCGGCCATTGGCGTTGAAGACGATGCGGTCGGGGGCGCCGGTGAAGCTGAGGGAGCTGTCCACCGCGTTCTGGGAGCCGAGCACGGCGTCGTTGGAGACGATCTTGACCTGCCAGCCGTTATTCCAGCTCGTGCCGGTTCGGGCTACCTGCACGTTGCCGTTGCGTTTGAGGGCTTCGTTGCGTGCCAGGATCAGCGCGGAGGTGAGGTCGTAGGAGGCGGCCTTGATGCGCTGGCCGGCGACGAAGCTGCGGAACGACGGCGCCGCGATGGCCGTGAGGATCGCGACCACGCTGACGACGGTCATCAGCTCGATCAGCGTGAAGCCGCGAGCGGCCTTCGCGTTGGGCCGGGCGTTGTAGCGGGGGGCGGGACGGCTCATGGGCATCACCAGCATCCAGTCATGGCGGCAGTCTTGGTGCCGTTCTGGTCGATGCTCAAGGTGCCGCACTTTTCGCTGGACTGGTCAACGTTTGGCGTCAGCGTGAGCGTGAAGGTGTTCGTCCCAGGGGCGGGCATCGCTACGGTGTACGCGACGCTCACGTTGGAAGGGACGGGAATGCCGGCTGCGTCGACGGTGGCAGCGAAGGCCCGAGTGTCGACCATGAACTGCTGCTGGCGGGCGGCCACGGCCATCATGAACGACTGCGCCTCGGCGCGCCGCGACTTGCGCAGGTGCTCGCGGTAGTTGGGCAAGGCGATGGCCGCCAGGAGGGCGACTACGGCCACCGTGATCATCAGTTCTATCAGCGTGAAGCCGCGAGACGAGGTGCGCATGCTGCAGTTCAACAAGAAGGGTTGAATCGTTATCGGGGGCTGAGCAGGGAACTTGACGTGCGGCCGAACCGCTCATCGCTGGTCGGGAACCATTCGTCGTAATTGGGAAAATGTTCCCAAGAAGGACGTGACGTATTCCGCGTTGGAGAGCGGCACCCCACCGCCGTTGAGCCCGCATTTGCGGGCTCTTTGGAGGGTTGGCTGACCACGCATGATCCACGTCGCTATTCGTACCCCGAAAACGCCACCAACCCAGTCTGCGTTTGCTGCCTGCCCGATCCTGCTTATCTGGCACGAATCGCCGCCTTCGGTGACTCCGTTCACGAAACCAAGTCTGGCCGCGACGAATAAGGAAGGTGTCTGAACGATATCCTCAAATCACACGCGCACAGGTCTGCGTGCCGTCGTTCAAAGGAGGTCGCCGCATGCCAACCATCGTCCAAACCCACTCGGGAAAAGTCAGTGGCTTGTGGGGCGCAGCGCTGATCCGGGGCGCCGACGGAAAGATGCATGCGCTCAAGGTGGGCGACGTGATTCATCGTGGCGACGTCATCCTGACGACCCAGACCGGCCTGATCGAGATCACGCCTGAAGAGACGATCACCGCCAAGGCAGCATCGGTTGCGGACGACATCGATCGCGTCATCGCCGGGATCAACACCGGTGACGCAACCGCCGCCACGGCTGCCATCGTTGGTGCCGACGGCGCGGGCGAACTGGGCCCGGGCCTGCGGGTCGACCGAGTTTCCGAATCGGTGGGCGGTGCCAATCCGTTTACCAGCAACGGGACGGCCATCACGCCCACGGCCTTTCTTGACGGCAACCAGATCACCGCGACAGAGAAGGCCACGCCGATTCCTGTCATCGGCGCCGTCACCAACTTGATCAACGCCGTCGAGCAAGGCCCGTCGGTCAACCTCGGCATCGGGCAGCCCTCGGGCGCATCGGCCGCAGCCACCGTCACTGTGGGTCAGATGCCGGTCATCGGGCAGATTCAAAAGGCCGATGGCACCCCGGTGCTGGCGGGCGGTACGCTGACGGTCGCCGATCTCACGGGCCTGAAATACGTTCCGCCTGCCGACTACAACGGCACGTCCCCGGTGGGCAATTTCGGCTACACCGTGAGCGAAGGGGGCGGATCTGCCTCGGGCACGATCAACATCAATCTTGCACCGGTCAACGATGCACCAGTGGCCAGCGCCATCGCAGTCACTGGCCTGGAAGACAGCACGCTGCCACTCTCGCTTGGCGGCACAGATGTGGACGGCACCGTCACGGGAGTGACCATCGTCAGCGTTCCGGCGGGCAGCACGCTCTCGCTCGCCGACGGTACGCCGGTCCTGGCCGGACAAACCGTCACTGCGGCGCAGGCCGCGAACCTGCTGCTCCATCCGGGTGCCGACTTCAACGGCAGTGCGTCAGTGGTCTTCACGGTCACCGACGACACCGGCACCGTGTCGGCGCCAGCGTCGATCGGCATCACCGTCACCGCCGTCAACGATGCACCGATGGGCGTGAACGACACGGCCACCACGCTCGAAGACTCGGTGCTGTCGGGCAATGTGCTGACCAACGACACGGACGTCGATGGACCGGTGGCCACGGTGACGCAATTCATGGTGAACGGAAGCACCTTTGCAGCGGGCGCAACCGCCGAGCTCACTGGTGTCGGATCGTTGGTGATCAACGGCGATGGCTCGTACACATTCACCCCGTCCGCCAACTACAACGGCCCGGTCCCGCTCGTCACCTACACGCTGACCGACGGCGCGCTGAACTCGGTCGCCACGCTCGCCATCAACGTGGCCTCGGTGAACGATGCGCCAGTGGCGGGCCATGATCTGGCCTCGACGCCGATCAACACACCCCTGACCTTCTCGGTGCTGGGCAATGACTCCGACGTGGACGGTGACACGCTCACCGTCACCGGCGCCGTGCTGGCCAACCCGGCGCAGGGCGCCATCTCCGTCAATCCGGACGGCACGCTGAGCTTCGCGCCCGCGGTCGACTTCAGCGGCGCGGTCGCGGTGACCTACACAGTCAGCGACGGCCACGGCAGCAGCGGCACCGCCAACGTCACCATCAACGTCGGCACCAACACGCCGCCCGCGGGGGCGGACAGCACGCAGACGCTGGCCGAGGACTCGAGCTACACCGTTCGAACCAGCGATCTCGGCTTTGCCGATGCGGATGCAGGCCAGGGCCTTGCCAATGTGCGCATCGATGCGCTGCCCGCCACGGGCACGCTGTTGCACAACGGTGTCGCCGTATCTGCCGGTGCCGTGATTTCGGCGGCCGACATTGCCGCTGGAACCCTGGTATTCGTGCCCGTTGCAAATGCCAACGGCACGCCCTACGCAAGCTTCAGCTTCAGCGTGCAAGACAGTGACGGAGCGTTCGACTCGGCACCAAATTCACTGACCTTCAACGTCACGCCGGTGAACGATGCGCCGCTGACCACGGGCGACGTCGGCTCCGTGGCTGAAGATGCGACGCTGTCGTCACCTGCTGCTGGCGTGCTCGCCAACGACAGCGACGTCGATGCCGGCGACTCCAAGACCGTGTCGGCTGTCTTCTTCGGCACCAGCACCGGCACCGTGGGCAGTGCCCTCGTCGGCAACTTCGGCACACTCACGCTCAATGCGGACGGTAGCTACAGCTATGCGGCGAACACCGCAGCGGCAAGTGCACTGGGCGCAGGCCAGAGCGGCACGGACATCTTCACGTACACCGTGCGTGATACCGCGGGCGCCACCTCGAGCGCGACACTCTCGCTGACCGTCAACGGACAAAACGATGCAGCAAGCATCGGCGGCGCCACCACCGGCAACGTGATCGAAACGGGCGGTGCGGTCAATGCGATGGCAGGGACATCCGATGCATCGGGTGTGCTCACCGTCAGCGATGCGGATGCGGGTCAGGCAGTCTTTCAAACGCCAGCTGCCACCAGCCTCAATGGCACGTACGGGACCTTCACGTTCGATGCCTCCACCGGGGCGTGGACGTATGACCTCGACAACAGCAAATCCACCACGCAGGCACTGACCGCCGGGCAGATCGCACACGACACGCTGACCGTCACGAGCGCCGATGGCACTGCCAGCCAGATCATCGACGTGAAGGTCACCGGGTCGGAAGACGATGCGTCCATCGCCGGGACGGCCACCGGCTCGGTCATCGAAGCAGGTGGCATCGCCAACGCCACCGCGGGTTCGCCTAATCCGAATGCATCGGGTCTGCTCACGATCAGCGACGTCGACGCAAGCCAGGCGGTCTTCCAAGCCCCCGCTGCGGCAAGCCTGAATGGAAGCTTCGGCACCTTCACCTTCAATACCATCACCGGCGCCTGGACCTATGCACTCGACGACTCCAAGGTCGCGACGCAGGCATTGGTCGCCGGCCAGGTGGCGCACGACACGCTGACCGTCACGAGCGCCGATGGTGCGGCCACGAAGATCATCGACGTCACCGTCAATGGATCGAACGACAACGCCATCATCGTCGGCACGTCCACCGGCAGTGTCACCGAGGCAGGCGGCACTGCCAACGCCATCGCAGGCACACCGTCGACGGGCGGCAGCCTCAACATCGTCGACGTCGATTTTGGTCAAGCATCCTTCCAAACCCCGGCCAGCCTCGACGGCACCTACGGCACGTTTGCCTTCAATGCGATGACGGGCGCGTGGACATATGCGCTCGACAACAGCCGTCCAGCCACCCAGGCGATGGCCGCCAGCGGCTCGCCCGTGCACGACACCTTGATCATCAAGAGCCTGGACGGTACCGCGACGCGCACTATCGACGTTACCGTCAACGCAGCGGACGACGCGCCGGTCGCTGTACACGATGCCGCGAGCACGCCGATCAACACATCCATCAACATCAACGTCACGGCCAATGACAGCGACGCCGACAACCCGAACTCGGCATTGACGGTTTCCAACCCCATGCTGTCGGATCCGAGCAAGGGCCTCGTGTCCGTCAACCCCGACGGCACGATCTTCTTCCAACCGATCAACAACTTCAGCGGCTCACTGACGATCACGTACACGCTGAAGGACCCGGACGGGCTGTCCGACACGGCGACCGTCACGGTCAACGTCAACGCCAACACCCCGCCGAGCGGAACCGACTTCACGATCACCACGAACGAAGACACGCCGGCAGCGCTGACCATCGCCAACTTCGGGTTCAGCGATCCGGATGCCGGCCAGACCATCGATGCCGTGCGCATCGTGACATTGCCCGGGGCTGGCACGCTGCTGCTCAACGGCGTTGCCATTGCCGCGGGCACGGTGGTTCCGACGTCTGAGATCAGCGCGGGCCAGTTGGTCTTTTCACCGGCGCCAAATGCCAGCGGCGCGGGCTACTCGTCCTTCACATTTGCAGTGCAGGACTCGGCCGGCAGCTTTGACAGCACGCCCAACACCGCGACCTTCAACGTCACGGCGGCCAACGACGCTCCCGTCGGCGTGAACGACAGCGCGACGACCTTCGAAGATGTCTCGGTATCGGGCAACGTGCTCACCAATGACACGGATGTCGATGGTCCGTCCAAGACCGTCACGCAGTTCGTCGTGGGCGGAAACACCTTCGCCGCCGGCGCGACGGCGAACCTGGCGGGCGTGGGCACCCTGCTCATCCATGCGGATGGTTCGTATGCCTTCGCACCTGCCGCGAACTACGCAGGCGCTGTACCGGCAGCGACTTACACGGTGAGCGACGGGACGCTCACCTCGACGGCGACGCTGACGTTGACCATCACGGCGGTGAACGATGCGCCGACGGCCACGCCGGGCTCAGCCAGCGGCAACGAGGACACGACCATCGCGGTCAACCTCGGCGGCACGGACATCGACGGAACCATTGCGTCCATCAACGTCACCGCGCTGCCTGTCAATGGCACGCTGTTCCTCAATGACGGCGTCACGCTGGTTACTGTGGGCTCCGCTCTCACACCGGCTCAAGCCGCCTCGCTGAAGTTCTTGCCGATCGCCAACTTCAACGGCAGCACCAGCTTCACCTTCACGGTCACTGACGATCAAGGCGCCACGTCTCCTGCGGCGACAGAGACCATCAACGTGGCTTCGGTCAACGACGCGCCGACTGCAACGCCTGGCACGGCCGCTGGCAACGAGGACGCGACCATCGCCGTCAGTCTCGGCGGTACGGACATCGACGGCACGATTGCCTCGATCAAGATCACTTCGCTGCCGGCCAATGGCACGCTGTTCCTGAACGACGGCATGACCGCTGTCGGCCTGAGCACGGCACTCACGCCTGCTCAAGCTGCTTCGCTGAAGTTCGTCCCATCGGCGAACTTCAATGGCAGCACCAACCTGACCTTTACGGTAACCGACGATCAGGGTGAGACATCCGTCGCCGCCACCGAAACCATCAGTGTCGCGTCCGTCAACGACGGCCCTACCGCAACCGCGGGCACCGTCAGCGGCAACTAGGACACGACCATTGCCGTGAGCCTCGGCGGCACGGACATCGACGGAACCATTGCGTCCATCAACGTCACTGCGTTGCCTGCCAACGGCACGCTGTTCCTCAATGACGGCGTCACGCTGGTCACTGTGGGCTCCGCTCTCACACCGGCTCAAGC
>JAJKJU010000218.1 GCA_021153565.1 Rhizobacter sp.
CCCGGCGCTGGCCTGGGTGGGCGGGCGCACGAGCTCGGGCAGCGCGAACTTGGGCGCGGACGGGTCGGAGGTGGGTTTTTTCAAGGGCGGCAAGGGCTTAGCGTGGCACGTTTCGATTCTCGCATGAAGTTTCGCGCTGTTTTGTTGATACATGATTAGGATACTAATCATGTAGCTAGCGGGTTGGCCTGCGGGCGCCCATCCAACGCTTTTCAGGCTTTTTCGGGGGTGGTTTCCGTCAGGGCCCCGGGGACCGGGGTCCCGCTTTGATGGGCCCCGCCATCAACTTCGGTACGCCTGATGGTGCGATTGGGGCTGCCGCCCCCCAAGCAACACTGGCCACCGTCCCGAACGGTCACGTTGACCACTGCGCCCCCCTCGTCGTCCCGGGGGGGCCTTCTCGTCCATGACAGGGTCGATGGACTGGACTTGGCACGTTGCTGACCTGGCCGACGCCCCCCGCCCTCCCCACCTACGCCCCGGGTCTCGAGACGCCAGGACGCCGAGGCGCTGTTCTCCCTCCAGGGCGCGCTCCACGACGTCGAGTGGACGGTTGACCTGCCGGCCGTGGCTCGGCAGCTTCGTCACGGACGCCTCGGACCGGGGTGCGCCTGGTCCGGCGAGCGGAAGAATCCATCGTCGAGGACCCTGACGTCATGTGGCGGCACGCCGGTCTTCAAGGGGACACGTGTCCCCGCGGCGACGGTGGCGGCTTCGTGGCGCGCCGGGTTCAACATGGACCAGCTGCGCGAGGCCTATCCATTCCTGATGCCAGCGTTGGTACTCGACGCGGAGACTTACCTTCAGATCCACCCCCAAGATTGGCCGCCCCAGGAAAGAGACCGGACTGCCGGCGAAGCGTCGGCTGGTGAGCAGCCAACGCGTTGCCCTCCCCGCTCGTCGATGAGTTTCAAGCGGTTGATCGACGAGTGCCTGTCGCATACCCTGGTGGCAATGGCGCACGCGGCCGGGCATCTCGAGCGCACCTGTGTCCCCGACCGAGGTTGGCTCGGCATGGGTGTTGATTGTGGACTTCCGGGGCCCCAAGGGGGGGCCGCTGCGGGCGGCCTGCACGATGATCAGCCGAGTCACGCGGGTCTCATGCAGGAGCCGTTTTTCGGCATCGCCTTGCAGAGAACGACTCGATGGCTGACCTCATCAACCAGGCTCTCGAGGTCCTCCGCCTGGTAGGTCATTCCGCAGGGGGAATCTCGTCGAGGGTCAACGGCGGCGGTGCCGTCCGTCCCCCACGGTGGCCAGGGCGGCGCGGACGATCCGCCCTGAAGCCCCCCCCCCCTTTTGGACCGCACGGGCAGCGGGCCGCCCACCTGGTTGCGCCCCCTTGCCCCCCGGAATGCGCCTCGTCGCGGCCTATCGATCGATGAGTCCCCGGAATGGCGGTAAATTTCACCCTCAATTTAATGCCGCTTAACCCAAGTTTGGCAGGGCATGTTGATTGTGACCGGGAGTCCCCGATGGGGCCTCTGCTTTTGGGCGTGCTCGGCCCGCGTGAAGCTGGGAATCGCAGCCTTGCGCCCGTCGTCATGAGCCGGTGGCTGGAGGGGATCGCCGAGTCCACCCCGAAGACCCGACACGAAAATCTTGCCCGGCCCCCTCCCGCTCGGCCTTGATGGCTTCGATGCGCTCGAAAGGTCCCGATCCTTCGCGGCCATTTGCTTGGCGTGATCGGACATGAGCGTCAGCAGCTCCTCGAGCCGCTCGACGGCCCTCCACGTTCTTGAAGGCCTTCATCTTGTTGACGAAGACGACCGACTTCTTGTCCGGACCAGCAGCTCGGTGACCCGATGATTCCCCATGATTTGCTCCCTAGAACGTCAGCGCGGGAAATCCGCGTTGACCGAAGGAATGATCCACGTTACGACCTTGACCTGAGTGCAGGGCCAGACCCGGTGCGGGCGTTGCGAATAATGGTGCGCCCTGCTGCTGTGACCGGCAAAGCCGGTCGGCAACAAAAAGCCCGTCGGCGTTAGGGGTGGGGGGGTCGCAGGAGGGCGCGAGCGCCTAAGCGACGATCACTCGATCGTCAACTGCGGATAGTCGCGGCGCTTGCCGGCGGGGTCTCTGGCGGCGGCTTCCAGCCGAGCCTTAGCCGATGTATCCAATTGCGGAATGCCCTTCAGCGATATCGAAAACACACGCGCTGTCCTCGCCTTCGTCGACGACTTGAATGCTTGCTCGCGCTTATTCAACGCCGTCGCCTGCTTCGTCATAGAGTGCTTTCGGCTAAGACCTTTTCACGCACATAGGGTATCAGCTTTTGCCAAGACCTGCTGGCCACCGCCAGATCGAACGCCATCAGGCGCTGCGATCCGTGCGCATCCCACCATGCGCCGTCGATGGCAATCACGTCCTGCACCGTTTGACAGGCCTCCAAATGGAGGACGCCATGCGTCTCGCCGGGCAGCAGTGCAGCGTCAAACCCGAGCCTGGGCCAGACTTTGTAGCCCACGTGCCGCGGGTTGAAACCGACGCCACCGGCGGCCACCAGCGAGATGTGCGCGAGGCCCGCCAGATGCGCGGTGATAGAGCACAACGTGAATGCGATGGTCCCCAAGCTGCGAGGCGTGTTCTGCTCGTTCAGGAAAAAATGGTCGACATGTAGGGCTTCGATGAACAGATCAGTCTCGCCGACCGCCTCCGAAATGAGGCCGGTCCTGTTCTTGTGCTGGTTGCGGATGATCTTTGAGTTGATCACCGTAAAGTACAGCCCCGGTGGCGCATCGTCACGACTGGGGAACTTCTCTGCCTGCTGGTGCACGCGGCTACCGTCGAAGACACAGAAAAGATGCGCGAACTCCAGCGTCGACAATTCCCCGAACGGCAGGTCGAAACGATCGTCCAAGCCCAGGTCATTGCCATCGAGGCGGATGCCTGTGCCGCTGAGATGCGCCTTCGCGATGCGATGCTCGAGGAGCAGTCGGTGCAGTTGGGCGAGATGGTCTGCGTAGAAGGCGGTTGGCGTCAGCGGCACGATGAACGCAGACTTAGGAGGAGGCGCGGAGTGGCCAAAGTCGCCAGCAGCCCCGCCGCCTCGACCGCCAAGAGCGAACGCCTAAGTTGCGCACAGCCCGCAGTAGCACGGGAGGATGGTTCGTTGCGTGGTGGATTGCTGGACTCACTCATCTGTGGAAGTGTATCCGTCGTGGCAAGCGCCAGACAGCCCATGGTGTTGCCCTGGGCAACACCCCCTCAAGGGCTTTCGGCGGCCCGTTCCTTGGCTTCGACAGTCGGGCGGCTTCTCACGTTCACGGTGGCCCTCAGCTGCCAGGTGACAGTTGAAATTCGGACGTACTAGACAGCTGGTCGGCCGGGACATTGGGCTGGGTGTTGCCCGGGGCAACACCCAGCACCGTCCTCAAGTTTTAAGGGCTCGCTCAAGCACACTCACAACCTTCTTTATGAGGTCGTCGCTAAGAGAGCCCTGGACAAGTTTGATGTCCAAAGTAGATTTGCCTTTCCGCGTCACCACGGCCTTTGGACTGCCCGACGCGTCGGAAACGGTGAACGAGTTCTGTGCCGATTCTCCAGGAGAGACTGCGCAAAGTTGCTTGAACACTTGGGCGGCCTGGAGCTTCACATCAAGTTTGGCAAGAAGCTTCGCACGCTCAATGACGCCGTCCGGATCCCGTTGAAGGGCCGCGGAAATGACTTCACCCCAGCGCTTTTGAACCTGCGTGCGAGCTGGGAAGGCATCCAAGATCGGCGTTGGCAGTTGCGCAATGGCCAGATACCGACTCACGAGGCCAACATCCTTGTCGATGGCATTTGCCAACTGCCGCATCGACGAGAAGAGCTTTTGATCAAGAGCACGAAGGTAGCTCATCCCTTGCTCATAGGGACTGAGATCTTCCCGTGCCCTGTTCTCGCGCTCCATCAGTCCAAACAACTGTAGATCGTCGACGTCGTCCGAGATCGCAGCAAGCACGGGAATTCCGAGCTCGGCACAAGCACGCGTCCTCCTATGTCCAAACACAATCTCAAATCGTCCCCCGGTCTTTGCGCGAAGGAGGACTGCCTGGATGTTTCCGCCGCTTGATGCAAGTTCGAGTTTGAAGGCTTCCCAAGCCTCGCCGTGATAGTGCGAGTGGTCTCGGTTGGCAAAACGACTTTCGTCGATCAAAGCGGGATCCACACGGCGCTGCGGCTGCGCGCCAATCCAACGATCGAGTTGCTCGCGAAGCTTTGCGACTTGGTCGTCTTTGTCCCGCATGACCCCCATGGCTGCCAACATTCCGCCAGGCGCCGTTCGAGCTCCCGGTCTGGAAGAAGGTGCAATCTCCGGGTCCGTGGCGGTGGGTGTTGCCCCGGGCAACACTGCGCTTTCGGTTTGCTCCGACGCACTTGAAAGCGCCTCATCCGCAAGTTTCAAACGATCCTTTAACTTGCTCACGCTACCACCTCGCTCTTGTTGCCAACCGTGGGCGATTGATCAGCAAGTTGATTCAGCCACGCCTTTCCGATGGACTGCTCTACGATGTCCACGACCCTGTTGTAAGCGTCCGCCGCCTTCTTGAAAGTCTGGGATCCACCCTCGTATCGCGTCACGTCGAACACGGTCCCGAATTCGATACTTGACTTGCTTGCGACGTTCGTCTTGGGAATTTCGACTGGAAGTACAAACTCGTTGTAGGTCTTGGCGATCCAGCTGGCGACCACAGGGGCGTTGTCGTCCATTGCATCAACCTTTGCCAGCAGGACATGCATAAAGTCAAACTCGCGTTCCGCACCATGATCCCTCATGCCGTGAACAAGGTCCGTGAACAGACTCCAGAACTGGGCAGACGATGCGAAGTCCAGCGCATTGGGCGGCATCGGCACGATCATTCCATCCGACGCCATGTAGGCATTCATCACGGTGTAGCTGAGCGAGGGTGCCGTGTCGATGATGATGACGTCATAGCGGTCGCGCACCGACTCGAGGCCTGCATTGAGGATGTCATAGAACCGTAGCCCGGACTCCCGCTCCTCGATCTGCCTCGTTGGCAAGTAGAACTCGGCGTTGTAAAGGCCCGGCATGGCAGGTATAAGGTCAATGCCCGGCCAATACGATGGGCGGATGGCATAGCCAACGCCTTCCTCCTGGCCAGCGAAGAGGGGCAACAAGGTCTCGTTTGCGTCGACATCTCCGTCTGGGAGCAGGCCAAATAGGTTGGTGAGCGAGCCCTGGGGGTCCAGGTCAATCGCGAGGACACGGTGCCCACGTAACGCCAGCCCCTGGGCAAGGGTCATACACGTTGTAGTCTTTGTGACCCCGCCTTTGAAATTGCCGATCGATATCGTGACGGCTCTGGCACCGCTCGGGCGCAAGCGCTCGGCCCGATACGCTCGCGCCCATTCACCGGCCTGTGCAACATTCCAATTGCGTCGATTGTTCGACGCAACTGTCCCATTCGGCAGATCCCCGCGCGACACACGGTATAACACCTGATCATTGCTGATGCCGCAGAGGGTGGCGAGGCGACCCGTGGACAACGTCGGAGGCTTTTTTGATCGGCTCGGTTGCAGCAGCGTCTTCCGGAGCGCTTCCAGGTTCTTCCCGGAAGTCGCAGCCAATTCCATCAGACGGCTCATCGGAATACGGCCTGGCGCTTTGTTGGCTAGTGGCATTGACGTGGTCCCTTGTGGAGTCAGTGTTTTTTCGCGGCTTCGATCTTAATTCACTGAAAGAGCAAACTCCAGCGGAGCTTTTGTTTGAAGAAGTTCAATAAGTTCAATACAGCTTTAATACGGTTTATGCTGAAATTCTCCTTTAATATCAACAACTTAGAGCAATTTGGGTGAGCTAATTTGTGATTTGGGTGAGCCGATTTGTGCTGAAGGTGAGCCGATTTGTGCATGGCGGTGAGCCGATTTGTGCAGGTAGGTAGGTGAATTTGTGCGGCGCGCAATCTTGTCCTGCTCCGATGTCTCACAGCTGTCGCCCTCCATGGGTGAGCTGATTTGTGATCCAGTAGGGTCGATAAACAGCCCTCGACCGGCTCCGAGTGCTTCACCCAAAGAACACCTTACAAAGGGGCATTGAGATGCAGACGAAATTCGCACCGAAGTGATGCATATGTCGTTGAGTTGTCATGCGCCACTGACCGCCGCTGGCTGGAGTAAGGTTGGTGGACCGCTAAGGTGAGCCGATTTGTGCATGACACGCACTTTCGAGCGCCCCGGATCCCGTGAGATATCGCGTTTCCGCGTTGAAATCGCCGAACACGGGATCTGTTGCCTTCAGGGCGGCTTGAGGTGAAAATACCGACCCATGAACTCACCTGATGATGACGGGGTGATTGACACCATTCCGTCACGGCCCTTGCGGAAGTCAGTATCCACTCTGGCCATCACGCAAGCGTCGCAGTCTTACTCGCTGACGGCACGCAAGATCTACAATGTCTTACTCTTCCTGGCGCAGGAGCAGCCGGCGGATACATATGAGTATTCAGCCCTGCTCAAGGATGTTGTGCGCCTCATCGACTACAGCTCCCGAAACTACGTAGCGCTGAAGGATGCGTTGCGAGGCATGGGGTCGACGTTGGTGGAGTGGGAATCTCCGGCCGCGGGGGAGAGCACCAAGTGGTCGATGGCTCCGCTCCTGGCCGGCGTCGACCTGGTGCCGATCAACGGCACGATGACGATTGTCTGGAGCTACGGCCACAACATCCGACGCGAAATTTTGGACCCTGCACGTTTTGCGAAGCTCTCATTGCTGAGCCTGGCCAAACTCAGAACTGTCGCTGCGTTGGCGCTGTACGAGATTTGTGCCCGCTATCGCGACAATCCTTCGAAGGTCACGGCCAAGCATCCGTGGCGATGGTGGTTCGAGATCCTTCGCGTCGAACCGGGAAAGAGGGCGAAGGCCGACCCTGAATACAAGTTCTTCAAACGGGACGTTTTGACCCCGGCTGTCGCTGAAATTTCGGCACTTACCGAACTCGATATCACACTCGTCGAGTTTCGTGCTGGCCGCAGTGTTGCCGACTTGCAATTCAAGGTCGAGGTGAAGGAGGGCAGTGCTAAGGTCGACAACAAGCGGCTTCTTGAACCCGTGGACCTCCGTTTAGCCGAGCTTGCAGGCCAACTAAGTGTGTCACTGAAGGACGTTGAAAAGTTGAGCGACGCCTACGGCGAGAAAGCAGTGTTTGAGGCGCTTGAACTGCTGGCGAAGCGAGTGGAGAACCAATCGTTGCCGCAAGTGAATAGCCGTGCGCGTTGGCTCGGAGAAGTCGTTGCCAGAACCGTGAGCAATGAGATTGCTGCAAGAAGCAGTAGAGAAAAAGATGCTGACCGCGACGAAGGCGAGAGGAGCAGGTTGGTGAGTCAACAGCATCGTGAAGCGAACCTGCAAAAGGTGTGGGAGTTGTTCCTCTCCTTGGACGCAGAGGCGCAACAAATGCACCGCAACAATTTCGAAGCGCACATACTCTTCAACAAATCGGATGTCTTTCGAAAGAACTGGCGAGAACAAGGGCAGGCGGGACGAATCGTCGGCCCCCTCTTCAAAGTTCATCTTTGCGAAGAGTTGCTCGGCAAGCACTGGGATAAGCTCCCACTCGTCGAGGAGCAGCTTTGAAACGCGAGCTGCCACCCTCGGGAAAATGCAAACATCGTGGCGGCAGCGGATCTTCGCCAAGGGCACGACTACGCTGTGCTGGGTTACCGGTTGCGGTGATTGCCGAAACCTTCAACCAGGCGCTCTGAGTCTTGATGGCTGCCCATGCCGCGCGACGTCAAAGGGCCGCGAGTACTTACAGCAATTCAAAGTCCGATGAATTCGTCGTGATCCGCATGGGGCCGCAGTAATTTCCGAGGAACTGCAACGCCCTCGCCATGCTTGGGGCGACGTAGATTCGCCGACCCAGGGAGTGGCTGCTGGTCCAACGGTAGGCGGTAGCGCCTTGCCGCACCCATCCTCTGCGGTCGGGCAGGGCGCTACCGCGTGGCCGCCACTGGCCAACGGGTAGAAGACCCAGGCCGAATCGATGCCGAGAGATCACGTTGATGACGTCGCGAATACCCCGGACTTTCGAAAGTGCTGATCGATGTCGGCCCGAGTTCGAAGGGCCAGCACAGCCGGTACGCTGCAGCAAAACACGATTGCGCCATTCGTCGCCGCCACCAAGCACGCCTGGAGCGCTTCGCCTATGCCGACGACCAAGAGCATGCTGATGACCAGAGAGCACGCGCGCTCGAGGCCAGTCGGCGACGGGCGGCCACAGCTGTGCGGCTTGAGGAGCGAAGAAGGCCTCCAGGTGGTGGCCCCCCGCCCTGCCCCGGCCCCGGTCGACTACCCGTGGGCACCGGAGCGCAAAGAAGGCGAGCCGTTATTTGTTCTCTCGCGTCACCGATGAACGCATGGCCTGCAACCAGGATTCCGCGAATCTGAGCGGTCTGCGCGGCTCAAGGATTCGAAGGGCAGGGGGGAGGGGAGCGAAAGAAAAGCACTAACGCCAAAGCCTTGCGACCGCATTCTTTCTACGCAGTCTTGTATTTGTGCGGTTCGGTGATTGAAGGGAGTGGCGAACGTGGAGTAAGATAAGCCGTTTGGCGTTAGTCCTTTTTAATGGCACCTCAAACTCGTACGTCCACCACTTCAGACTTGTTCAGCGCGCCCTTGGACGAGTCGGCGCTGGCCGAGCTGCAGAACTGGTTCGAGGCTTGGCTCGCGCGAGCACGCGACATCGGCCGGTTGCGTCAGACCTCCTCGGAGGAGGTCTACCGGGCGATGTGGGGCGGGTTCATCGAATGGTGCATCTCGCA
>JAJKJU010000219.1 GCA_021153565.1 Rhizobacter sp.
GCCAAGGCGCATGCCGACGTCGTGCAAGAGCTGTTGCGACACCCCGAGATCGACGTCAATCTGTCGAACAGCAAGGGACAAACGCCGCTGCACATTGCAACGCTGCATGCACCGCAGTTGCTCCCTGTGCTGCTGGGTCAACCATCGATTGATCCCGCCAAGGAGGATGCCAACGGCGATACACCGTGGCATAGGAGTACACGAGCACCTTGACCATCATCGCGGGGTGGAACGGCTGGTTGCGCGGCCCGCCTTTGGCGTACCGCGCATGGAATGCACTCAGGTCCAGTTGATCGACCGTGTCGCTGATGAAGTACGCTAGGTGTCCTTCTGGTAGCCAGTCCTGCAGCGCATCGGGCATCAGCCTGGCCTGCTTGGGCTCGTAGGGGAGATAGCTCGTCATCCGCATCTAACGCGCATGTACCGTCGTTTGCCTACAGATTCTGGCTTCTGCCGCGCAGACTCCTAGGCGCAAAGCGCAGCCATAGCCAGGGGGCTATGGCGAGCATTTGCAACGACGAGCAGGAGTCTTTTGGCGTGATGAGCGGGCATGATCGGATGAGCGCTAATCAGGTGGACGCTTGAGCGCGCCGGCCACCGCAGGGATTGTTTTCCACGATTTGTTACCAACAATCCGCTGATGCAGGCGCAGGCGTGTCGATACAAGGATGCCGCCGCGAAACGAGGACCACCTCCCATCGCACTGCGGTAAGCGCCAGCAACTTCATTTGCCCCCCAAACGCCTTGCTGTCACCCATGACTGATTTTTTGAACAGAAGGCTGGCGCCTTGGCGCCGACCATGCATCGCCATGTATATGAGCGCGGCTTTATCGAGAGCACCGCCTCGCAGCTTGTGGAACCCGGGCCGAAGCCGGCATTGGTGGTCGCCGCCGTTGCCGCACGACGCCCGTCCGGCGCCGGCTACCTCCCGGTCAAGTGGAAATTTGCGCTGGCAATGTCCGCTGGGATCGGTTGGGCGGCACTGTCGGTGTTGGTGGCGCAAACGTGGATCGGACAGCTTTCTGCCGTGGCCGGTGCACCGCTTGCCTGGCTGGTCATCATGGGCATTGCCATCCTGCCCGGCTTCATGAATGCCTTCCTCGTGTCGAGCCTGCTGCTGGACCGCAGACCCGCGGTGCGCGATACAGGCCCTGCTTTGCCCGGCATCACGATCCTGGTGGCTGCCTACAACGAGGCGGAGAACATCGCCTCCACCATCGACAGCATTGCCCGCCAACGCTATCCGGGCCCGCTGCAGGTGATCGTGATCAATGACGGATCGACCGACGCGACGGCTGCCGTGCTCGCGAGCATCGAGCATCCATGGCTGCAAGTCGTCACCCTGGAGAAGAACGCAGGCAAGTCGAACGCGCTGAACATCGGACTTGGCATGACACGCTGCCGGCTGACGGTCACAGTCGATGCCGATTCGTATCTCTACCGCGATGCTCTGCGCCATCTCGTCGGGCGATACCTGAGCGACCCGCCGACCACCAAGGCGGTCGCTGGCGCAGTGCTGGTACGCAACTCGCGCAAGAACCTGGTAACCCGTATCCAGGAGTGGGACTACTTCCACGGCATCGCGGCGATCAAGCGCCTGCAAAGCCTCTACCAGGGGACGCTTGTGGCCCAGGGCGCGTTCTCGCTCTACGAGACCGCGACGCTGCGCGAACTCGGCGGCTGGGCCGATACGGTGGGCGAGGACATCGTGCTGACATGGGCGATTCTCGAACGAGGCCATCGCGTCGGGTTCGCGGAGAACGCCTGTGTGTTCACCAATGCGCCGGAGAGCTGGGGGCAGTTCATCAAGCAGCGGCAGCGCTGGTCGCGCGGGTTGATCGAAGCCTTCAAGGCGCATTGGCGGCTGCTGTTCAAGCCGAGGTTGACGACGGTGTTCATCTGGTGGAACCTTTTCTTTCCCTACATGGACTTGATGTACACGCTGGCCTTCATTCCGGGCTTGTTGCTGGCGATGTTCGGCATCTACTGGATCGCCGGGCCGATGACCTTGCTGGTCCTGCCGCTGGCCTTCCTCGTCAACTACATCATGTATGGCATCCAGTCGAGGATGTTCACCGAGCAAGGGCTGAAGGTACGCCGCAACGTTCACGGCTTCTTCTTTTACAGCCTGCTTTACAGCCTGGTGCTGCAGCCGGCCTGCGTGATTGGCTACGCGCAGGAGATCCTGAATCGAGCCAAATCCTGGGGGACCAAATGAAGGCGATGCTCATCGGTGCGCTGCTCGCTGCAGCGGCGGCAGCCACCCCGGCGCAGGATGTCTCCGCCCGGCTGGATGCGAGCCACGACTCGGACGGCTTCGACGAGCAGCAGGCCACGCTGGCCTGGACGGGCGCCGCAGGCTGGGGCCTGAAGGCCGGCGCCCTGCACTACAGCGCGCCCGGCTGGACGGCCGATGGCCGACTGCTGGCCGCCACGTACCGGCATAAGGTGTCGGGAGCGCTGGTCGAGGCGAGTGCCGGCATGGCGAAGATTGGCACTCATGTTCATGCGGTCGGCGTGCTGGACGTTCTGCGACCGGTTGCAGCGGCCAGTTCGCTGGGTGTGAGTGCCGAGCGCAATGTCGTCGATTCGCGGCTGGGCATTGATGCCGGGCTGACGTTCAACAGCCTGGCATTGGTGGCCGACCATGCCTTCAACGAGCGTTTCAACGTCGGCCTTGCCGGTGGATCGAGCTGGTTTTCAGACGACAACCGCCGCCCCTTCCTTCGTACGCGCTGGAACTTCTCGTTCAATGAAAAGTTCGGCCTCAACGCCTATCTCAAGACACGCTCCTATCGGGACTCGATGCCGAATCGGGCGGAGTACTTCTCGCCAGAGCGGCTGAACGAAACCTCGCTCGGCCTGTCGTCGCGTCTCATCGCGGCGCAGCGCGTCGTGCTCAGCGCCGCGATCGACGCTGGAAGGCAGCACACAGAAACCGATGCCAAGCCGATCTGGAGTTACTCGCTCGGCGTCTCGTCGCTTCGCAACGCATCGCTGCGCTGGAGCCTGGTGCTTCAAGCCGCAAACACCGGCCCCCTGGTCAGCCGGGCTGGCGACTACCGCTACACGAGTCTCGTGGGACAGGTGAGTTTTCCGTTCTGACGCAATGCATTGGTCTTCGGTCAAAAGCTTGAACCCTCATCGAATGCGTGCGTTGACCACTGCGCGCAGATCCTGGATCTCCAAGGGTTTCTCGAACCTCATGTTGGGAACCTGGTCCAGGAACTCCCGAGCCCTCGCAGTGAAGGCGCCGCCGGTCAGGAACACGATGCGATCGGCCTCGTCGGGAGCAACCTCGCGCAATGCCTTGTAGAAGTCCATGCCGCTGACGACAGGCATCATCATGTCGCACAGAATCACGTCGTAGTGCTGCCCTGCCGACAGGCGCTTCAAGGCTTGCTTCAAGGCATCCTTGGCACTGTCGAACACGTCGACGTCGTGTTCGCTCGACAGCACGTGACACAACAAGGCTCCGAACCTTTTGTCGTCGTCGATCACCAGCACGTGCCCCCGCCGCACCGCAGGCGGCGGCACCGCGGCAGGCAAGACCTCCGCACCGTCGCCCCGCGCGGCGAGCAGGACAACCTTGAAGCTCGTACCGCTCCCGGGATGGCTTTCCACCGTGATTTCCCCGCCCAGCCCATTGACGATGCGCTCGCAAATGACAAGGCCCAGGCCCGTTCCCACTCCTGCAGGCTTGGTGGTGAAGAAGGGTGTGAAGAGCTTCTTGAGGGTCTCCTGCTCCATGCCCAAGCCTGTGTCCCGAATCTCCACGACCACGCGGCCGGCCGCGTCGGTGCCGGTCGACACGCGAATCTCGTTGTCATTCGCGTGCCCTTCGGGAATAGCCTGCGCCGCGTTGACGATCAGGTTCAGGAATACCTGGCCCAGCCGTGACTCGTTGCCGTCGACGCAAGGCACCTTGCCGTAGATTTTCACCAGGCGCGCCCGGTGCCTGATCTCGGTCCATGCCATGCGCAGCGCCGATTCGAGCACCCGATGCACGTCCACCGCGGTGCGGCGGTCCTCTTCGGCGCGGGAGAAGATCTTCAGGTCCTTGACGATCTGCCGCACGGACTGTGCCGCGTCCTTGGCATCGCGCAGCGATTCCTGCAGGTCCGACAGGCGCGGCGAGGTGTTCATCTCGGAGCTCATGGCCGTCGCATCCCTGACCGCGAGTTCCAGGTTTCCGAGCACGACGGCCAGCGGGTTGTTGATCTCGTGCGCGACCCCTGCAGCCAAGGTTCCCACGGAGGCCATGCGGTCCGAAACCATCAACTGCGCCTGGGTCTGCATCTTCTCGGTCACGTCGCGGCCCACAGAGAACACCACGTGTTCGTCGCCGACGTCGACGGCCGTGTTGGAGAACTCCATCAGCACAATGCCGCCATCGGCTTTGCGGATCTCGACAATGGGCGCACGGCCCGAGCCGGCGGCCACTGTGTGGCCATGGTCCTGCGCGTTCTCTTGCTCCCGGCCCGGTGCGACGAAGTCGTGGAGGCGCCGCCCGACGATTTGATCGGCGGGATAGCCGAGAAGGTCGATCAGCCGCCGATTGACTTCGCGAATGGTCCCGTCGGGCGTGAGGACCGAGATGGCGTCATGAGCGTTTTCGGTCAGCGCCCGATAGCGCTGCTCGCTGGCCGCCAGGCGGGAGAACGCCCGCGCGAGCCCGATGGCCTGGCCCATCTGCGCGCCGAGCACGCGCGCAAACGCCAGTGCATGGTCGCCGGCGATGTCCTCCGTTCTTGACCCGAGCAGCATCGCTCCGAAGGTGGTATTGCCCCACGCGACCGGCACGAGCAGCAAGGCGGTGACCCCGGCATCCACGATGAGCTGTTGGGCCACTTCCGCAGGCACTGCTGTGGACGGGATCGGCACCACCTTGCCATGTTGCGCGAGTTCCAGGAAATATGCCTCTTGGCCGAAGGCGGCGCGCACGTGCGGAACTTCGGCATCGGAGAAGCCGATCTGGTGAGCAAGCACCATGCACCCGTTGTCTTCAGCGTTGTACAGCGCACCTTTGGAAATGCCCGCCATGTCCAGACAAGCTGCGAGCACCTCGCCAAGCACGCCATCGAGGACTTGACGCTTGGCCAGCGCCTCGGCGACGCTTGCGAGTACGGCCAACTGGGCCTCCTGCAGCGCTGTGCGGTGCAGCAGCCGCGCGTTCTGCAGCACCTGCCGCTCGAGTTGCCACAGCGCGCGCCGCACATGCTCTTCGTTCAACAGTTCCGGGGGTTCGCTCGGCACCGGCGGGGGGGGCGCACC
Source organism: Rhizobacter sp. (assembly GCA_021153565.1). Taxonomy (GTDB): domain Bacteria; phylum Pseudomonadota; class Gammaproteobacteria; order Burkholderiales; family Burkholderiaceae_C; genus Albitalea. The sequence goes on from JAJKJU010000219.1 coordinate 5,276, forward strand.
CAGCGCCTTGCTCACCGCGCGTATCACGGCGTCCAGCCCCTCGGTCTTCGCCAGCAGGGCACTGGCGCCCACGCGCGCGGCCAAACGCTGGTCCGGTTCTTCGACATAAGCCGAGGAGCTGAGGATCACCGGAATGTTCGAGGTGCTCGTGTCGCGGCGCAGCGCCAGGCACAGCGCATAACCGTCCATCTTCGGCATCAGAACGTCGCTGACGATGGCCGCCGGGCGCTCCCGGCGCGCAAGTTCCAGGGCCGCCGCGCCGTCGTCCGCCGTGACCACTTCGAAGCCGGCAGCCGCGAGCCACACCTGCGCCAGCTTGCGCTGCATCGGATCATCGTCGACCACCATCAACCGGCGCCCTGCCCCGAGCTTGGCCGAGTCGGCCGGCAAGTTCGCAAGGTGCATCTTCACCACGTCGAGCAGATGCAAGGTGTCCACCGGTTTCACGAGCACTTGCGAAAATCCGCCATTCATTGCCCGTGTCTGGTCGATCCGCGACAAGAAGCCCGACACATACAGGATCGGCATCACACGTGCGGCGAAGTGCGTCTGGAGTTGTCGGGAGAGTTCCAGGCCATCCATGTCAGGAAGAGCCAGATCCTGGATGATCAGCGCGGGCCTGGTATGCGTGATGAACTCGAGCGCAGTTGTCGCGTCCCGTGCTTCCACGACGCGATACCCTGCCGTTTCGAGTGACATGCGAAACAGGTTGCGCGTCGTGGGGTTGTTCTCGATGAGCAGGATCGGCGCTCTGTCGTCTGCCTGCGCCGGTTCGGGATCTGCCGTGGTGGCCTCGGAATCCGCGGGCGGCGTGACCGCCTTCCATGGCAGAAGCGTCGAAGCATGGGTCCCCTCAAGGTACCCGGCAATCTGGCCTGGCAGGCGAATCGGATCCAGCGGTTTCGTGATGTAGCCGTCGCAGCCGGCGCTGAGCGCCTTTTCGCGGCCGCCATTCATCGCGCAGGCGATGACCACGATGTCACGTGTCGCCGCATCGGCCTTCAGCCGCCGCGTGAGTTCCAGGCCGTCGATGCCGGGAAGCTGAGTGTCCGTAAGAATGAGCCGAGGGTGGAACGAGCGCAGCAGTTCGATGGCGGCTTCGCCGTCCCGCGCCACGCGCACCTTGAAGCCCTTGCCCTTCAGCGCGAAGCGCGCAAGCTTGAGGTTCGCTTCGTTGTCGTCGACGATCAGGATCGGGTTGGGTGCCAAGGTCAACGCTTGCGCCATTTTTTGTTGCTCCCTGTATGGCCGTCACGTTCGCGGCGGCGGGTCGTCCCTGTCCCAATGCACGGCCGGAAAGGGCGGGCCTGGTCTGGCGAAAAGGAATCCCTGCAACAGGTCGCAGCCGGTCTGCTCGAGCGCGTCGCGCTCTGCGACCGTCTCGACGCCTTCGGCGATGACCTGCACGCCCATCTGCTTGAACAGTGTCGTCATCGAACGGATCAGGCTGGTCTTGGTCGGGCTCTGGTCGAGTCCGCGCACCAGCGACACGTCGAACTTGACGATCTCGGGTTCGATCTGCGCGAAGCTCGCCAAGCCGGCATAGCCCGCGCCGAGGTCGTCGACGGCAATGCGAAAGCCAATTTTGCGCAGTTCAGCCATGCGGCAGGAGGCATCCTTGACTTCATCGAGCGTGGCGCGTTCGGTGATCTCCAGCACGACGCGCAGGGCAACTTGCGTCAACGGCGACTCGCGCGCATACAAGGTTTCGTCGAGCAGGTCCTGCGTGTGCAGGTTCACAAACACCAGCTCGCAGGGCGCCGCCTCGACCACCGAAGCAACCCGGTCGCGGACCGCACGGCCGAGCTCGTGCAGGCGTCCCAGGCGCTGCGCTGCTTCGATGATCGCGCCGGGATGCGGCAATGTCGGTTCGGCGCAGCGCAGCAGCGCCTCGACGGCGAAGACCGTGCGCTGCGGCCACGCGACGATGGGCTGGTAGGCCATCCACAGCGAGGCCAGCGCCCGGTCGAAGCTTACACTGAGCCCGGCCAGATCCCCGAGCTGCTTGCCGCCGCCGACAAGGGCCAATGCCTGCCGTTTCAGCCTCGCCACCTGGTGAAGGCGCACAGCCGAGGCCACGGCTGCCAGCAGCAATTGCTCGTCGAATGGCTTGACCAGGTAGCGCAGCGCGCCCAGTTCGACAGCCTTGATCGCCGTGTCGACCGCGGGTGTCCCCGTGATCAGAATGACCGGCAGATCGAGGTCACGCTCGCGCACGGCGTGCAGCAGTTTCATGCCGTCCATGCCTTGCATTGCGATGTCGGTGACCACCACGTCGAAACGCATTTCGCGCAGAAGGCCCGCTGCCGCGTGCCCGTCTGCAGCGCTTTCGACGATGTAGCCGGCGGACTTCAGCCAGTGCCTATAGACGCGCAGAAGAGGAAGCTCGTCATCGACGATCAGTACCCGGGCGGGGTTCTGTGCGAGCAACGGACATTCCACGCCCTTCTCGTCCGGCATTTCGCCGTTTTCCATGGATGCCGCTGCGGCAGCGGACTTCGCGTCCGTCGTGAAGATCTGCCGCCCCATGACGGGCCTGCCCGTGCGGGCGTCGACAAGGACTTGCATGTTTTTGCTCCCTTAGGCAACCGGCGAGCAGATTCCTTTGCTCATTGGGCCTGTCGCTAGCGTGCACGGGATGAGGCTCCCAAGTCCGTTCGCTGTCGCACATATCGTGCGCTTAGGATTTGGATCGCGGTAGAGACACCCATTGCTGGACGCCCCCCGCACAGATCCCAGCGGGCGTAATTCACGCACTGGGCTCCTACCTTGGGTGTGTGA
>JAJKJU010000220.1 GCA_021153565.1 Rhizobacter sp.
AGCGCAGCCATAGCCCGGGCTATGGCGAGCATTTGCAACGACGAGCAGGGGTCTTTTGGCGTGATGAGCGGGCATGATCGAAATACTCTCAGCCTCTCAGAGGCTTGTCGAAGCCTCGACAGCGGCAACGCATGTAAGCGGCGGCGCATTGGCGCTCTTCACCAAGGCCTGAAAGATCTTCTGCCCGCCGCGCCCTGTCTCGACCCAGCCGAGCCGCCGCTCCTCCTCGCGTATCGCCGCGCTCGTCTTTGGCCCCGTCGCGCCATCGACGACGACATCACAATGCCCCAGCCGCAACAGCATTTCCTGCAATTCACGAAACTCCGCTCGCGACAGCCCCGCATCGTCGGTGGGCCAAGCGGTGCGCTGCAGCGGCCCGCCGCGCAAGGCGTCGGATAACAAACCAATTGCCAGTGCATACGCATCGGCACGGTTGTAGCGCCAGATCGCCTGGTAATTCGGCGTCACCAGCCACGCGGGACCTGGTGCACCGGCCGGCATCACCAGCGCGGCATTCGTGGACGGGTCGAGCGAGCTCAGCAGCGAATTGGGTTGCACCAGCGCTTCGCCGTCGACGCGCGTGACGCCGTCGACCGCCCATTGCGCAACGCTGCGGCACTTGCCCATAGCGGGCGATTGTGCGAGGCAGCCGTGATCACCTTCGAGCGCATTCCATTGCAGAGCGATCGACGGTGGCACCCGCACCTCGACCGCCCACGGAATGCCATCGGCCCAACCGAGCCCACGCAGGTAGCGGGCTGTCGTTGCCAAGGCATCGGGCACGCTGTGGATGATGTCGGCCTGCGCCAATCCGTCGCCGTCGCTCATGAAGCGGGCAAAGGTGCCCGGCATGAACTGGGTCATGCCGAAAGCGCCCGCCCACGACCCCATGAAGTCGTCGGGTTTCACGACGCCCTCTTGAAGCAGCCACAGCGCGGTGAAGAAGTGATTCTTGCGCTCGCTGCTCTTGAGATTGAGGCATGCGCGGCTGAGCGTCGCGTCGACCACCGGGTAAGCGCCCCTCACGCGTCCGTAGTCGGTCTCGACGCCGAAGACGGCCACGGTGGTCGCAGCATCGACGCCCTGCTTATGCTGGATAGACTCGAGCGCCGCGCCCTCGCTCTTCAAGAGATCGCGTCCTTGCGCCACGCGCTGGGCGTCGGTACGGCGCGCGAGGTAGTCCCAGATCGGCAGCTGGAATTCAGGCTGGCTGCGCGTCGCGTTGTCGATGACGGGGCGCAGGTCCTGCACGTTGCGTGTGTGGGTATCGAAAGTCTCTGGCTTGAGCTTGCTCGGCAGTTCCTGTCGCAAGGTCGAGATGCAATCGGACAGGGTGTCGGCGGGCTGCGCACAGCTGGTGAGTGGCAAGACCAGCAGTACTACAGCGAAGAGGCGTCGATTCATCGGATCAGTCTAGACCGATCTCGCCGCCGACATCATTGCAACCCCACTTGGCGACACCGCTTGCCGACACCATTGGCTACATCGTTCACTTGCGTTTGCTTTGCTTCGATGTCGTTGCCCGTCACGTGCTGCTCGGACACGCTCGAAATACTCTCAGCCTCTAACCCCGGCGCAGACCGGGGGTGACAAGCATCAGGTCCCCGTCTTCACAATCTCCGGTCTCGTTGGCATCGTGACCGTCTTATCGTCGAGCAATACCTCAGGCTCCTGCGCCGCCACATCGGTCTCACCGTTGAGCTGCCTGCGCATCCGCCCGGCGTCCAGATCACCCGTCCATTTCGCAACAACGAGCGTGGCCACGGCATTGCCGACGAGGTTCGTGAGCGCGCGAGCTTCCGACATGAAGCGATCGATGCCAAGGATGAGTGCGAGCCCTGCCACTGGCACACCGCCCACCGCCGACAACGTGGCTGCCAGCACGATGAACCCGCTGCCCGTCACGCCCGCTGCGCCCTTCGAAGTCAGCAGCAGCACAGCCAGCAAGGTGAGCTGCTGCATCAGGGTCATCGGAGTGTTGGTGGCCTGCGCGATGAACACCGCGGCCATGGTGAGATAGATGGACGTGCCATCAAGGTTGAACGAGTAGCCCGTGGGAATCACGAGGCCCACCACCGACTTGCGGGCACCCAGGTTTTCCATCTTCACCATCATGCGCGGCAGCACCGATTCGGAAGAAGAAGTGCCCAACACGATCAGCAGTTCTTCCTTGATGTACTTGATGAGCTTCCATACCGAGAAGCCATGTGCCTTCGCGATGAGCCCCAGCACCACAAAGATGAACACGAGGCACGTGGCGTAGAACGAGCCCATCAGCTTGCCCAGAGACAAGAGCGAGCCGAGACCGTACTTGCCGATGGTGAAAGCCATCGCGCCGAACGCGCAGATGGGTGCGACTTTCATGATGATGCCGACGATCGAGAAGAGCACGTGCGAGGACTTCTCAATGAAGTCGAACACCAGCGTGCCGCGCCCCCCGAAGCGGTGCAGCGCGAAGCCGAACATGACCGCGAACAACAGCACCTGGAGGATTTCGCCCTTGGCGAAAGCATCGAACACCGTGCTCGGAATGATGTTGAGCAGGAATTCGACCGTGCTCTGCATCTTGCCCGGCCCGGTATAGGCCGCAATGCCCTTGGTGTCCAACGATTTCGGGTCGATGTTCATGCCGACACCGGGCTGGAGCACGTTGATGATGACGAGGCCCACGACAAGCGCGAGGCTGCTCACGATCTCGAAGTACAAGAGAGCGAGGCCGCCTGTCTTGCCGACCTTCTTCATGTCTTCCATGCCGGCAATGCCGACGACAACCGTGCAAAAGATGATCGGCGCGATGATCATCTTGATGAGCTTGATGAACCCATCACCCAAGGGTTTCATCGCCTCCCCTGTGGCAGGTGCGAAGTAGCCAACCAGCACGCCAATGACAATGGCCGTGATGACCTGGAAGTAGAGGGATTTGTAGAGTGGTTTTCCGCCCATGGACGTCTCCTGATGCCGCGTTTTTATACCGTCTTGCAGTGTGCTACGGACTCGCCACCATCCATGTCCGTATCAACCACAACAGCATACCGCCTACGGTCAGGGCTTGGTCAGGGTCTGTGAGCTTAAAGGCTGTCAGAGGCTGCCGATGCAGCCAGGCGCGCCGCATCGGCAGGCAAGCATACCTTCGTGATGCGTCTCGCCATAGTTCACGGTGATCTCTTCGCCCACGGCAATTTCGCGCAGCGCATGGAATTCGACGCGCCGCTGGCGAATGCAAAACCGCGCATTCGGCGCGCACGAGTGGTTGGTGTAGCGAAGTGGATCGGATGACTTCGAAAAATCGATCGCGCGGCGTTGCGACACCTCGACGATCATGATTCGTTCGTAACGCGTCGCGCGGATCCGCGCATCGTCCACGCTCATCGACTGCCCGCGGATCTCACCGATTTTTCGGCGGGCTGGAATGGGCTCGGCGGCAAATGCGCCCTGCCCGTCGATCGCGCTGGGTCGAACGTGCAGGTCGAACTTCTGGTACGCCGGCCTCATCGTGAAATCGCTTGACGACGCGTCAATGAAACCTCTTCTTTGGCGCGGTCTTCGGCTTGGCCTCCGGCTTGCCGCCAGCTGCGGCCTTCTTTTTGGCGGGCGTCGCCGTCGCATTGGCCAACAGATCTGCGCCCTCTATGCCAGCGAAGAGCTTCGCTGCGCGAATCTTGATTTCGAGCAGTTCGTTCGGGCTCACCGAATACCGTCCGCTGAAGATGTCGACTTCCACGCGAAACTCCACGTCCTTGCCCTCGTTGGACAAGGTTCCGCAGGTGAACTCATATTCCTCGTCCTCGGCCGGCAGGCCGAGCACCTTGGCGTCGTAGTCCTCGTACTGGACGTTCCGGATCTCGCCGCTTGCCAGATCAAGCAAACCGGTCGAATCGATGACGCGCTCGGCGAGCTCGTCGTGAATCACTATGGGTACCTTCAAATCCACCGCAACACCTCGTACGTTGGCCGCGCCTTGTGGCGCAGCAAGGGCGGGATTTTTGCATGATCATTGCCATTCACGACTTGCGATACAAGTATTCAAGGAGGCGTTTTACCTGGCTTCAGCCACTTGAGCAGCACTTCCAGCAAGTGCTCGGCCACGATGGGTTTGGCAATATGGTCCACCATGCCGGCGGCAAATGATTGCGCACGATCCTCGGGCAGCACCGCCGCCGACATGGCAATCACAGGAATCGACGAGGCGTGCGGCATGGCCTGAATTCGCCGTGTGGCCTCGAAGCCATCCATACGCGGCATATGCAGATCCATCAGCACCGCATCGAAGCAGCCGGCCTCACCGTCGCGTACGGCTTGCAGGGCGTCGAGGCCATCATCCACGACAGTGACCTCCACGCCAAGGAGCTTGAGCAGTTCGCCCGCAACAAGCTGATTCACGACATTGTCTTCAACCACCAGAACCCGTGCCCCACGGAGGGGGCAGGCCCGTGTGCGCAGTTGCTCCATGATTGACACATCACCGGTCGACGCGCCTGCTGCTTGCCCGCGATGCAGCCTCAACAAGACATTCAGCAACTGCGTGTGCGACACAGGCTTGGTCAGGACATGAAACGGGTGGATATCACCCGCCGATGTCATCCTCGGCCCGCATTCTCCCTTGGTCCCCATCATGATGACCGGGACCGGATGCCAACCGTGCCGATTCGCCTGCTCCTGCATGCGACCGAGCGTGTGCTGGCCGTTCATTCCTGGCATTTTGGAGTCCAGCAGCACCGCATCGAACGGCCGCTCTTGCCGATATGCGCGTTCGAGGTGCCTGAGCGCCGCCGCACCGCCTTGGGCGGTGCGGCTGTGTATCCCGAGCGATTGCAGCGCGTTGGCCAACGCGCGCCGGCACGTCCGGTTGTCATCGACCACCAGGACCTGCAAGCTGGCAACCTCGCTTCGTTCGCCAATTGAGCTGCCCGACTCGGCAACGCCGAGCTCGGCGGTGAAACTGAATTCGCTGCCGCCACCCGGCGTGCTGTAGACATCGATCTCACCGTCCATCTGTTCGACCAGACGCTTGCAGATGGCCAAGCCCAAGCCCGAACCGCCGAAGCGTCGTGTGATTGAACTGTCGGCCTGCGTGAAAGCGTCGAACAGGCCTGGCTTGCTGTCGGGCGCGATGCCAACACCGGTGTCGTGCACCGAGAACTGCAATCGGCAGACCGACGCGCTGCGAAGTTCGACGAGAGTCACGGTGACAAGGATCTCGCCCTGCTCCGTGAACTTGACGGCGTTGCCTACAAGATTGCACAGCACCTGGGACAGTCGCAAGGGATCTCCGACCAGGCGAGTCGGGACCTGCGGCAACACGTCGAACACGAACTCGAGCCCCTTTTGCTCGGTGCGCGCCGCGAATAGGTCCGCTACGCGCTGCAGCAGATCGTCAAGGTCAAATTGAACCGACTCGAATCGCAACTGCCCGGCCTCGATCTTCGAGTAGTCCAGTACATCGTCAAGAATGCCCATCAAGGCCAAGGCGGAACTGTGCACTTTGTCGACGTAGTCGCGCGCACGTGGGGGCAAGTCGTCCTCCAGCGCCAGCCGCGACAACCCGACGATGGCGTTCATGGGTGTGCGGATCTCGTGGCTCATGTTGGCCACAAAATTGCCCTTGGCCTGCGCCGCCGCGTTTGCCCCGTCCCGTGCAGTGGCGAGTTCAGCCTTTGCGGCGCGGTCAGCTGTGACGTCATGCGCGATCAGCAACAAGCAGCGGACGCCCTGGCGATCAATGGCAACCAGGGCACATTCAAGCCACGCTTGCCGATCTGAACATCCAGCCACATGCGCCTCACAGCGACGCGGGCAACCGTCGACGAGAGCGGCTTCGGCGTTCTTGGTAAGTCCGGACTCGCGCCACCACGACAGGGCTCGGAAATCTTGCTTCAGCAACGCCGCTTGACTGGTGGTTACAGCGGCCGCCAATGCTGCATTGGCCAGCATGCAGCGGCCATCAGCGTCGTAGACGGCGATGCCCACGGGCGACGATTGGATCACGGCCTCATTGAACGCTGCGAGTTCGCTGGCGCGAGCCTGGGCTTGCTTGACAGCGGTCACGTCGGTCACGAAGGAATAGAAGCCGTCGATGCTGCCACTTGACCCCCAGTCGGGAATCAAATGTGCCTCGCCGTAACGCATCGCCTGACCACCTTGCAATGGGATGGTGTATTCGAACTTCTGTTCGCGCCCGCCCAGTGCAGCCTCGACGTATGGCTCGACGACGCGCCAACCAGTCTCTCCGGCAACCTCGCGCAGGTGCATGCCCGGCATGCGTTCACTGGACAACCCGTACCACTCTTGGTGAGCACGATTGCCGAAACGGTTGTGCAGCGTCGTATCCCAGTAGCCAATCAGGGCCGGCATGTGGTCGAGGATGGACTTCAGATCGCGCTCGCGCTGTTCGATCGTGCGTTTTTGTTCACGGACGTGATGCTCCAGTTGCCGGTGAGCGCGCGCCAATTCTTCGCGCAAGCGATGCTGCTCCAGGCTGTGGCGGACCGAGTGGAGCATGACATCAGCGCTCATGTACCGCTTGGGCACGTAGTCTGCGGCGCCTTGCTGCATCGCCCGCACTGCGAGTTGTTCATCTCCCTCCCCGGTGACCATGATCACCGGACAGGCTTGCAGCGAGCCACGCATGAGCACCGGCAATATCTCCGTACCGAGCACGTCGCCAAGTTGGTTGTCCAGCACGATGAAATCGAATGACCTGTCTTTGACGAATTCAAGTGCCTGGGCTCCGGACGTCGCTTCGGTCGCATCAACGTCGAACGGCGCATGGCGCAGGATGCGCAGCACACGTTCGCGGTCGACGTCATCGTCGTCGACCACCAAGACCGACATGTGTGGCAGGGCGGCGTGCATCGCAAGGCCAAGCATCAGGGCAATCTGACTGCTGACGCATAGCTGAGCAACAACTGCGCCAACTTGGCGAACTGCGGACCAACCGCCGACTTGACCATGTACCCCGCGATCTGCTCGTGATAGGCGCGCGTGCGGTCCGCATCGGCATCGGACGTGGTCAACACGAATACGACCTCGTCGCGGATATCAGGGTCTGCGCGCAGCTGCTGCAGGAACTCGAACCCGTTCATGCGCGGCATGTTCAGGTCCAGCAAGATCACGAGCGGGCGGTGAATGTGCCGCGCGGTGTCTTGACCACGCAGAATCTCCAGCGCTGCGAGTCCGTCTTCGGCCCAGACGACCGGAAACGGCACACTCGTCTTGGCCAGGCTTCGCATCACGGACTCTGCGGCCACGTCGTCATCTTCGACAAGCAGGATGGTCAAGGCATTATTCATCGCTGGTTCTCCTTGGAAAGCGCGGCCACCAGAAGCGGAAACATGCTCCGCGGCCCTCTCTCACTGGCGATATCACCTCGATGCGGCCGCCGTGAACTTCGACCAGCCGCTTGGTCAATGCCAGCCCGATCCCAGATCCACCGCGCTCGGAAGCCGTGAGCGTCTGGAAAAGCTTGAAAATACGCTCTCGCGCGGCCGCAGGCACACCAGGGCCATCGTCGGTCACACTGATGCGGCAGAAGCTGTCGTCGATGCAGGCGGCGACGCTGAGTCGGCCACTTGGCAGATCGTGGTGTTTGACCGCATTGCTTAAAAGGTTGCGAAGGGCCGTCTCCAGCGGAGTGCGTGTAGCGAGAAACGCTGGGACCGCGAGGTCGGTAGCGACCGAAAACCCCGCAGGCACGGGCTGGATCTCCAGGATTCCTCTGACGAGAGCGTCAAGATCGATCCGCGTGTGCTCGGTGGCAGCACGACCGGCGCGTGCATAGCTGAGAAGGTCGTCGATGAGCCGCTCCATGCGTTGGATTCGCTGGGTGATTCGACCAAGATTGCGTGTGACCTCCAGTGGAGCTTCCTCACCCAGATCGCCCTGGATCCACTCGACGAGATCCGCGATGCCCCGCAAAGGCGAGCGCAAGTCGTGCGACGCCACATAGGAGAACTCCTGCAGGTTTTCGTTGGCTTGGCGCAGCTCGAGCTCGAGCCGCTTGCGAACGCTGATGTCGCTGACCACTGCCAGCGTCATCATCCGCCGCTGCCAGCGCACTAGGCTCAGCCCGATCTCCACCGGCAACTCGGTGCCGTCGGCATGCAAGGCGGTCAAGTCTCGACCACGGCCCATCATCCGCGCCTCACCGATCTTGCGGTACCCGGCCATCAAGGCAGCGTGGCCGGGGCGATAGCGCTCGGGCAACAAGGTATGCAGCGGCCGCTCCTGCAAAGCAGCCGGAGTGTGGCCCAGCACATCGGCAACGACTTGGTTTGCCAACGCAATGTTGCCGTCGTCGTCGACGATGAGCATCCCATAGGGAGATGCGTTGAAGAGACCGCGGAAGGCTGACTCCAGATCGAGGCGCTCGCTGACATCGACCACCGAGGCCAGCACCAAAGGGCCGTGAGGCCCAGCCAGTGGATTGAGTCCGATCTCGACGGGAAACTCATGGCCATCAGCGCGCAGGGCGTAGAGCACTCGCCCAGCGCCCATGGAGCGCGGCTCGGGATGTTCAAAGAATCCGGTACGCAGTCCGACGTGCGACTCGCGCAGGGCGCCGGGCAACAGTGTTTCAAGCGTGAGTCCGGTCAGCGCATCCGATGCGTAGCCGAACATGCGGTGCACTTCGGCATTGGCCGCGACGATTCGCCCTTGCCGGTCTACCAGCACGAAACCGTTCGGTGCGGCGCTGAAGGCTCGCGCAAGGAGGTCCGGTGCTGGGCCTGCATCGTCGTTGGCGGTGGTGGCAGGACAGTTCACACGTCTGCCCAATGGGGCACGACATTTTGACGTGACGGTCCTGCCCGCGACGTCCTCGCGATACGCGTCGTCATTATTCTCTCCCTTGCCGGCAGCAGCCATCAGCGTGGCGCTCCGATGCCGACAGGATCAGTTATATGACAACGATCCGAACGTGTCCAATTTGCCGCTCGGCTACATAGGCCAGCGTGGGATAGCGAGTTCTTTCAGTGGTTGGAGCAATCCGTCTTGGTCAATAGACCCTTGGCGCGCTGACCACCTGCGTGTGCTCGGACTGCTCAAACGAGCGGCAAACACCTGCCGCTACTACCTCACTCGCACCGGCCGACTGGCCATCGAGCGCCTGACTACATTCGCCATCGTCCCGCTATGACCCGCCCCTGACTTCATCGTCATGATTCCGCGCCAGTCTGCAAAACTCTGAAGTCGTAAGAGACTAAAGTCGCGCCTGCTCACAACAAGCCCAAGCCACGCATGGACATCGATCCCAAGGACATCGTCGAGACCGCACAACAGGCAGCCGACCGCAAGAGCGCACGGCTCAACGCCGTGACCGCGGTAAGCGTCGCGATCCTCGCCACATTCATGGGCATTTGCAAAGTGAAGGACGACAACATCGTGCAGGCCATGCAGCAAGCACAAGCCGACAAGCTCGACCACTGGGCTTATTACCAAGCGCGCAACATCCGCCAGGAAGTCGCCGACGCCACGGTGGTACAGCTCGAACTCGCCGCCCTCTCGCAAACTCCCGCGACGGCGCCGCAATACCGAGCCGCCATCGAGAAATACCGGGCCATCGCCGTTGACCAGAAAACGAAGAAGGAACGGCTTTCCGCGCAAGCGGCCCAAGACCAGAGCAACTACGACGCCTTGAACTTTCGAGACGACCAGTTAGACCTGTCCGACGCCTTGCTCGCCATCGCCATCGCCTTGCTGGCCGTTACCGCACTGACGCAGTTGTGGGCTCTGTATGCAGTCGCACTCGTCACGTCAATTTTCGGAATGCTCATGGGACTGGCCGGCCTCGCGTCGTGGAAGATTCATCCTGCCGTTCTGGTCGGATGGCTGTCGTGATTCGCCAACCGAGGGTCAGGTGATCATCAGCGTCGGCTGCTTACTGTACGCATCAGGCGAGCGGGGTTTCTCGCCTTGCTTTCACAATCGCTCAACTGGAATTCACGGAGACATCTCATGAAGCTCTATTACTCGCCCGGGGCGTGTTCGCTGTCACCGCACATTGCCCTCCATGAAGCCGGCCTCCCCTTCGAGCTGGTGCTTGTCAGCACCAAGACGCACAAGCTTGCCGACGGCACCGACTACTACAGCATCAACCCCAAGGGCTATGTGCCGCTGCTCGAATTCGACGACGGCACGCGTTTGACCGAAGGCCCGGCCATCGTGCAGTGGATCGCCGACCAGGTTCCCGACCGCCATCTCGCACCGCCCGCGGGCACCATCGAACGGTATCGGCTGATGGAGTGGCTGAACTTCATCTCCACCGAAGTCCACAAGCAGTTCGGCGTCATCTACAACCCCGCCATGCCCGAAGAGGCCAAAACCGTTGTGCGGACCAGGCTGAACGACCGCTTCGGCTACATCAACCGCTAACTCGCGGGCAAGGATTTCGTGATGGGCTCGACGTTCACTGTGGCCGACTGCTACCTCTATGTGATGGCCTTCTGGACCCGGCGGCTGAACATTGATGTCACGGAGTTCACGAACTTCACCGCGTACGCCGCACGCGTGGAGGCGCGGCCCTCGGTACAGGCGGCGATGAAGCATGAAGGGCTGCTGACGTAGCGGCCGTCACGCTGGCCGCGACGCAAGGTGCCCAGCGAAATCTGGTGGTGGTGCAGCACAAAGACAGCAAGCGCGGGGGTGAGGCGAAGTCTGCTCAGTATCACCAGATAGTCTCGCAGAGAGGGCCTTACATTGTTCGGAAGGCTCACCGGGCCGACAGGCGCCAGATCTCATCTCCGCCGGCCTTGCCACTCGTCACGACATACAGGGCATCGGGCCCTTGGGCGATAGCCGACTCATATGCTCCGCGCCACGATGCGGCTTTGTCATGCCCGAACCTCGCACTCGCTGCGGCCTACGCTGCCTCAACAACGATCACCCCGTCCATGTCTTCGTGGCCCGAGCCGCAAAAGACATCGCAGTTGAACTGGAAGCGGCCGGGCTTCAACGGTGTCAACCGAACCCGTGTCACCACGCCGGGGACGATGTCGGCTCGCGCAGCCAGCCCTGGCACGTTGAAGCCCATCGTCACCTCTGGCGCTGTGAGTTCGAGCACCACAGACTCTCCTTGCCGGAGGTAAATCTCGTTGGGGACGAAGATGAACTTCCGTGCGACGACAGGGATGACCCGCTCGTCAGCGGCAACGACCCTGCTCACGTCCCCAAAGCCAAGTACCGCTGCGGCTCCGAGCATGCGGCGCCGGTTGGCATCGATTTGCATGCTCACCCCCTTGTCACCGGATGTCGCGAAACTCCGCCATGCGGCTGCGGCGCTCCTTCGGGTCGTCCGTGGTGTGTGTTAGATCGCCCGTGAAAACGATGAAGTCGGGCGCGGCCGACAGGCTGTTGACGGTGGCGACGGCCTTCTTCAAGGTGCCACGCGCGTCCGGATTCGGAGCTCCCTCGAAACCCCAATGCGTGTCCGACAACTGAACGAAATAGAAGTCTCCGTCGGCGGCCCCTCCGCTTGAAGCGCTGGCGCAGGCTGAGAGGCCGGATGCGAACACAGCACCTCCCAGCCCCGCGAGTTTGAGGAAGTCTCTTCGGTCCAAGGTCGACATGAATGTCTCCGGACAAGCCCGGAATCGGGCCCTTGCCTGTCATATCGCCGCCTCGCCCGGGTTATTCCGCTCACACTCGCAAAAGATCCGGGAATAAATCTGCCGCCGAAACGGTATGCCTTGCAGGAAGGAAAGTCCGTGAACGACGACGAGACTCGCCAGCGCTTTGAGGGTCTGGCCCTGCAGCATCTCGACGCGGCCTACAACCTCGCGCGCTGGCTGACGCGCAACGAGCACGACGCGCAAGATGTCGTGCAAGAGGCTTGGCTGCGGGCAATGCGCTACTTCAGCGGATTTCGCGGCGAGCAGTTTCGCCCGTGGTGGCTCACCATCGTCCGGCACACCTGCTATGGATGGTTGAAGACCAACCGTCCATTCGATCTGGTCGCGCCAGGCGATGAGGATGGGAGTGCGACAGAAAGTGCCGCACCCGCTTCCGATGAGCCGCATGAGATCGCCGTACGAAATGCCGACCGCGCTCAAATCAACAATGCCATTGCGGCACTGCCCATCGACTACCGCGAAGTGCTGGTGCTGCGCGAACTCGAGGACCTTTCGTACAAGGACATCGCACGCATTGCCGACGTCCCCATCGGCACCGTCATGTCACGTCTGTCACGCGCCCGCAGCCTCTTGCGGCAGGCCTTGCAACCCGGTGCACGTCCCGCCTTGCGCGCCGTGCCGATGCCCCCACAGCGCGGAGCGAAACGATGAACGCCGAACGCCTGACATCGCAACAGGTCAACGCCTTCGTCGATGGCGAATTGGACTTGAAGCAACAACTGGAGATCGAGTCGTTTGTGTTGCAGGACGACCTGCTCCGTTCGCAGGTCGAGGCCTTGCGCGCCGTGAGCGAGGCAGTCCGTGCGAAGGCCGACTATCACCAGGTGCCCGGTGCATTGCGCGAGCGCCTGGGGAGTCAAGGATTGGCGGCGTCGCGACACGATTCGCTGCCGGGTCGGACTCTCGCCTTGGCAAGGTGGTGGAGGATGCGCCCCCTGATGACCGGTCTCACTTTCGCCGCGCTGCTTGCGTGGGCGACAACAGCGACGCTACTTCGGCCCAGCCACGATGACCTCGTGATGCAGGAGGCAGTGGCCAGCCACGTGCGAGCCACGCTCGCCAACCGGCTCATCGACGTGGCCTCTTCCGACCGGCACACCGTCAAGCCCTGGCTGTCTTCCAGGCTCGACTTTGCACCGCCAGTGAAGGACGTGGGGCCGGCTGGGGCCACATTGCTGGGCGGGCGTGTGGACTACGTCGACGGGCATCCGGTGGCAGCGCTCGTGTATCGGCAAAGGCAGCACGTGATCAATCTCTTTGTCTGGCCGACGACGGAGCATGACAAGGTGGTCGGCGTTTCTGCACTGCGCGGCTTCAATGTGGCGCATGAGGTGAGAAGCGGGATGGCATATTGGGCCGTGTCCGACATCAACCGCGAGGAATTGATGGCGCTCCTGGCGGGGCAGGCGTCGGGCGGCGACCGTTGACTGGGCTGCCGCATGAAAACCCTCACCTTCGACCGTTTTCGAACGGGGGTCGCAGCGGAGGGCAAGCGGCCCCCGGAACACACGCCGAAGAATGTTTCGAAGCCGATTCCTACTTCGCCGACAGGTCCATCGCCATGCGTGGCACGAGCGGTTCGGCGCTCCTTCGCAGGCCTGCGAGCGCGTCCAGGTGGCCGAAACCGGCGACGAAGTAGAAGGGCAGCATCAGCAACATGCACCAACCCGCGCCGCCGACATGGCGCCACCAGACGAGCTGCGTGAGGAACTCTGGTGTATTCGGCGGAAAGGCGATGCCGAAGTACAGGATCGCGGCCGCTGCCATCGCCGGCCAACGGGTCGAGCGAATCCTAGGGAAACAAAGCATCGCCGCCAGCGGCGCGAAGGCCATCAGCAGCATGCTCGCGTGGCGCGGATTGGTCTGCGGGCTGAAGGCGAGGGCCAAGGTCATGAGCGCAGCCCATTCGAGGGCGATCATTCCGCGAAAGGGTTGCGCGGTCTGCTCGGTAGCGCTTGGCCACGCAAAGAGCGGCTTGGACTTGTCGGAATAGATTCGCCACAGCACGACCGCCGTGGCGATGGCGATTCCCCCGGCCAATATCAGCGCTCGGGACGGCGATGCATCAGCACTCATGATTCGTGACAGCCCGCTTGTGATCGAGATGCTGTGGCCCGCGGTGATCGGGTCCACGTTCGCCACCTCGGCGACCGTCGTCGTGATGCCGACGAGGTGCGCCATGCCCGACAGCGCGACCGCCCAGTGATGCAGGTTTTCATTCCAGCCCGACACGAGTGCGGGCGCCAATGCGAAGGCCAGGATGCCGATCACGAACCAGGCGGCCGCCGCGAAACGCCTGCGCATCAGCAGGTAGGGCAGGAAGACGATCGGCAGGTACTTGATGTTGAAGGCCAGCCCCAGCAGCATGCCGGCCAAGCGCGGACGCTCGTCGAGAAAGCGCAGCGCGTACACGAGGGCCGTCATCAGCAGGATGTTGGTCTGCCACATCTGGAACTCGCTGCGCAGTTTGGTCGCAGACAGCAGCGTCGTTATCGCAACCGTCACGATCACGCTGTCGAACGAGATGTCCATGTCCAGTCGACGCATCACCTCGACCGACATGCCCCACGCGCAGGCGAGGCCCAGGGCGAGGTTGATCACGAGCATGATCCACGCCGCCGTCTGCACAGAAAAGTAGGTGAGCGGTGTGAAAAGGAAGGCGATGAATGGCGGGTAGATATAACCGCGCACGCCGGAGGTGTAGAGATCGGTGCCGTCGCGCATGGCGCGGGCGCCGTGATAGAAGTGCTCGAAATCGCCGCAGCCCGTCACGAAGACGCTGGCAAAACCAGAATACGGCTGGCCTGCAATGCGATGCGAGATGACCGTCCAGAACCAGGCGTAAACCAGGCCGAGCACGGCGAGTGAGATGAGCGCCGCCGTTTTGAGCGGCGGAACGTGCAAGCGCTGGGAAGTCATCGGAGGAATTTGGTCGGTGTGAGGGCTTGACTTATGCGCCTTGGCGCCCCACACCTCCTTGTGCGGAAGTTGCTTTTTAACCGAGGGCCGCTGATCGTGGGCTGACCCCCAGAAGTATTTCAGCAAGATCGTGTCGAGCGCCACGCAGAAATTAGAAAAGCCTGCCGTCGGTGAAACGAGCAGGCTTTGCAGATTGGTGGGTGGTACAGGGTTTGAACCTGTGACCCCTGCCGTGTGAAGGCAGTGCTCTACCGCTGAGCTAACCACCCGAATGCGGTGTGCCGGGGTGACTCTTGATAAGAATTCACGCGGCCGGAAAAGCCTTGGATTATGCCATAACGGTTCGCCAGATCGTCTTGCCGCCTGAGGCTTTGTCGAGTTCGCCGAGCAAGCCGGTGTGGGCGGCGGCCTCTTCCTCGGTGGCGAGAAGTACCGGCAAGGTGAAGGCGCTGAAGTCGATCGCCGCGATGGCGATCTCACCGCTTGCACCTTCGTTCGCATCGATGACCAGCGAGTTCTGCCCGCGCGTCATGTTGATGTAGACCTCGGCCAGCAGCCCTGCGTCGAGCAACGCGCCGTGCAGCGAACGGTTCGAGTTGTCGACCTCCAGCCGCTTGCACAGCGCATCGAGCGAATTCGACTTGCCCGGGAACATTTCGCGCGCCATGGTGAGGCTGTCGCTCACACCGCTCACGAATTCGGGGAACTTCGGACGCCCCACACGTCGCAACTCTTCGTTGAGGAATCCCACGTCGAAGGCCGCGTTGTGGATGACGATTTCCGCGCCCGACACGTATTCGATGAATTCATCGACAACGGCCGCGAACAACGGCTTGTCAGCGAGGAACTCATCGGTCAGTCCGTGCACCTTTACCGCGTCTTCGCTGTTGGCGCGCTCGGGGTTCAGGTAGAAGTGGAGGTTGCGCCCCGAGAGGCGGCGGTTGACCATCTCCACGCAGCCGATTTCGATGACGCGGTCACCAGACTCTGGGCTCAAGCCAGTGGTTTCCGTGTCCAGGAAAATCTGTCTCATGCGGCCACGCCCCCCGCGGAGGGTTCACGTTGGGTGGCCCACACCCACATCGCGATGCCCGCGAGCACCATCGGCACGCAAAGCCACTGACCCATGCTCATGTTGAGAGCGAGCAGCCCTAGGAAATCGTCGGGTTCGCGGAAGTACTCGGCGATGAAGCGGAAGATGCCGTAGCCCACGAGAAACGCGCCCGAGACTTGGCCGAGCTTGCGCGGCTTGCGCGAGTACAGCCACAGCAATACGAAGAGCAACAGGCCTTCGAGGGCGAATTGATAGAGCGGCGAGGGATGGCGCGGCGTCGGGTCGGGCGGAAATTGCATCGCCCACGGCAGGGTGGCGTCTGCCGCACGCCCCCACAACTCGCCGTTGATGAAGTTTCCGATGCGCCCCGACGCAAGCCCCGTCGGCACGCAGGGCGCGATCAGGTCCGTGACTTCGAGAAAGTGCCGCTTGCGAAAGTATCCGAACAAACCCATGGCCACGATCACGCCAAGCAGTCCGCCGTGGAACGACATGCCACCCTTCCAGACCATGAAGACTTCGAGCAGGTGTTGCAAGTAGTAGTGCGGCTTGTAAAAGATCACGTAGCCGAGCCGCCCCCCGATCACCACGCCCAGCACGCCGAAGAACAGCAGGTCCTCGACGTCGCGCCGGGTCCATCCGCGCGACGCGAACTGCGGCTGCTTCACCCGCAGCGATGCCAGCCACAGAAAGAGGCCGAAGGCGACAAGGTAGGTGATGCCGTACCAGTGGATTGCGACGGGGCCGATCTGCAGGGCGACGGGGTTGAACTTCGGATGGACGAGCATGCGTCGTGGGCTTCAGTGTTGAGGCGCGATGATAAGGGGGCCGGATATCATCACAGGCTGCCTTTTAGTCTCAGAGGCTGAGAGTATTTCGATCATGCCCGCTCATCACGCCAAAAGCCCCCTGCTCGTCGTTGCAAATGCTCGCCATAGCCCTGCTATGGCTGCGCTTTGCGCCTAGATCAGGCGCCTTTTGACGTGCTGCTCGAACACGCTCGAAATACTCTCAGCCTCTCACCCGAGAGATCATCATGAGCTTCAATCGCCGCTCGAAGAACATCACCGAAGGCGTCGCCCGCGCGCCCAATCGTTCCATGTATTACGGCATGGGTTACGAACAGGCCGACTTCAGCAAACCCATGGTCGGCGTTGCCAACGGCCACTCGACCATCACGCCGTGCAACTCGGGCTTGCAGAAGTTGGCCGACGCAGCTGTCGAGGGCATCAAGGAGGCGGGAGCCAATCCGCAGTTGTTCGGCACGCCCACCATCAGCGACGGCATGGCCATGGGCACCGAAGGCATGAAGTACTCGCTCGTGTCGCGCGAGGTGATTTCCGATTGCGTCGAGACCTGTGTCGGCGGCCAGTGGATGGACGGTGTCATCGTCATCGGCGGCTGCGACAAGAACATGCCGGGCGGCCTGATGGGCATGCTGCGCGCCAACGTGCCGGCCATCTATGTCTACGGCGGCACCATCCTGCCGGGCCACTACAAGGGCAAGGACCTCAACATCGTCAGCG
>JAJKJU010000221.1 GCA_021153565.1 Rhizobacter sp.
AACGTGCTCGTGGCCGGCACCAGCGATGCCGAGCACCCCACCGCCGTGATGGTCGTGCCACCGGCCAAGGTGCGCCCCATCGACCCGGCCCAGGACTGGTTTCGCGCCCGCGGCGAGAACAACGCTTTCCTGCCGTGGTGGGGCTTGCGCCATGACGCACGGCCAGGATCTCAAGGCTATTCGCAGTGAAGCTGGACGAATCTGACACTGGAGACAGGCGATGCGCGGCGTCATCCGATTGAACGACCCCACCAGCCAGCGGCCGTGTGACGGGTGCGGCCCCCGGGAGCAAGGTCATGGGCGTGGCCGTGGCACGCCGGGGCGACTCATGCAGTTGCCCGCACCGTGGTCACAAGGGCTGCGTGATCGCCGAAGGCGACCCCAAGATGCTGATCGACGGCATGCCGGCGGCCTTCGACGGCCACAAGCCCAGTTGCGGCGCGACGCTGATCTCGACCATGCCGACCAGTGGGTGCAGCCAGGCTCGACAGAACCGAGAATGCCGTGCTGCGCTAGACTGGTTTGATCACCTCCCACGAATGCTGCAGTCCATGCCTGTTACCGAATCCGCGCTGCTCGATGCGCTCAAGACCATCAACGATCCCAACACCGGGCTCGACTTCGTCTCGACCAGGCAGTTGAAAAACCTGCGCATCGACGGCGGCGACGTGGGCTTCGACATCGAGCTTGGTTACCCGGCCAAAAGCCAGGTCGCCGGATTGCGCAAGAACCTGATCGCCGCGGCGCGTGGCGTGGCCGGTGTCGAGAACGTCAGCGTCAACCTCGCGACGAAGGTCATCCCCCATGCCGTTCAGCGCGGCGTGCAGTTGCTGCCCAAGGTCAAGAACATCGTCGCCGTGGCTTCGGGAAAGGGCGGGGTAGGCAAGAGCACCACCGCCGTGAACCTCGCGCTGGCGCTGGCCGCGGAAGGCGCGACGGTGGGCATTCTGGATGCCGACATCTACGGCCCCAGCCAGCCCATGATGATGGGCATCGAAGGCCGGCCCGAATCCGAAGATGGCAAAACCATGGAGCCCATGGAGAACTACGGCGTGCAGGTCATGTCCATCGGGTTCCTGGTCGATGCCGACAACCCCATGGTCTGGCGCGGCCCGATGGCGACGCAGGCGCTGGAACAGCTGTTGCGGCAGACCAATTGGGGCGACCTCGACTACCTCATCGTCGACATGCCGCCCGGCACTGGTGATATCCAGCTCACCTTGTCGCAGCGTGTGCCGCTGACGGGCGCGGTGATCGTGACCACGCCGCAGGACATCGCCCTGCTCGACGCCAAGAAGGGCATCAAGATGTTCGAGAAGGTGGGCGTGCCCATTCTCGGCATCGTCGAGAACATGGCGGTGCACGTGTGCGAGAAATGCGGCCATGTGGAGCACATCTTTGGCGAAGAGGGCGGCAAGAGGCTCGCGGCTCAGTACGAGATGGACTACCTGGGCGCTCTGCCGCTGAACCTCAGTATCCGCGTGCAGGCCGACGGTGGTCGGCCGACCGTGGTGAGTGATCCCGATGGGGAAATTGCCGGGCTGTACAAGGACGTCGCCCGCCGCGTCGCGGTAAAGATTGCGCAGCGCGCGAAAGACTTTTCCGCCAAGTTCCCGACTATCAGCATCTCGAAGAACACGTAGGAATGATGGTCGCCACGTCGCTTCGCTCCTGCCCCCCAAGGGGGCGTTCAGCCGCCTTGAGGCGGCTCGGCGGAGGCTGCATGTTTGCCCCCACGTCGCTTCGCTCCTGCCCCCCAAGGGGGCGCTCAGCCGCCTTGAGGCGGCTCGGCGGAGGCTGATGTGCCAAATCGCCCCTCCGTGAAGGTGGCGGTGGTGATGGAGCGTGAAGCCCAGCCCAACCGTTGGGAAGACTGGCGTTTCTCGGTGGCAGACGTGCTGGTGGACGAGGGCGGGTTGGGCGGGTCACGCGTGTTGCGCGACGACGGGAAGCGGCGGCAATTGCTTTACCCAGGTTTCGAACTCGAACTGTTCATGGATGAGGGCGAGGGCTACTACCTCAACCTCAGTTCGGGTGCGCCGGTGTGGTTCGTGATGTGGCGGGTCGATGACGAAGACCCGTCGCTGGCGGTGCCTCAGGCGGTGAGCTTGTCTTACAACGAGGCGGGGCGCTGGCTGGATGCGCAGGAGCGGGTGGACAACACGCCCTTGTCGGCGGATGTGCGGGCATGGTTGCAGGCTTATGCGGACGAGAACTATCGGCCGGAACCCAAGAAGCGCAAGCGGCCGGCCTCGTTCTTGCCGCCAGATCAGAGAGGCTGAGAGTATGTCGATCATGCCCGCTCATCACGCCAAAAGCCCCCTGCTCGTCGTTGCAAATGCTCGCCATAGCCCAAGCTATGGCTGCGCTTTGCGTCTAGATCAGGCGCCTTTTGACGTGCTGCTCGGACACGCTCGAAATACTCTCAGCCTCAGAGGCTGTGAAACAGATGAGTGACGAGGGGTTTTTGTCGCGGTGGGCTCGGCGCAAGGCTGAGGTGAAGAAGAATAGGGCGGCTGAAGACCGCCCCCACCTTCCCTCGCCAAGCTCAGTGCCGGCCGTGCCCGTCTCGCAAGAGGATGGTGAGCAGCTCGCCGACGGACAGGTCGTCGAATCCGCACCTTCCCTCGCCCCTCTGGGGAGAGGGATCGAGGGTGAGGGGCAGGCGCAAGCCCGATCTCCCCAACAGGCTCCACCTCTCACCCTCGCCGACGTCGACCGCCTGACCCTCAGCTCCGACTACACCCCTTTCCTCGCCCGCCACGTCGAGGAATCCGTCAAGCGCGCCGCGCTCAAGAAGCTCTTCACCGACCCCCGTTTCAATTTGATGGACGGCTTGGACACCTACATCGACGACTATTCCAAGCCCGACCCCATCCCCGAATCGATGCTGCGCCGGATGGCGCAGTCGAAATTCCTCGGACTCTTCGACGACGAAGAGAAAAATGATGGCAAAGACTGCGCAGACCCCAAGGCATCTCCCGATGGCGACGCCGCGCCCGTGGTGACACAGTCGACGCAAGATCACCCGGCAGTACCCTCCGATGAAGACCCTCATCTGCGACTGCAACAAGACGATGCCGCTGGACCCGGTGGCACTGGCGAAGTCCCTCCCGCCTGACGCGGCCGACGGACTGCAGACGCTGCACACCACGCTTTGCCGCCGCGAGGCCGGGGCATTCCAGCGCGCGGCCAAGAGCGGTGACGACCTGGTTATCGCCTGCACGCAGGAAAGCCGCCTCTTTCTCCAACTGAACGAGCAGACCGAGGGCGCACCGTCGACGCAGGAGCGGCCAATTCGCTTCGTCAATATCCGTGAAACCGGGGGCTGGTCGAAGGACGCCAATCTCGCCACGCCCAAGATGGCGGCCTTGCTCGCGATGGCGCAACTGCCCGAGCCGGAGCCCGTCTCGACGGTGAGCTATCGGTCGGGTGGCCGCGTGCTGGTCATCGGAACGGTGGATCGCGCGGTGCGTGCCGCAACGATGCTGGGCGATTCCCTCGATGTGAGTCTGCTGCTGACATCGCCCGGCGGAACGCTGCCGCAAGAGCGGAGCATGCCCGTCTACGCCGGCAACGTCGAATCGATCACCGGCTGGCTCGGCCGGTTCGAGGTGAGCTGGACGAGCGCCAACCCCATCGACCTCGACCTTTGCACACGCTGCAACGCCTGCATTGGCGTCTGCCCCGAAAACGCCATCGACTTCAGCTACCAGATCGACCTGGCAAAGTGCAAAGACCATGGCGACTGCGTGCGCGTGTGCGAGGCAGCAGGGGCGATCGACTTCACGCGAGCACCGCAGCCGGCAGCCGAGAGTTTCGACCTTGTTCTTGACCTGCAGGATGCGCCAACCATCACGCTGCACCAGCCGCCGCAAGGTTATCTGCGTGCCGACGACGACGCGTCCCTGTTCGACGCGGTACTGCAACTGCGCAACCTCGTCGGTGAATTCGAGAAGCCCAAGTTCTTTCACTACAAGCAGAAGATCTGCGCGCACAGCCGCAACGAGCGCGTCGGTTGCAAGGCTTGCATCGACATCTGTTCGGCACAGGCGATCCGCAGCGATGTGAAGGGCACGAACGGCATCGTTGTCGAGCCCCACCTGTGCGTGGGTTGCGGGGCATGCACGACGGTGTGCCCGAGCGGGGCATTGAGCTATGCAACGCCGAGTGCGAATGAGCAGGGCCAGCGCATCCGCACGCTGCTGTCGACCTATCAACGTGCCGGCGGCAAGGATGCCGTCGTGCTGCTGCACAGCCAGGAGCGCGGCGCACAACTCATCGGCGATCTTGGCCGACTCGCCCGTACCGACGACTCGATCAAAGGCGTGCCGGCGCGGGTGCTGCCGCTGGCGCTGTGGCATAGCGCATCCGTGGGCATCGACCTGTGGCTGTCGGCGATCGCATTTGGCGCATCGCAAGTGTGGGTGCTGACGAGCCATGAAGAAGCCCCCGACTATTGCCGCGCGCTTGCGCAGCAAATGGAGGTGGCGCAGGCCATCCTCACTGGTCTTGGATACGCCGGAGAACATCTGCGCCTCCTCGACGTTCGAGATGCCCGCTCACTGGACGTGGCCTTGCGCGCGGCGCCCGCGCGAACCGTCACGCAGGCAGCAAGCTTCAGCGTTCAGGCCGACAAGCGCGCAACGCTCGACCTCGCGATTGACCACTTGCTACGCCAAGCGCCAACCGTGCCCGAGGCGATCGAACTTTCAAGCCCCGCAAGTCCCTTCGGCAGCATCATCGTCGACACAGACAAATGCACGATGTGCTTGAGCTGCGTGGGTGCTTGCCCCGAAGCCGCGCTGGCGGACAACCCCGACAAACCTCAGCTTCGGTTCATCGAGAAAAACTGCGTGCAGTGCGGTCTTTGCGAAACCACCTGTCCTGAAAACGCAATCAGCTTGCAGCCGCGCCTGTGGCTCGCGGACGATGGCAAATCCCGCAAGCAGCCGCGCGTGTTGAACGAAGTCGAGCCATACCGCTGCATCCGCTGTGGAAAGCCCTTCGGCACGCTCAAAGCCATCCAAGCCATTGTGGGCAGGTTGGCTGGGCACGCGATGTTCCAGGGGGCCGCGGCTGAGCGGCTCAAGATGTGCAGCGACTGCCGCATCATCGACATGCACACGCGAAGCGACGAGGTGCAAATCACGGACTATCCATGAACGAGACCATCACTGCGCTTCCTTTGCGACTTTCGACTCAAGACGACAGCGACGAATTCGCCCGGGCCGAGGTGTACGGACTGCTCGCGCAACTGTTTTATTCCGCGCCCGACGCGGCACTGTATTCACGGCTTCAAGTCGCGCCGACTGCCGCGCCCGCGCCCGGAGGATTTCTCGAATCGAGCTGGATGGAGGTGGTTGCCGCATCGCGGCGCCGCACTCAAGCTGAAACCGCGCAGGAGTACGACGCGATGTTCGCCGGCATCGGCAAGCCCGACATCTTTCTCTACGGTTCGCATCACATCGCCGGGTCCTTGAACGAGAAGCCGCTGGTGGCCCTGCGAGACAGCCTGAGGGTGCTGGGGCTCGCGCGGACAGAGGCCATGACGGAGACCGAAGATCATTTCGCCTATCTCTGCGAGGTGATGCGCTACCTCATCGCAGGTGGCGATGTGGGTGTGAGCAACCTTGCCTCGCAGCAGCGTTTCTTCAATGCGCATGTGCGCCCGTGGGCGGGCGCGATGCTGGAGCAGGTGGCGGCGCATCCCGCGGCGGATTTCTACCGGGCGATTGCAGTTTTTGCGCGGGACTTTCTTTCGGTGGAGGGGCAGGGCTTCGACATGCTCGATTGAGAGGCTGAGAGTATTTCGAGCGTGTCCGAGCAGCACGTCAAAAGGCGCAAAGCGCAGCCATCGCTCGTGCTATGGCGAGCATTTGCAACGACGAGCAGGGGGTCTTTGGCGTGATGAGCGGGCATGATCGAAAAACTCTCAGCCTCTGGGTAGGGCACACCCTGATGACCGCTTGACCTGCATCGTGCATAACAACATGGAGTTGTCCCCGTTGGGGTGCGACGCATTGTCGTGGGTAGGGAAACCTCCGGAGCAGATCATGAAGTTCGTCGCTTTCGGCAGCAGGCCTTCAATGACGCCTGTCGTTTCTTCCGACAAGCCTGCGGAATCCAGCATCACCACGCGACGCGACCTGCTGCTGGGCGCCGGAGCCGTCGGCGCTGCGGTCATCGCGGCCAAGACCTTGCCCTCCGCCCCTGCGCAAGTCGCCGACGCCACGAAGGTCAAATCGGCCGCCGGCGAATCCGACGGCTACCAGGAGACGCAGCACGTGCTGCGCTACTACGAGACCACCCGAGTCTGATGACATGTGGACCCCCGCGTGTCTTCGCTCCTGCCCCCCGTGGGGGAGTTCAGAGGCTGAGAGGTTTTTCTTCGCGCGCACTCAAACCCGGCGCCTGGAAGCCCCATGGTGCTCTTGTATTGGCTCCTCTCCCTCTGGGGAGAGGTTGGGTGAGGGGCTGCGGTGATGGCAACCCATGGCTTTATTCGCCGCCCGCGGCCCTCACCCCAGCCCTCTCCCAGAGGGAGCGAAGACCTAAGGGGTGCCCTCAGGACGCCGGTTGATTCGGGCTGATCGCTCAGATCGAGGAGACACCATGCTGCTCACGCGCAAATCGACCGATGCGGGTGGTACTGCCTCGGCCTCCTCTCTCGTTTCCAGCCTCTCCCGAGGCTTGTCGCGCGCCATCCCGACCATGGACCGTCGCGCCTTTCTACGCCGCTCCGGCCTGGGCGTTGGCGCCGGTCTTGCTGCATCGCAACTGACGCTGGTGTGCAAGGCCGAAGCGGCCGATGCGTCCGCGCACGACAAGGCTCGCAAGGTCGAGGTCAAGCGCACCGTCTGCGGCCACTGCTCGGTGGGATGCGCGGTCGACGCTGTCGTCGAAAACGGCGTGTGGGTGCGACAAGAACCCGTGTTCGATTCCCCCATTAACCTGGGCGCCCACTGCGCCAAGGGCGCTGCCCTGCGAGAGCACGGCCGTGGCGAATTCCGTCTGAAGTACCCGATGAAGCTTGTGGACGGCAAGTACGTCCGCATGAGCTGGGACCGCGCGCTGGATGAGATCAGCGCCAAGATGCTCGAACTCAAGAAGCAAAGCGGCCCCGACTCGGTCTTCATCGTCGGTTCGTCCAAGCACAGCAACGAGCAGGCCTATCTGCTGCGCAAGTGGGTCAGCCTCTGGGGCAGCAACAACTGCGACCACCAGGCACGCATCTGCCACTCCACCACGGTCGCCGGCGTCGCCAACACCTGGGGGTATGGCGCGATGACCAACTCCTACAACGACATGCAGAACAGCAAGGCGGCGATGTACATCGGCTCGAACGCAGCCGAAGCGCATCCAGTGTCGATGCTGCACATGCTGCATGCGAAGGAAACGGGCACGAAGATGATCGTGGTCGACCCGCGCTTCACCCGCACCGCGGCCAAGGCCGACGAGTACGTGCGCATCCGCTCGGGCACCGACATCGCGTTCCTGTTCGGCATGCTCCACCACATCTTCAAGAACGGGTGGGAAGACAAGAAATTCATTGCCGACCGCGTCTATGGCATGGACAAGGTGCGTGACGAGGTGCTCGCCAAGTGGACGCCCGACAAGGTGCAGGAGGTCTGCGGCGTCGATGAAGCCACCGTCTACAAGATCGCGAAGATCATGGCCGACAACCGGCCGAGCACGGTGGTGTGGTGCATGGGCCAGACCCAGCACACCATCGGCAATGCGATCGTGCGAGCCTCGTGCATCTTGCAGCTGGCGCTGGGCAACATCGGCGTGAGCGGCGGCGGCGCCAACATCTTCCGCGGTCACGACAACGTGCAGGGGGCCACCGATGTGGGTCCCAACCCTGATTCCCTGCCCGGCTACTACGGGCTCGCCGAAGGCGCGTGGAAGCACTATGCCAAGGTCTGGGACGTGGACTTCGAGTGGATCAAGAAGCAGTTCGCGCCCG
Source organism: Rhizobacter sp. (assembly GCA_021153565.1). Lineage (GTDB taxonomy): Bacteria > Pseudomonadota > Gammaproteobacteria > Burkholderiales > Burkholderiaceae_C > Albitalea. The sequence continues at coordinate 7,970 of JAJKJU010000221.1, forward strand.
GCATGATGACCAAATCGGGCATGACGGTGTCGCGCTGGATCGACGGTGTGCTCGAAAAGAACGACTTGATCGACCAGGAGAGCAACCTGCGCGGCCTTTTCTTCTGGGGCCACGCACCCAACTCGCAAACCCGCGGGCTGGAGATGAAGAAGGCGATGGACAAGCTCGACCTGCTTGTCGTGATCGATCCCTACCCGTCGGCAACCGCCGCGATGGCTGCGATGCCGGGCAAGCCAGAAGACCTGAACGCGAACCGCGCGGTGTATTTGCTGCCGGCCTGCACTCAGTTCGAGACCAGCGGTACATGCACCGCGTCGAACCGCTCGCTGCAATGGCGCGAGAAGGTGATCGAGCCGCTCTTCGAATCGCGCACCGATCAAATGATCATGTACCAGTTGGCGCAGAAGATCGGCTTCGATCAGCAGCTGGTCAAGACCCTGAAACTGGTGCCGGGCAAGGGCGGAATGATGGAACCCGAACCCGAGTCCATGCTGCGCGAAATCAACCGCAGCAACTGGACCATCGGCTATACCGGCCAGAGCCCGGAGCGGCTGAAGGCGCACATGCGCAACATGAACGTTTTCGACGTGAAGACGCTGCGTGCCAAGGGCGGCATCGACAAGGAAACAGGCTACAAGCTCGACGGCGACTACTTCGGCCTGCCCTGGCCCTGCTACGGCACGCCCGAGATCAAGCACCCGGGGTCGCCCAACCTCTACGACACCAGCAAGCACGTGATGGAAGGCGGCGGCAACTTCCGCGCGAACTTCGGCGTGGAGCGCGAGGGCATCAGCCTGCTCGCCGAAGACGGATCGGCATCGAAGGGGTCGGAGATCACGACCGGGTATCCCGAGTTCGACCACATCTTCTTGAAGAAGCTCGGCTGGTGGGACGACCTGACGGACGCCGAAAAGAAGGCCGCCGAGGGCAAGAACTGGAAGACCGATCTGTCCGGCGGCATCCAGCGCGTGGCCTTGAAGCACGGTTGCCACCCCTTCGGCAATGCGAAGGCGAGGGCGGTGGTGTGGAACTTCCCCGATCCGATTCCGCTGCACCGCGAGCCCTTGTATTCGCCTCGCGCCGACCTTGTCGAAAAGTACCCGACGCACGACGACAAGAAGGTCTTCTGGCGCCTGCCCACGCTCTACAAGAGCGTGCAGCAGAAGAACAAGGACATCGGCAAGACCTTCCCGCTGGTGATGACTTCGGGACGCCTGGTCGAGTTCGAAGGCGGCGGGGAGGAGACGCGCTCGAACCCATGGCTGGCCGAATTGCAGCAGGACATGTTCGTCGAGATCAATCCCTTGGCCGCCAACGACCGCAACATCCGCGACGGAGAGATGGTGTGGGTGAAGACGCCGACGGGGGCCCGGATCAACGTGAAGGCGATGGTCACCGAGCGTGTCGACAAAGACACGGTGTTCATGCCCTTCCACTACTCCGGACGCTGGCAGGGCGTGGACCTGAAGCCGTATTACCCCGAAGGTGCGGCGCCGGTCATCCGCGGTGAAGCGGTCAATACCGCGACGACCTACGGCTATGACAGCGTGACGATGATGCAAGAGACGAAGACCACGCTTTGCCAGATTGAAAAGACTGCGTGAGGAGAGTTCGACATGTGCTGCCCGACTCTGTCTCCGACCCCGTTCGCACTGAGGTATCGAAGTGCACGCACGGCGCAGAGGCTTAGATACCACCCCTTTCAAGGTCTTGTATTGGCTCCTCTCCCCTCTGGGGAGAGGTTGGGTGAGGGGCTGCGGTGATGGCAACCCATGGCTTTATTCACCGCCCACGGCCCTCACCCCCGCCCTCTCC
>JAJKJU010000222.1 GCA_021153565.1 Rhizobacter sp.
ACAGCCTCTCTATCGTTCTCCAACCGGAGCGCCAGGACTACCGCGCCATGCAAGCGGCCCCGGCCTGGGCGGCAGGGCTACCGCCTCAGCGGTTTAGTGCAACCCTGGCTATGGCTGCGCTTTGCGCCTAGAACCTAGATCAGGCGCCTTTTGACGTGCTGCTCGGATACGCTCGAAATACTCTCAGCCTCTCAGGTGTCGAGTTCGTACAAAACCTGCTGCGTCGCCGATTCGGAAATATTGAGCAAAGCCGCAACGTCGCGGATGTCGTCGGGCAAAGCCGCGTTGTCCCAGCCTTTGGCCGTGTGACGCGCCACTCGGATCGCGAGCACGACGCTCTTCGCACTTGGGTGTTCCGCATGCCGATCGTCGGTGATGCGCGTGAGCAGCTCGGGCAGTCGCCACGCGTGCATCAGCGACTGCTGTAATTCCGGCAGCGTCACATTGAGGACGTCCCGCTGGATCGTGCTCGACCTGAGAGTCGGATCCGACTGCTGGGCGCTGCGGATCCGCAAGGCCAGTTCCGGCGCGTGGCACCACAGAAGCATTTCGGAAAAATCATGCAGCAACGCCGCGTGATGGATGACGGCAGCGTCGTGGTCCATGCGCCGCACGGCGAAACCGAGTGCAAAGTTGGCGGCGCGATGCGCCCGCCGCAGCACGTCGCGCAAGCCTTCCAGTGTCTGGGGTTGATTCTGCAGCCGCTCTTCCACCGTGGGCAGCGGGCAGAAAGCGCGAAAGAAGGGGGCAATGCCCATCATCACGACGGCGGCAGTAACCGTTTCCGGATCGGTCAGCATGCGCGAGGGGCGGTGGGCGGCGGAATAGGTCAGCACTCGCAATGTCATCAATGGATCGCCGGAAACTGTCTCCCCGATGAGGTTCGCGTCTACCTCGTCCTCGATCAGGCGGAGCTGTTCCACCGCTTTGGCGGACTGTAGCAAGACGGGTATTTCGGCCGCGCGGAAATGGGCTGTCCAAGCGGCGAGATCGGGCAACGGCTGGGTCAGTTGCATGATGTCCATGATTCGCTCGGATACTGCCCCGCAGGGGGCGTCGTTCTTGTTGTCGGCTTGCCCCGCACAGGCTTGAGAGCGGTTACTTCTACTTCGCCAGCTTGGCTTTGAGGTCGGCTCCAACGTGTTTGTTCACGAACTGGTAAGTGGCGACCCTGGCCAGGTCGACCTCGCCCGGCTTGTACAAACCCGCCTTAACCATCTGCTCGTAGAAGTCCTTCACCCGCGCTTCGCTCATCGCCCCGATGCCGTTCTTCAGCGATTCGCCCGAGTCGACAACCCCTTGCTGCTTCATCAGCGCTACCGATGTTTCCACCTCGTCGAGCGTCATCTCGGGGTTGTCTTTCATCATCATGGCGTTGGCCGCCGTGCGTTCGCCGTAGAGGTAGTTGACCCAGCCCACGGTGGATGCGTCGACGAAGCGCTGCACGAAATCGGGTTTGTTCTTTACCGTCTCGGCACGCGCTTCGATCAAAGTTGAATAGGTCGAAAAACCGTGGTCGGCCAGCAAGTGCACGACTGGCTTGAACTTGCCCTGCTTCTCGACGTAGATCGGCTCAGCCACCGAATACCCCTGCTGGATTGCTTTCGGGGTGGCAAGGAAGGGGCCGAGGTTGTAGTTGTAAGGCTTGAGCGCTTCGTCCTTGAAGCCGTGGGTGACTTTGAGCCACTGCCACCAACTGAATTGTCCGTCCTTTGCGATGAGCGCCACGGGCGCCTTCTTAAGGCTTTCGAAGGTTTCGTAGCCCTGACCTGGGTGGGCGATCAAGGCTTGCGGGTCCTTCTGGAACATCGCGGCAACGACCACGGTCGGCACACCGTTTTTGACATTGTCGAAGCTGTGCAGAAGGTTGCCCGTCATGAGAAAGTCGATGCGCCCCGCCGGCAATAATGGTCGGTTGTTGACCTGCGGCCCGCCTTGCTGGATGGTGACGTCTAGGCCGTACTTCTTATACGTGCCATCGGCCACGGCTTGATAGAAGCCACCGTGCGCGGCTTGCGCTTTCCAGTTGGTGGCGAAAACCACCTTGTCTTGCGCCAGCGCAGCGGTGGAGGCGAATGCGCAGGCGAGGCCCAAGGCATTAATTACAGCGATTCGGCGATTCGGATTCATTCAGATCTTCCCGTGAAGTTTTGAGAATTGCACTACGGCTTTTCCGACGCGTGCCAGCGACCCAGCAGCACGCGCGACAAAGCATTGAAGGTCCAGAAAATGGCGACGCCTGTGATTACCAGCAACAGCAATGCGGCGAACATTTTCGGCGTGTCGGTGCGGAAGCTGGCTTCGAGAATGCGCGAGGCGAGTCCTGTCTCACGCCCCGCTGCGCCCGCCACCATTTCCGCCGTCACGGCGCCGATAAGACTCAAGCCGCCCGAAATTTTGAGACCCGCGATGAAATAGGGCAACGCCGAGGGCACCAGCAGGAGCCGCAGTCGTTGCCAAGGTGTGGCGCGGTACAGCCGGAAGAGATCTCGCAAGTTCGGATCGGCGGCGCGCAGGCCAAGCACGGTATTCGAAAGAATGGGAAAAAAGGCGACGATCCACGCACACAACAGGAGCGCGGCGGTCGTGCTTGCCACGTAAATCAGGATGAGCGGCGCGATCGCCACCACTGGGGTTACTTGCAATACCACGGCGATGGGGAACAGCGCGTGCTCGAGTCTGCGAGACAAAGCGAACATCGACGCGATCCAGACTCCCCCGACGATTGCCAGGATGAGCGCGCCGAAGGTGATTTTGATCGTGAACCACCAGCTTCCCGCCAAGGAAGTGAAGTTGGCGAAAAGTGTCTGCACGACGAGGCTGGGCGCCGGAAGCGTGTAGTGCGGGATGTGGGCGAGTCGGACCAACCCCTCCCAGGTGGCCAGCAGCGCGAGCAGGCTCAAAAGCGGCGAAATCCGATGCAGCATCAGCGTACTACCTGATCGATGGGTGCGTGGAGCTCGGCCAATGCAGCAGTGAGTTCCGCACAGGCGGCGAGATAACTCGGCGAACTGCGGAAGGCGGCACTGCGCGGGTACGGTTCGTCAATCCGCACCTCGGCGACGATGCGGCCCTGGCGCGATCCCATCACCAGCACGCGCTGGCTCAGGAAGACGGATTCGAGAACGCTGTGGGTGACGAAGAGCGCGGCGAACTGCTGCGTCTGCCAGCAGGCGAGCAGGTCGTCGTTGAGCTTGTGGCGCGTGAATTCGTCCAGGGCGGCGAAAGGTTCGTCCATCAGCATCACGCGTGGCCGGGTGATGAGCGCTCGGGCGATGGAGGCGCGCATTCTCATGCCGCCGGACAACTCAGCCGGATACGCATTCTCGAAGCCAGCGAGTCCCACCAGGTGGAGCACGTCTCGAACGCGGGTGTCGCATGCCGCCCGTGTTTCACCCGCGAGGCGCAGCGGCAGCCGCACGTTGTCAAACACCGTGGCCCATGGCATCAGCGTCGCATCCTGGAAGACGAAAGCGGTGTCGGCTGTTCGGGCGGCCGACGCGGCCGGTGAGTCAATCACGCCGGCACTCGCTCGTTCAAGACCCGCCAGCAGTCGCAACACCGTGCTCTTGCCGCAACCCGATGGCCCCAGCAGCGACACGAACTCGCGTTCTGCGACCTGGAGGTCGATGCCTTGCAGCGCCACCACGCCAGTGGGAAAGCGCTTGTCGACGCGTTGCAGGGAAATGAGTGGGCGCCCGGGCATGGGTTCGCAGTGTGCCCGAAGCGACGGTACAGCTATGCAGTGTTCGACGGTATGTTATGTGGAACTTGATATGACCGATGCATGTGACCTGAAGATGGTGCCACCCGGCCAGAATGAAAGGTGGGCCCCGAAGGGCCCACCCCGGCAGGGCTTGGACCAGTCAGCTCTGTCCGGTGCCCGCCATTTCGCCCACTGGGGCGAAACTCTTATTTCTTCTTTTCGACTTCGTGGCCGATCACGCCACCAACTACCGCGCCGCCAACCGCGCCAGCCGCGCTGCCGCTGGTCAGCACAGATCCAGCCACACCGCCGATTGCGGCGCCGGCTGCGGTCGCCTTGTCCTGGCGTGACATGTTCGAACAAGCGCCTAAGCCCGTGGCTAAAGCCACCACCATCACACTGACAGGCAGGTTACGTAAAGAATTCTTCATTCCGCTTCTCCTCAAAAACTGCTCGACGAGATGCGTCCCCAACGGGTGTCCTGCCCGAGCAGAGGGTGGGCCACTTGAAGCGCGTCCGGCCGCTGGCCAGCCACGCATCGGCAAGTCGCGGGTACATGTCCCATGGGATATGTCGCGCCCTTGTCTTGGTGGCTTAAGGATGGGTGAAATGCCGCGAATCGTCAGTCGGAGGGCGCGGCAACATGGTGTCCGTCGTGTCCTACAGCATGGTTGCCGCAGTACCCCGAGTTGCAAGCGGCGGCACTGCTGCGTGCAGCCAAGAGCACGGTGGCAATTCAGCGACTTGCGGGGCCTGACTGCGTCGAACCCCTGCTGCTGGGGCAATAACGCATAAGCGCCGTCGACCAGCCGGACGTGGATTCTTGTTGATCCTAGTCTTCGTCCTTGATCTTGTACTGGCTGGCCAACTGCTGCTGAATGGTTGGCGGCACCGCCTCGTAGTGGCTGAGCTCCAGCGTGTAGCGACCCTGCCCGCCGGTCATGCCATTGAGCCGCGCCTGGTACCCGCTGAGTTCCGACAGCGGCACTTGCCCGCTCACGGTCATGCTGCCTGCCTGCAGCGCGTGGGTGCCGTTCACCTGTCCTCTCTTGGCAGACAGGTCGCCGGTGATGTCGCCCATGGACTGCTCGGGCGCGGTGATCTCCACCTTGACCACGGGCTCCAGGATGATGGGCTTGGCTTTCAGCGCTGCATCGATGAATGCCTTGCGCCCCGCGGTGGCGAAGGCGATGTCCTTCGAGTCGACCGAGTGCGACTTGCCGTCGTAGACAATGACACGCACATCCTTCACCGGATATCCCGCGATGACGCCTGAATCCAGCGCCTGCCGGATTCCTTTTTCGACAGCGGGAATGAACTGCGTCGGAATCGTGCCGCCTTTGACTTGGTCAACGAACTCAAAGCCCGTTCCACGCGGCAAAGGTTCGATCCGCAGAAACACCTCGCCGAACTGCCCCGCGCCGCCGCTCTGCTTCTTGTGGCGATGATGGCCCTCGGCTGGGGCGGTGATCGTCTCTCGATACGCGATGCGCGGCGGGCGTGTGTTGACCTCGCATTTGTATGTCTCGTTCATGCGGTCGAGCAGCGTGCGCAGATGCAGCTCGCCCAACCCGTAGACCACGGTCTCGTTGGTCGTCGCCACATGCTCGACCTTGAGGCACGGGTCTTCATCGACAAGTTTTTGCAGGATCTCCCACATGCGCTGCTCGTCGCCACGCCGTTTGGGTTCGATGGCAAGCCCATGTACCGGCACCGGAAACTCCAGCGGCTTCAGGTGCAGGCGATCGTCCTCCGCCGCGTCGTGCAAGACGGCATCGAAATGCATCTCATCGACCTTGGCCACCGCACACACGTCGCCGGGTATGCCGCGCACGACCTCGATGTGGTCCTTTCCGCGCAGCATGAAGAGATGGCCCACTTTGAAAGCCTTGCGTCCGTCGCCGATGTAGAGCTGGCTTTCCTTGGTGACAGTGCCCTGGTGGATGCGGAAGATGCCCATCTTGCCGACGTACGGATCGACGGTCACCTTGAACACGTGGGCGATCACATGCTTGTTGGCGTCGGGGGTGGCGTGCAATTCCGTCGCGTCTTCGCCCTCGCCCTTGTAGAACTGCGGTGGGTTGCCTTCGGTCGGGTTGGGCAACAACTTTTCGAACACCTCGAGCAGTTCGGCCACGCCCGCACCACTGCGAGACGACACGAAGCAAATCGGAATCAGGTGCCCTTCGCGCAGCGCCTGCTCAAGCGGCGCGTGCAGCTCCTGTGGATCGACGTCGCCATCGTTGAGGTAGCGTTCGACGACATCGGGGTCGACCTCGACCACCTGATCCACCAGCGCCCTATGTGCCTTCTCGACCGACGAGAAGTCCGCCTCGTGGCCCGGGTCTGCGAAGGGTCTGAAGAAGCAATCGACGACTTCGGTGCCCCCGGCGGCAGGCAGGTTGAGCGGCAGGCATTCCTTGCCAAAAGTTGCCTGGATCTGTTCGATCAGGCCAGGCAGATCGAGGCCGAGCGCGTCGATCTTGTTGACGATGATCATGCGGCACAAACGGCGATTTGCCGCCCACTCCATCATCCGCGTGGTCATCATCTCGATGCCCACTTGCGCGTTGATCACAACAGCAGCGGTGTCGACGGCCTCTAGCGCCGTCATCGATTGCCCGACGAAGTCCGCATACCCCGGTGTGTCGATGAGGTGCACGCGCACCTCGCGATAACCGAAGTGCACGACCGACGCATTGAGCGAATGCTGGGCCCGCCGCTCGAGCGGATCAAAGTCACACACTGTCGTGCCACGCTCGAGACTTCCCGGTGCTCCTATCGCCCCCGCCTTCCACAACAGCGACTCGACCAAACTTGTCTTGCCTGCCGTTGTCTGCCCGACGAGGGCGATCGTTCGGATGCCGGCAATGTCCGCATTGGGGGTCGACATGGCGCGCTCTCCTCAAGCTGTCGATAGATATTGAGGGTACGAGATCGCGGGGCGGGGGGCAAGCATGCGTGTCCATATGAATTGCTTCGATGCAGGCAAGGGTTTCACTCGAGACTTCTTCGTTCTTTCGAATCACTTCATCGCCATCAAGGGTTTTCCATCCATCAAGTTGAGGGGGCCCGGAAAGCGCTCAATCGCTGTAGAAGTCGGATGTCGTCCTACACCGTGTCTCAGCACTCGCTTACAGACCCGGATCGAGGCGGCAACGAGACTTGAGTCAAACGGTTCTTCCATTCGGCCATGAACCTTGTCCATCCTCACATGTCGGCTATCGCGCCTTGCCAGTCGCCTTGTCGGTCGCGGTGGGTCCTCGCGACAGCGATGGCAACGGCGATGGTGCCGGCCTGGTGCGCCGAGACCGTGACCGGCATCGTCGGCGAGAACATCGCAGCGCAGCAGCGACGCGCCACACCCTTGACGATCACACCTGAAGTCAGCACCGTTCGCGCGCGCCTGCTGCCGGCTGGCCCTGCGCCCTTGGCATCAGATGGCCGTCTGATGTCCGAACTGGCTGGCGTGAATTACCGCGTATGGGTCTCAAGTGGCCGGGCCGACATGGGTGTGGGGCTGGGTGCCTTGGGCCATGTTGTTCCGCCGCCGTTTAGACGCATCGAAGAGCCGGTCGCGCTTGCAGGTGCGTCGCCCACCCTTAGCGTGGGTCTGCGGTATCGCGTGACGTCAGAATCAGCGGTGTATGCCGACGCGTCCGGTGCGTATGGCATTGGCGCCGATCCGAACGCCAACTACCTCAACACCAAGGTGGGCATGGAATGGAAGCCCGCGAAGCACGGTGTGGGCTTTGAGCGCGGCGCCATCGGCATTCATTTCGATTCCGGTTATCGGCTCTCTGTTAAACCTAGGCATGGCGGCCTGGGCTTGTACCTGCGCGGGCAGTTCTGAGAGGCTGAGAAAAAGGCGCCGGATCTAGGCGCAAAGCGCAGCCATGGCTTGGCTATGGCGAGCATTTGCAACGACGAGCGGGGGGCTTTTGGCGTGATGCGGGCATGATCGAAAAACTCTCAGCCTCTGAGGGATCGCAGATGAGATAACGCCAAGCCAAAGGGCCGCTTCTCCTACTGGAATGCAACCTCCGCGAAGCTTCGCAGCTTGCGGCTGTGAAGCTGATCCACCCCCCCCTGCCTCAGCAGCTCGATCGCGCGGATGCCGATACGCAGGTGCTGGTCGACACGCTCGCGATAGAAGTGATTTGCCATGCCGGGCAGCTTGATTTCGCCGTGCAGCGGCTTGTCTGACACACACAGCAAAGTGCCGTAGGGCACGCGGAAGCGGAAGCCGTTGGCAGCGATGGTGGCCGATTCCATGTCGAGCGCGATCGCGCGGCTTTGGCTGAAGCGCCGTTCCGGCGTGCGCTGCGGCAGCAGCTCCCAATTGCGGTTGTCGGTGCTTGCCACGGTGCCCGTGCGCATGATACGTTTCAGCTCGCGGCCCTTCAACTGCGTGATGTCTGCAACCGCCGCTTCCAGTGCGAGCTGCACTTCGGCCAGCGGCGGCAGCGGCACCCACAGCGGCAGGTCTTCGTCGAGCACATGGTCTTCGCGCACATAGCCGTGGGCCAGCACATAGTCGCCGAGCTGCTGCGTCGTGTGCAGCCCAGCGCAATGACCCAGCATGATCCATGCGTGCGGACGCAGCACGGCGATGTGGTCGGTGATGGTCTTGGCGTTCGCCGGGCCCACGCCGATGTTTACCATCGTGATGCCACCGCGGTCTGCGCGCATGAGGTGGTAGGCCGGCATCTGCGGCAGGCGCGGCGGCGGCGAGCCGAGGTCGTCGCCGGGTCGCATGGGCAGGCCCGAGCGGCGCGTGATGACGTTGCCGGGCTCGACGAAGGCCGTGTAGTCGCCTTCGCTCGAGGTCATGGTTTCATGGCCCAGTCGCACGAACTCGTCGATGTAGAACTGGTAGTTCGTGAACAGCACGAAGTTCTGGAAATGCTCCGGCGCCGTGCCGGTGTAGTGGCGCAGCCGATGCAGTGAGTAGTCCACGCGCTGCGCGGTAAATAGCGACAGCGGCTGTGCCTCGCCGGGACGCGATTCGTGCGTGCCGTTGGCGATACCGTCATCCATGGAGGAGAGGTCGGGCAAGTCGAACATGTCGCGCATCAGCAAGCGGCGATTGGCATCGAGCGAGCCTTCGAGGTGGTCGTTCTCGGCCAGCGAGAAGTGCACTGGAATCGGCTGGTGGCTGGTGCCGATTTCCAGGGAGACATGATGGTTCTGCAGGAGCAGCCTGAACTGCTCGAAGTAGTAGTCACCGAAGAGATCGGGTCGGGTGAGCGTGGTTTCGTACGTGCCGGGCCCCGCGACGAAGCCGTAGCTCAGGCGCGAATCGGCGCGTGCGACGGTGTCGGTGTGAACTCGCACAAAGGGGTAGCAGGCGCGCACGTGTTGGGCGAGCGTCTCGCCGCCCACGAAACGCTGCAGGGCATCGCGCAGGTGAGACACGCTTGCGTCGTAGATGCGACGAAGCTGCGTCAGCGCGGCAGCGGGATCGTCGAAACGGGCGGGGGCAATGAAAGGCGGTAGCGAAGACATGGGCGTCCTTTTGACTTTGGGTCTATTCTGTACCCGGCTTTGAGTCGCAGCATTTTCCGGGCCGTCGCTACACTGGCCCCCACCAGAATCGAGGATCAGGCATGCGAGTGATGGTTCTTGGCAGTGGTGTCATCGGCGTGGCGAGCGCCTATCAACTCGCCATGGCAGGGCACGAGGTGACGGTGATTGACCGGCAACCGGCGCCAGGTCTCGAAACAAGCTTCGCAAACGCGGGCGAGGTGTCGCCGGGATACTCGGCGCCTTGGGCCGGGCCGGGCGTGCCGATCAAGGCGATCAAGTGGCTCCTGATGCAGCACCGGCCGTTGGTGATTCGCCCCCACTTGGACATGGGCCTTGTCCGCTGGGGCTTTGCGATGCTGCGCAACTGCACGCATGCGCGCTACGAGCTCAACAAGAGCCGTATGGTGCGCCTGGCCGAGTACAGCCGAGATCGATTGCGCGAACTGCGCGACGAGACTGGCATTCACTACGACGAGCGCACGCAGGGAACGCTGCAACTGTTCCGGACGCAGCGGCAGCTCGATGGATGCGCCGCGGATATCGCGATCCTTCGTCGCTACGGTGTTCGTTTCGAGGTGCTGGACCGTGCCGGATGCCTGCGACACGAACCGGCGCTGGCGGCAGTGCAGGAAAAGTTCCTCGGCGGCCTGCTTCTGCCCGGCGATGAAACCGGCGACTGCTTCAAGTTCACGCAACGCCTCGCGGAGATGGCCACGCAGCGCGGTGCCACGTTTCGCCAAGGCGTCACCATCCGCAAACTGCTGTCCGATGGCACGCGGCTCACCGGCGTCGAGACCGACGCTGGTACTCTCACAGCCGACGCCTACCTCGTCAGCATGGGAAGCTATTCGCCGCTTTACCTGAAGGGCATCGGCATTCACATTCCGGTGTATCCGGTGAAGGGTTATTCGATCACAGTGCCTATCACCGATGCACGCGGTGCGCCCGAGTCGACCGTGATGGACGAAACCCACAAGGTCGCCGTGACCCGGCTCGGCGACCGCATTCGCGTCGGCGGCACGGCGGAGCTGGCCGGCTACACGCTCGAGCTGCATGATGCGCGCCGGCGAACGCTCGAGCACGTCGTGACCGATCTGTTCCCGAATGGCGGCGATGTGTTGAAAGCCAGCTTCTGGTGCGGCCTGCGCCCGATGACGCCCGACGGCACGCCTGTGGTTGGCGGCACGCGATTACGCAATCTGTTTCTCGCCACGGGGCACGGCACGCTCGGCTGGACCATGGCGGCCGGCACTGGCTGTGTCATGGCCGACCTGATCTCCGGACGCGAGCCGGAGATCGACATGGAGGGTCTCACGGTCGAGCGCTATCAAAGTGCGTACCGTCCCGCCCCGTAGCACGTCGCCCGACCAACGCTCGAAGCGGCGCGAGAAGTTTGAATTGAAGTCTTGGCGGAAATGTCAAAACTCATCCGGTTAGAGGCTAAGCCGAATTCCGGCGATGATGGCGGCCGTGTCCTGTGCGGAGGTGAGCGTCGTGGCCAAGAGTGCAACCCGAATCCGAGTTGGCGTTGGCGGCTGGACTTACGAGCCCTGGCGCAATAACTTCTACCCCAAGGGCTGGCCGCAAAGCCGCGAACTCGAGTACGCCAGCGGCAAGCTGACAGCCATCGAGATCAACGGCACCTACTACGGTTCGCAAAAGCCCGCGACTTTCGCCAAGTGGCGAGACGAAACGCCAGACGACTTTGTCTTCTCGATGAAGGCGACCCGCTATGCCACCAATCGCAAGGTGCTCGCCGAGTCCGGCGATTCGATCGAGCGATTCATCAGCAGCGGGATCAGCGAGATGGGACCGAAGCTCGGTCCCATCGTCTGGCAGTTCATGCCGACCAAGAAGTTCGATGCTGACGACTTCGAGGCCTTCCTGAACTTGCTTCCTGCGAGTGTCGACGGCCTGACATTGCGCCACGTGATGGATGTGCGGCACGACAGCTTCAAGACCGAGTCCTACCTGAGGCTCGCGCGCAAGCACAAGGTGGCGACGGTGTTCACCGACTCCGACGATTACCCGTCCTTCGCGGACATGACTGGCGATTTCGTTTACGCGAGGCTCATGCGGGCCGAGGCCAGTCTGAAAACGGGCTACGAACCAAAGGCGCTCGATCAGTGGGCGCAGACTGTGAAGGTATGGGCGGCAGGTGGCGAGTCTCCTGATTTACCCCGCATGAGCGACAAGCCCGCCGCGAAGACCTCGCGCGATGTCTTCGTCTACTTCATCAACGGGGCGAAAGAGCAGGCGCCAGCGGCGGCGATGGAGCTTCTGAAGCGCTTGGATTGATCAGCGGTGTGCGACTTGCAGCCCCGCCGAGTTGATTCGATATGAATTCATCGCAGCTTTCTCGTTGACGCATGGGCCTGGAGCACTTCGCTCCAGAAGTGCTCGTACAGCGACGGATCGGCGGCTTCGTAGCCGATGAAATCGGCCGCTGCCCGCGACGGGTCCGTGTCGGTTTCCGTGATCGCTGGGCCGGCTTCGGACGTGTTGCGAGTCGGTTCATCCATCGCGTTCGGATCGTGTTCCATGTCGCCTGCTTCCTGGTCCCTTGGTCGGGCCTCACGAAGTTGGAGAAATCGTGAAATGAATGGTGCGCCGGATCCTGGTCGCAGGCCATCAGGTGAGTGGTGAACCTGCTGTAGGAGCGAACCTACAGCTCACCCATGCAACCCGGGGATTTCGTGCTGATCGCAAGGTGGTTGTCGACGGTGCGCGCAAGGCGAGGGCGATGCGCTTGGCGTGGTCCGTTTGGATCACGGGGCGGGAGTGGCGAGCGGCTTGCCTTTCTCGACCACGTACACGCCCACCAGCCTGATTGGCGCGGCGCCGGTGTTGTGCGCGTCGTGAACCACGCCCGCGGGGATCACAAAGGACTCACCGGCCTTCACCGTGCGCGGCGGCTGCCCGTCGATGAGCAGTTGCGCTTCGCCTTCGAGCACGTAGCTGATCTCGTCGCCTGGATGAGTGTGCCGACCAGCTTTGGCACCAGCCGCGACCTCGACGCGCGCGACGACGGCTTCGCGTCCCGGGACCGAAACATCGGATTTCAGCAGCAGGGTGCGGCTGAGTCCGCTCGCCTGCGCGAGCAGCACTGTGGCGGTGCTGGCCAGGGCAAGACCGATGAGCGCGAGGGAGGCTTTGCGTAGAGTTTTCATGATGTCCTTTGTGTCCGCGGACAACGCGCCGCGGGAGCACGCATCGTAGGCAGGCGCAGTGCTGCGTCAATCCAAAAACCAGCGAGTCTGGCGGTGCGTGCCGAGGCATCATTCAGACTCTTCCGTTGTTTGACTTCCATGTCGTCAGTAGTTTCGTTTGCCATCCCCATCGATGCGCCTCAGCAGCACGGTCGTGATCAACCCGCCGGACGGCGGCCTACATCGCGTCGCTGCAATCATTGGCGGTTGAGGCCGATGAGAACATCGACTGGCTCGCGCCAGGTCACGGCTTCCTGATGGGAGCAGCCCAAGCGGGCCTTCGAATGGATCGTGCGGCACCGATTGCAGCGCGAGGTCAAGGTGATCGACGCCTTGGGTGCACATGGTCCGGCGAGCGCGGATGCTCTGCTCGGACCTACATGCTCCGCCGGTACTGTCCGCCCACCTCGAACAGCGCCGATGTGATCTGCCCAAGCGAACACACCCGCACCGCTTCCATCAGCACCTCGAACACATTGCGGTTGTCGATCACCGCCTGCTGCAGTTTCGAAAGCATCGCCGGAGCGTCCTTCGCGTGCAGCGACTGAAATTCCGCCAGCCGCTTCAACTGCGACTGCTTTTCGTCGTCCGTCGACCGCGCCAGTTCAATGTGGTCCATCACCGGATCGCCGTGCGGATTGCGAAAGGTGTTGACGCCGACGATGGGGTACTCGCCGGTGTGCTTCTGCATCTCGTAATGCATGCTTTCTTCCTGGATCTGGCCACGTTGGTAGCCAGTTTCCATCGCGCCGAGTACGCCGCCGCGTTCGGCGATCCTTTCGAATTCTTTTAGCACAGCCTCTTCGACCAGTTCGGTCAGCTCATCGATGATGAACGCGCCCTGATTCGGGTTCTCGTTCTTTGCGAGGCCCCACTCGCGGTTGATGATCAACTGGATCGCCATCGCTCGGCGCACACTGTCCTCGGTGGGCGTGGTGATCGCCTCGTCGAAGGCGTTGGTGTGCAGCGAATTGCAGTTGTCGTAGATCGCAATCAGCGCCTGCAGCGTCGTGCGGATGTCGTTGAACTGGATCTCCTGCGCATGCAATGAGCGACCGCTCGTCTGCACGTGGTATTTGAGTTTTTGCGAGCGTTCGTTTGCGCAGTACTTGTCGCGCATCGCCACCGCCCAGATGCGGCGCGCCACGCGCCCGAGCACGGTGTATTCCGGGTCCATCCCGTTGCTGAAGAAGAAGCTGAGGTTGGGCGCGAAGTCGTCGATGTGCATGCCGCGCGCGAGATACGCTTCCACGAAGGTGAAGCCGTTGCTCAATGTGAACGCGAGTTGCGAGATCGGGTTCGCGCCGGCTTCGGCGATGTGATAGCCCGAGATGCTCACGGAGTAAAAATTGCGCACCTGGTGGTGCACGAAGTATTCGGCGATGTCGCCCATGACCTTCAATGAAAACTCGGTCGAGAAGATGCAGGTGTTTTGGCCCTGGTCTTCCTTCAAGATGTCTGCCTGCACAGTGCCGCGCACGTTCTGCTTCACCCATGCGGCAATCTTCTGCGATTCGTCGTCGGTAGGCTCGCGGCCGTTGTCGATCTTGAACTTGTCCACCTGCTGATCGATGGCGGTGTTCATGAACATCGCGAGGATCGTAGGCGCCGGGCCGTTGATCGTCATGCTCACCGATGTACTTGGGTTGCACAGATCGAAACCGGAGTACAGCACCTTCATGTCGTCGAGGGTCGCGATGCTCACGCCGGAGTTGCCGACCTTGCCGTAGATGTCGGGGCGCACGGCGGGGTCGTTGCCATAGAGCGTGACGCTGTCGAATGCGGTGGACAAGCGCTTCGCCGGCATGCCTTCGGACAGGAGCTTGAACCGGCGATTAGTGCGGAACGCATCGCCTTCGCCAGCGAACATACGGGTGGGATCCTCGCCTTCGCGCTTGAAGGCGAAGGTGCCAGCGGTGTAGGGGAAGCTGCCCGGCACGTTGTCCAGCAACAGCCACTTCAAGACTTCTCCGTCGTCTTCATACTGCGGCAAGGCGACCTTGCGAATCTTGTTGCCCGACAGCGTGGTGTGCGTGAGGGCCGTGCGGATTTCCTTGTCGCGGATTTTCACGATGTACTCGTCGCCCGCGTAAGACTTCTGCATCTGCGGCCACATTGCGAGCAGTTTCTTCGCATGGGTGTCGAGCTGCGATTCGCGTTGCGAGGCGAGATCGGTCAGGGCGCCGACGGCGCTCGTCTTGTCCGCACCCGTCTCGCCGAGCATTCGCGCGCTCTCTCGAAGCTGCTGCACTTGGCGAGCCAGTCGCGCCTGATCGCGCGATCGCTGTTTGTAGCCGCGCACCGCATCGGAAATTTCCGCGAGGTATCGAACCCGTGCACCGGGAACGATGGGAACTTGGTGCGTACTGTGGCGCGTGTCGACCACGGGCAGGCGGCTCTCGCGCGTCCGCAACCCGAGTTCATGCAAGCGCGGCAGCAGGGCCTGATACAGCGCCGTGACGCCATCGTCGTTGAAGCGGCTCGCCATGGTGCCGAACACCGGCATCTCTTCCGGCCGGGTCTTCCACGCTTCCTTGTTTCGCTGCACTTGCTTCGCCACATCGCGAAGCGCGTCGAGCGAGCCTTTGCGGTCGAACTTGTTGATCGCCACGAACTCCGCGAAGTCGAGCATGTCGATTTTCTCGAGCTGGCTCGCGGCGCCGTACTCCGGCGTCATCACGTACATCGGTACATCTACCAGCGGCACGATGGCCGCGTCACCTTGGCCGATGCCAGAAGTCTCGACAACGATGAGATCGAAACCGGCCACTTTGCAGGCGGCCAAGACGTCCGGCAGCGCCTGGCTGATCTCGCTGCCGAAATCGCGGGTGGCAAGGCTGCGCATGAAGACGCGCTGGTCGCGGCGCCATGGGCCGATCGCATTCATCCGAATCCGATCTCCCAGCAACGCACCACCACTCTTGCGGCGCGACGGATCGATGCTGATCACCGCAATGCGAAGCGCATCGTCCTGGTCGAGCCGCAACCGCCGAATCAACTCATCCGTCAACGACGACTTGCCCGCACCGCCCGTGCCCGTGATGCCGAGCACGGGTGTCTTCATCTTCTTCGCTTCATCGTGGAGCGTGCTCTTCATCGTGTCCGATGCACGACCGTTCTCGAGTGACGTGATGAGTTGCGCGAGCGCCCGCCAGTTCGATTCCGACTCTCCGCGAACCGCCGAAAGATCTTTCGGCGAATACACCGACAGGTCTCGATCGCAGCGCATCACCATCTCGCCGATCATTCCTGCGAGACCCATGCGCTGCCCGTCTTCCGGGCTGTAGATACGCGATACGCCATACCCCTGCAGCTCCGCGATCTCCGCTGGCACGATGACGCCGCCGCCGCCGCCGAAGACCTGGATGTGTTCGCCGCCGCGCCCCTTCAGCAAGTCGACCATGTACTTGAAGTACTCGACGTGGCCGCCCTGGTAGGAACTGATCGCGATGCCCTGCACGTCTTCCTGAAGCGCGGCGGTCACCACTTCATCGACCGAGCGGTTGTGCCCGAGGTGGATCACCTCCGCGCCCATGCCCTGCAGGATTCGCCTCATGATGTTGATGGCCGCGTCATGCCCGTCGAAGAGCGAGGCCGCTGTGACGAAGCGCACCTTGTTCGTCGGTCGGTACTCGGCAAGCGCCTTGAATTCGGCGGAGAGGTCGGTCATGCAGTGCTCCTGCTCTTCATTTCACAACGATTTGATTCAGCGCCGGATCGCCCGGCGGGTACTTCAGCTTCAATCCTTCGAGCGCACGCTTCATGACGGTCGCGACCATCAGATTGCGATGTGTCTTCGAATTCGCGGGCACGATGGTCCACGGCGCCCAGGGGGTACCGGTCGCGGCAATGGCATTCGAATAGGCCCTTTGGTAGTCGTCCCATTTCTTGCGGGCATCGAGGTCGCCGCCTTCGAACTTCCAGTGTTTATCCGGGTCGTTCAGCCGCTCTTGCAGGCGCACGCGCTGCTCGTCCTTCGAGATGTGCAGCATGAATTTCAGGATCACCGTTCCCGTTTCCGTGAGCATGCGCTCGAAGTCGTTGATGTGCGCATACCGCTGCTGGGTCTGCGTCTTGGTGAGGACGGCGTTCACGACCGGCACCAGCACATCTTCGTAATGGCTGCGGTTGAAGATGACGATCTCGCCGCTGACGGGCACCCGCTGATGGATGCGCCACAGGTAGTCGCGAGCGCGGGCTTCGTCGTTCGGCGCCTTCCATCCAACGACCTGCACTCCCAGCGCACTCATCTTGCCGAACACGCCACGGATGGTGCCGTCTTTGCCGCTGGTGTCGGTGCCTTGCAGAACGACGAGCAGCCTGAAGCGGCGATCGGCGTAGAAGAGATCTTGAAACCTGTTGAGGTCTTCGGCCAGTTCGTTCACCCGCGCCTTGTCCTCGTCCTTGTCGCCACTCGAAAGGGGCTTCTCCGCCGGATCGAATCGCGACAGATCAAAGCGCAGGGCCTTTGTCGTCAAAGCGCTGCGGTGCTGGAAGGCGGAGATGGATGGAGTGCGTGCCAATCGATCCTCCTGCAGGTGGCTGGTCGCAAAGACGGCGCCCAGCGGGGTCGCTTCCGCTTGCTCGCAAATTGACGTATACGTCAATTGCGGCAGTGTATCGCGCCTTTTCAGCCTGCCCAAATTTCGGCTCGATTTCTGTGCCTCTTCCCCCGGCGCCGCAGCAGCCCGGGGGGGTGACGAAGACCATGCCATGCCCATCACCCCGCCGTCAGATCCAGCCGAAGATGACCCGCTGCACGTAGACATCCCCATCGACGACGAGAAACCGCCCGCCGCGCAGCAGGCGCCGCCGCGTAAGGGTTTGGCCCGGAATAAGTTCCCGTTTTGGGGGCGCTGGGCGGGATGCGATGCAAGGCGCTCCGAGCGCCGTGTGGCGAGCCACACAAGTGAGGAGCAACGCC
>JAJKJU010000223.1 GCA_021153565.1 Rhizobacter sp.
CCCAAAACGGAAAATTATTCCGGGCCATGTCCTAACGCTTTTCATCATGCAACGTGTTCTGCCACCACCTCGGTCACTCGCGCTGTTCGGCGCGCTGAACACGCGCGAGATCGAACGGCGCGCGGCAGCTGCGTTGCCCCCGCACACGCTCATGCGTCGAGCGGGCCTTGCGGTGGGACGGTTGGCACTGGCGATTGCACCGCATGCGCAGAGGGTGTGGATTTGCGCTGGGCCGGGGAACAATGGCGGCGATGGGCTGGAGGCTGCGATGCACCTCGCGGGCACGGGAAAGCGTGTGTCGGTCACGCTGCTTGGAGATGCATCTCGATTGCCGGACGACGCTCGCGATGCATACGTTCTCGCACAGGCGGCAGGCATTGCGATCGTCGATGCCCTTGATGTACCGACTGGTTTCGATGACGAGGATCTCATCATCGACGCGCTGTTGGGCCTCGGCGCAAGCCGTCCGCCCGAGGGAGCCATTGCCGAGTGCATCGCCCGTATGAACGCGCTCTCGGGCCGTACCCTCGCTATCGACGCTCCTTCAGGCCTGAATTGCGGCACAGGCCAGCCGCTAGGGGCGTCGGCCGTGCAAGCGACCCACACGCTGTCGCTTCTGACGCTGAAACCGGGATTGTTCACTGCGCGCGGCCGCGATCTTGCCGGTGAAGTCTGGTTCGACGACCTCGGGGTGGGCTTGCAGGATGATTCCCCCGATGCCTTTCTCATCGGCGCAGATCAAGCCGCGGCCACCCCGCGTGCTCACGCACAGCACAAGGGCAGCTTCGGCGACGTCGCCGTGGTGGGTGGCGCACGATCGATGTCTGGCGCGGCATTGCTTGCCGCACGCGCTGCGCTGGCCGCCGGAGCTGGCCGTGTCTACGCCAGCCTGCTGGACGAGCAAGCCCCAGCGCACGATGTGCTTCGTCCCGAACTCATGTTCCGCGCGCACTGGTGGCAAAGCCACCATGACGTTATCGCGGCCACCACCGCCGTTTGCGGATGCGGCGGCGGCGATGCAGTGCGCGAGCCGCTGCCGCGTCTGCTCAGCGCAAGCGCGCGCCTGGTGGTCGACGCGGATGCGCTGAACGCCATTGCGAGCGACGCGTCATTGCAAGCACTGCTCCGGGCCCGAGCGGACCGAGGGCGACCGACCATCATCACGCCACATCCGCTCGAAGCGGCGCGGCTGCTTGGCACGGATACGGGACAGGTGCAGGCCGACCGATTGACTGCCGCGCAAACTCTGACCGAACGATTCAGATGCGTTGTGCTGTTGAAGGGGTCGGGAACAGTCATCGCCGCACGCGGCGCGACGCCACGTATCAATTCAAGTGGCAATGCCGCGCTGGCCACTGCGGGGACCGGGGACGTGCTCGCAGGATGGATCGGTGGGTTGTGGGCCCAGCAATCGAAGCGAGAACCGCTGGCGATCGCGTGCGCCGCTGCATATGCCCATGGGGCAGCAGCAGATGCGTTCGGCGGTTCGACGCTCCTCGCAAGCGATTTGATCAAAGCCATGCGCCGCAGCTGAATCGCGTCGCAGGGCAATCCAAAACAAGGATCCGTGCATCCTGAGAGGCTGAGCCCGTCGAAGGAGCCCCCGCGGTCGACGTTCAAGTCAGATCGACGGTCCGCATGGCACGCATCGCTTGCCCAACCCACGAAATGGACGTTTTTATCGACGACGAGCCACCTTTGCCGACGACTTCCTCGCAGCAGCCTTCGCCGCGCGCACTGGATTCGCGTTAGCCCCCTTCCCCTTGCCCTTCGTCGCCGCCTTCACCGCGCGATCAGCCTCCTTCACTGCCGCGAGTTCTGCCACGGCCGAGTTCGACTTACCGACCAATCGATCGCGCCGTGCGCGAATCAAGGCTGCGTCCTCGTCGGTGTCACGCACCATGCGGAAGTCGATCTTGCGGCCGTCCAGATCCACACGACTCACCTGCACCCGAACCCGCGCGCCCACGACATAGCGAACACCTGTCCGCTCGCCGCGAAGCTCCTGCTTGACCTCGTCAAAGCGGTAATATTCGCCGCCCAGTTCGGTGATGTGCACAAGCCCTTCGACATACAGCGAATCGAGCGTGACGAAGAGACCGAAGCTCGTGACCGCGGTGACTGTTCCTGCATATTCCTCGCCGAGATGCTCGCGCATGAAGCGGCACTTGAGCCAGGCTTCGACGTCGCGCGATGCTTCGTCGGCGCGCCGCTCATTCGCGCTGCAATGCGCGCCCGCGGCCTCCCACACGTCACCCTCTGTCGTCACTGTCTTCGCTGGTTTCGCGCCTTTACGCACTTTGGGCGCATCTGAAATTTCACCGGTGCTGAGGTGATAGCGCTTGCCGTGCAGCAAGGCCTTGATCACGCGATGCACCAGCAAATCCGGATATCGCCGAATGGGGCTCGTGAAGTGCGTATAGGCCTCATAGGCCAGGCCGAAGTGCCCGCTGTTGATCGCGGTGTAGATCGCCTGCTGCATCGACCGAAGCAGCATGGTGTGGATCTGCATCGCGTCGGGCCGGTCCTTGGTCGCGTTCGCGATGGACTGGAACTCAGCCGGCGTCGGATCGTCGCCGATCGACAGGCCGAGCCCCAGCGACTTGAGGTAGTTCTGCAGTAACGTCTTCTTCTCGGGGGTGGGCCCTTCGTGCACGCGGTACAGCGACGGATGTTTGTACAGCGCAATGAAATCCGCCGAGCAAAGGTTGGCGGCCAGCATGGCTTCTTCGATCAGCTTGTGCGCCTCTGTGCGAACGCGCGGCACGATCTTCTCGATGCGGCCATTCTCGTCGCACACGATCTGCGTTTCGGTGGTCTCGAAGTCGATGGCGCCACGCTTGGTACGCGCCTTCAGCAAAGCGCGATACACCTCGTTGAGATTGAGCAAATCAGGCACGAGGTCCTTGCGACGCGCAGCCTCGGGGCCGCGCGTGTTCGCCAGGATCGCTGCAACTTCGGTATAGGTGAAGCGCGCGTGCGAGCAAATCACAGCAGGGTAGAACTGATAAGCATGCAGGTCGCCCGACGCGGTGACGAGCATGTCGCACACCATCGAGAGCCGGTCTTCGTTGGGGTTCAACGAACACAAGCCATTGGAAAGCTTCTCAGGAAGCATCGGAATCACGCGACGAGGAAAATACACTGACGTCGCACGCTCGTAAGCGTCTTCATCGATCGGCTCGCCCGGCTTCACGTAGTGGCTCACATCGGCGATGGCAACGATGAGCCGCCAGCCTTTCGAGCGCCCCACTTTTGCCGGCTCGCAGTACACCGCATCATCGAAGTCGCGCGCATCTTCGCCGTCGATGGTGACGAGCGGCACGTCGGTCAGATCGATGCGTTGCTTGCGATCGTTGGCTCGAATCTTGTCGGGCAGTTGTGCCGATTGCGCGAGCGTCTCCGGCGTGAATCGATGAGGCACCTCGTACTTGCGCACCGCGATTTCGATTTCCATGCCAGGGTCGTCGATTTCGCCGAGCACCTCGGTCACGCGTCCCATGGGCTGCGAATACAGCGAAGGTGCTTCCGTGAGTTCGATGGCCACCACCTGCCCCGAGGTCGCATTCGCGATCGCGTTCTTGGGCACCATGATGTCCTGCCCGTAGCGCTTGTCTTCGGGCGCCACCAGCCAGATGCCGTTCTCGTTCAAGAGGCGTCCGATGATCGGCACCTTGCGCCGATCCAAAATCTCCAGGATGCGGCCTTCGGGCCGACCTTTGCGGTCGTAGCGAATGATGCGGGCCTTCACTCGATCGCGATGAAGCACGGCACGCATTTCTTGCGGCGAAAGGTACAGATCGGGTTGCCGATCATCACGGATCAAGAATCCGTGTCCGTCACGATGACCTTGCACCGTGCCTTCCACTTCACTCATCAGCTCTGCGCCGACGTTTGGGGTGGGATTTTGGAATGATGATGTTTTTTTGATGATAGAATCCAAGACTTCCTGAGATGCCCAGGTGGCGGAATTGGTAGACGCACTAGTTTCAGGTACTAGCGGGTAACTCCGTGGGGGTTCGAGTCCCTTCCTGGGCACCAAGAAATAAACAAGGTCGCAAGTATGCGGCCTTTTTTATTGGTTAATCGAAATGCCATGACGGCATCGAAGACGATAGTTCGAGACATCGAACTACATTCCGCTCGCACCGCCCCTTCAGCACCTCGCAATGGGGCCCCTTCGCAATCGAAGTGCGCACGCAGCACTTCGATGCTCATTGCTCGACCGCAGCGATCAAATCACAAACTTCTTTGCGAGTCCTGCGGGCCGCAGGTCGTCGTACTCTTCGAAGGGCTGATGAATCCATGGGCTCGTGGGCAGCAACTCAACGAAATAGTCGGGTGTATAGGTCGACACGCCCTTGGTCCAGATGACGGCAGACTTCAGTTCGCTGATCGCCGGCATGCCACGCAGCCGATCGACCACGGCGCGCAGCGTGATGCCCGAGTCAGCAAGGTCATCAACCAGCAGCACCCTGCCCGCCAGTTCACCCTTGGGCAGCGTGATGTACTTCGCCATGTCCAGGCGACCCTGGATGGTGCCGGCCTCTGCCCGATATGAGCTCGTCGACATGATGCCCAGGGGCTTGTCAAAGACCCTCGACAGCACGTCCCCCGGCCGCATGCCGCCACGGGCGAGACACAGAATCTGATCGAACTCCCAACCAGAGGCATGGACCTTGAGCGCGAGGCGCTCGATCAGCATGTGGTATTCGTCCCACGACACATACAGGTGCTTGCCATCATCGGTCAGCATCGAGACTCCTTCAATTGATCGCCATCTTCGCCGTGAAGCATCGAATGCAACTCAGGCCTTGTACGGATGTCGCAACAAGATCGTGTGGTCACGATCCGGCCCCGTCGACACCATGTCGACCGGTGCGCCAATGAACTCCTGCACACGTTCGAGGTACTTGCGGGCGTTGACGGGCAGCTTGTCCCACTCGGTGATGCCGGCAGTTGTCTCCGCCCAACCAGGGAAGGTGTCGTAGATCGGCTTGCAGGCCACGATGTCGTCGGCGTCCAGGGGCAGGATATCGATGCGCTTGCCGTTGAGCTCATAGCCGACGCAGACCTTGATCTCCTTCAAGCCGTCGAGCACATCGAGCTTGGTGATGCACAGACCCGAAATGCCGTTGATGATGATCGAGCGCTTGAGCAATGCAGCATCGAGCCAGCCGCAGCGACGCGGGCGCCCTGTGACGGTGCCACGCTCCTGCCCCACCACCGACAAGTGATTGCCAACGGTACCGGGCTCGTCCATCGGCAGCTCAGTCGGGAACGGGCCGCTGCCCACGCGCGTCGTGTACGCCTTGGTGATGCCCAGGATGTAGTGCAGTTGGTCGGGCCCCACGCCGGCCCCCGCCGAGGCATTGCCGGCCACGCAGTTGCTCGACGTGACGTACGGATAAGTGCCGTGATCGATGTCGAGCAAGGTGCCCTGCGCACCCTCGAAGAGGAGGTTCGCGCCGGCACGATTGGCGTTGTGTAAGATGTAGCCGACGTCGGCCATCATGGGCTTGAGCTGCTCGGCCACCTTCACCGCATGATCGAAGATCGGCTGGAATTCGACCGGCTTGGAATGCAGATAGCCCGAAAGCGCAAAGTTGTGCAGATCAAGCAGCTCACGCAGCTTCTTCGCAAAGCGCTCTGGATGCTTGAGGTCTTGCACCCGCAATGCACGACGTGCCACCTTGTCTTCGTAGGCCGGGCCGATGCCCTTGCCGGTCGTGCCAATCTTGCCCGCACCGCTGGTCTCGCGCAGCGCCTCGCGCGCCTTGTCCACTTCCACGTGAAAGGGCAGGATCAGCGGGCACGATTCGCTGACGAACAGGCGCGAACGCACTTCGACGCCGATGCCTTCCAGCCGCTCAATCTCGGCCAGCAGATGAGTCGGATCGACAACCACGCCGTTACCTATGTAGCAGGCCACGCCGTCGCGCATGATGCCCGAGGGAATAAGCTGCAGCGCCGTCTTCACGCCTTTTATGACAAGCGTGTGCCCAGCGTTGTGACCACCCTGGAAGCGCACCACGCCTTGCGCATGATCGGTCAGCCAGTCTACGACCTTGCCTTTGCCTTCATCACCCCATTGTGTGCCGACGACGACCACGTTGCGGCCAACATTCTCCGCCTTCGATGCTTGCATGTCTTGTCTCAAAGTTCCGAGTCTAAATTTGGGTTCGGGATGGCGCCGCGTCAAAGCGCGCGCACCACCCACTGGTCGCCGGCGGCGACGAGTTCGCGATCGCAGTCGAATTCCTGGCCTTCGTGCTCGTGACCCGGCAGGATGCAGACCACTGTTTCTCCTTGTTCGCGCAATTGCCGCACCGCCGATCGCAGGGCATCCGATTCACCCCAGGGAGCCCGAATGGCGGCTGCCATGCGGTGTGTCGGCACGAGTGCCGCCAACTCCTTCAAGTCAAGACTGAAGCCCACCGCAGGGCGGTTGCGCCCGAAGGCGGCCCCCACCTCGTCGTATCGTCCGCCGCGGGCGATGGCGTCGCTGCAACCATCGGTGTAGATCGCAAAGCGTGCACCGGTGTAGTAGGCATAGCCACCGAAGTCGGCAAGGTCGAACCCTACACGGACTTCCGGGTGGGCTTGATGAACACGGCCGGCGAGTGAGCGCAGGTCGGCGATCGCAGCGCGAACCAAAGGCTGCGCGGGCAGTTCGCGTTCGGCGACGTCGAGCACCTCCATGCCACCATAAAGGCGCGGCAGGATCGCGAAGCCCTTGCGAATTGCTTCCGGCAAATCGGCAGTGAGCTCGACAATGCCGACGGCGTCTTTGCCGGCCAGCGCCGCAATGATCGATGCCTCACGGTCCTGATCCACTTTGAGGCCGTCCAGCAGTCCGCGCAAGATTCGAGCATGACCCAGGTCGAGGGTCACATTCGTGATTCCCGCACTGCGAAGACAATCAAGGGCCAGGTCCTGAATTTCCAAATCGGCTTCCAGGCCGGCGTGTCCGTAAGTCTCGGCGCCGAACTGCAATGGCTCGCGGGTTGCATACAAACCCGATGGACGCGTCAGCAGCACCGGACCGCAATAACAAAGGCGTGCCAGCCCTTCGCGATTAAGCAGATGGGCGTCAATGCGTGCCACCTGGGACGTCGTGTCTGCGCGAACGCCGAGCGTCCTGCCGCTCAGTTGATCGACCAGCTTGAAGGTTTTGAGATCGAGCTCGCGCCCGGTACCCGACAGCAACGATTCAAGATGCTCCAAGAGCGGCGGCATCACCAGCTCGAAACCGTAGGCGCGTGCCACGTCGAGCAACCCTCGCCTCAACTCTTCGATGTGTCTAGCCTGCGCGGGCAGGACATCGGCAATGTGCTCGGGCAAGAGCCAAGCAGACGACATGGGGAATCACCGGGGGGTTAAAAGCGGCATTGTACCGGGGTGCCGCGCAAATCAAACCGCTGCAAGAAACCGCGAATCAATGCCAAAACACATAGAGCGTCGCAAGACCGGCCAGCATGCTCGACAACCCAAGGAACCGAAGCTGAGAATCGGTCAGCCGAGTGGCGCGCTCGAATACGGCTCGCCACAGGCGAGGACTGAAAAATGGCAATAGGCCCTCGATGACGAGCATCAGCGCGAAAGCGCCGATCAGGAGATCCTGAGCCCCGATCACTTCTTGCCAGCGGGCGTTGTCGCCGGTGCCGGCCCGGCGCTGCCACGCATGACCTTGAAGAATTCGCTGTTCGGATCGACGACCAACACGTCAGCCTTCGTCCGGAACGTCGCACGGTAGGCGCCCAAGCTCCGATAGAACGCAGCGAATTGCGGGTCGCGCCCGAAGGAATCGGCGAAGAGCGCTGAGGCCTTGGCATCGCCCTCACCTTGCACCTTCTGGGCATCACGGTAGGCCTCGGCGACGATCACTTCGCGTTGCCGGTCGGCATCGGCACGAATCTTCTCGCTGTCGGCCGCACCCGTCGAACGTAACTCGTTCGCGACGCGCTTGCGCTCCGACTCCATGCGACGATAGATCGAATCGGTAATGTTGGCCGAGAAGTCAACGCGCTTGATTCGCACATCAACGATCTCGATACCGAAAGCTTTCGCCTCGTCAGCCAAACGCCCGCGCACGTCTTGCATCACCTTCTCGCGCTCAGTGGCCAGCATGGCCCGCACAGTGCGCTTGGTGACTTCCTCATTGAAAGCCGCCTGCACGATGGGACTCAGGCGGATTTCCAAGTTGTGCATGTCCGCCGTGTTGTTCCGGATGAACTGGCGCGCGTCGATGATGCGCCACTTGATAAGCCAGTCAATAACGAGGCTCTTCTTTTCTGCTGTGAAGATCGGGCGCGTTTCGGTCGGGCTGTCCAGCGTCTGGATTCGCCGATCGAGGAACACCACGTTTTGCAACGGCGGCGGCAGCTTGAATTTGAGCCCTGGCTGGGTGACCACTTCCTTGATCTCGCCCAGCGAGTAGATGACGGCAAATTGCCGCTGATCCACGATGAATAGTGTCGAGAAAAGAATCATAAGCACGACCAGCGCGCCTGCAACGTAAAAGCCAATGCGGTTCATGTTGTGTTCGTCCCCAATGGTCTCAGCGGCCTTCGCGGTCACGACCGCGCTGGTTGTCGCGCGAACGCACGTCGACTGTTCCGGCGGGCGGGCTGGCGGAGTCAGGGGCAGGCACGATCGACGGTGCAGTCACGGGCACACCCGCCTGCTGCATCAGCTTGTCAAGCGGCAGGTACAACAGGTTGGAGTTGTTGCGGATGTCTACGAACACCTTGGTGACGCTCGAGTACACCTGTTGCATGGCATCGATGTACATCCGGTCGCGCGTGACGGCCGGCGCCTTCTTGTACTCGTCGAGCACGCGGTTGAAACGCTGTGCGTCGCCTTCGGCCTGGGCGATGACGCGAGACTTGTAGCCTTCGGCTTCCTCGCGCAGGCGCGCCGCCGTGCCCTGGGCCTTCGGGATCACGTCATTGGCGTAGGCCTGACCTTCGTTCTTGAGGCGCTCGCGGTCGGCGCCTGCCTTGAAGGCGTCGTCGAAGGCCGCCTGCACTTGCTCGGGCGCCTGAACGTTCTGCACATTGACATTGGAGACGATGATGCCGGCGTTCAAGCGATCGAGCTGCTGCTGCACCGACTTCACGAGATCGCTGGCAATCGCATCGCGCTGCTCGTAGAGCACCTGGTCCATGTTGCTCTTGCCGACGATTTCGCGGATGGCGGACTCTGCAGCCAGCACCACTGCGTCTTCCGGATCCTTGTTCTCGAAGAGGAAGGCGCGTGCATCCTTCAGGCGGTATTGCACGGTGAAGCGGATGTCGACGATGTTCTCGTCTTGCGTGAGCATCGAAGAGTCGCGCAGCCCGGTGGCCGGCACCACCGTGTTGCGACCAACCTCTTTGGAACGTACCTGCGTCACCGGCACAGTTTCATGCGCCTGGAACGGATAGGGCATGCGCCACTGCCATCCGGCGTTGACCGTGGTGGTGTACCTTCCGAAGGTGGTGATCACGGCCTGCTGGCCTTCCTGCACGATGAAGAGACCACTGCCGAGCCAGATCATCGCGACAACTGCCACGATGAGACCCACGCCGATGCCCGCGCTCTTCATGTCGGGCTGGAAGTTGTTGCCCCCGTCGCCGCCGGACCCGTTGCCGCGCGGACCACCGCCCTTGCCGCCGAACAGGCCGCTGAGTTTGCGGTTGAAGTCACGCCACAGCTCGTCGAGGTCGGGCGGGCCGTCCCCGCGACCGCCAGTGGCGAGATCGATGTGGCCTGCAGGCGCATGCCGATGCGAGAGCCGAGCGTAGCCAGCACGCAGCGCACCGCCGATCAGAGCGCGGGCCGCGCAGACCGCGCCGGTCAGGCGCACTGCGGCGCTCGTGGGCGTGCCGTCAATGGCACCGAGTGAACGTCTCATGGTCATGAGTGGGAGTGTTGTGTTCCGGTAGGACGCAAATCGCCTTCGACGTCGACAGCCAAGGCGTCGCCGTCGTTTGAAGAGGCTGCCGCAGCCGTATTCAAGCTCAGGCGCTCGGCGAGGGTTCCATCGATCGCCTGAGAGATGATCTGCTTGAGCGCATCGAGGCCCTGCCCGGTCAAGGCGCTGACAAAGACCCGTGGCACGCGAACGCCGCCGTCGAGTTCGAGCACGTCGACCGAAGATCGCGGACGCTGCGTCTCCTCAAGCTTGTCGAACTTGTTGTAGACCAGCACCTGGTGAATGTCGCCCGCGCCGATGTCTGCGAGCACGCGCTGAACTTCGGCCATCTGATCGGCCAGAAGGGGCGTCGACGCATCGACCACGTGCAGCAACAAGTCGGCGTCCGCGGCTTCCTGCAGCGTGGCCTCGAAGGCTTCGACCAGCTTGTGAGGCAGGTCGCGAATGAAGCCCACCGTGTCTGACAGCGACACCGATCGACCCACGTCTTCGAGGTAGAACTGGCGTGTGGTCGTGTCGAGCGTGGCAAAAAGCTGATCGGCCGCGTAGCTGCGCGCCTTCACCAGCCCATTGAACAGCGTCGACTTTCCCGCGTTGGTATAGCCCACGAGCGAGACGCGAAAGGTCTGGTTGCGCTCGCGCTGACGACGCTGCGTGCTGCGCTGCTTCTTGACCTTGACCAGTCGCTCTTTCACGGCCTTGATGCGCTCGCCAATCATGCGGCGATCGAGTTCTATCTGCGCCTCACCCGGGCCACCGCGTGTGCCGATACCGCCGCGTTGACGCTCCAGATGGCTCCATCGGCGCACGAGGCGCGTCGAAAGGTACTGAAGCTGCGCGAGTTCGACCTGCAGCTTTCCCTCGTGGCTCTGCGCACGGGCCGCAAAGATTTCAAGGATGAGCATGGTCCGATCGGCCACAGCAACACCAAGGTGGCGCTCGAGATTGCGTTGCTGAGCGGGCGACAGGGCTTGGTCGAAGAGCACAGCCTCAGCTTGATGGCCCAGAACCAGCGCCTTGATTTCGTCGGCCTTGCCCGAGCCGATAAAGAGCGCCGGATCGGGCGCCTTGCGCTTGGCAATGACACGGGCCACGACCACGTCGCCAGCCGACTCGCACAATAGCGCGAGCTCATCCAGCGTCGGGTCGAAATGACCGGAACGACCCACGTCCACGCCGACCAGGATGGCGCGCGGAGGCCCGACCGGACCCTGAGTTGAATTCGCCGAACTCAAAGTCGAGACTGCCCAGAACCCGAAGGCATCACGGTATTCAGGTCTGTTCCGGTGATTCGGCCGCGTGGAAGTTCACTGCGCGGCCTGGTACCACGGTGGAGATGGCATGTTTGTAGACCATCTGTGTGACGGTGTTTCGCAGGAGCACCACGTACTGATCGAAAGATTCGATGTGGCCCTGCAGCTTGATGCCGTTCACGAGGTAAATCGAGACCGGTACATGCTCCTTGCGCAGCAGGTTGAGAAAGGGGTCTTGTAGGAGTTGGCCCTTATTGCTCACGATTAACACCTTTCTTCGTTTGAAGGCTCAATGCACACAGACAGTACACCCTGAAATCCGGGGCTTGTCCATGCTCAAAAGTTCCAAGAGTGATCACGTTAACACAGGGTTCCTTTCTGTCGAACCCCTTGATCCGAAAGTCCTTCAGGAATTCTTCTCGTCAAAAGGATTTTTCCCGGACTTCATTTCGATGCGCAGGGGGGTACCTACGAGTTTGAAGTGTTCGCGGAATCGCCCTTCGAGGAATCGTTTGTAAGAGTCGGTCACGTGTTCCAGTGAGTTTCCATGCACCACGATCACAGGGGGACTCATCCCACCCTGGTGCGCATAACGCATTTTCGGTCGGAACATGCCCGCCCGTTTAGGCGCCTGGTGCTCCACCGCCTCTTGCAGCAACCTGGTGAGCACAGGCGTGGACATCTTGCAGGTGGCCGAGGCGTGGGCGTCGGCAATTGCCTTCCACACCGGGCCCAGGCCCTGCCGCTTGATGGCCGAGATGTTCAGGATGGGCGCGAACTTCAGGAAAGAAAGCCGCTGCTCGATTGATCTCTGCAGTTGCTGCTTTTGGTAGTCGTCGACGGCATCCCATTTATTGATGGCGATCACCACTGCGCGGCCACTGTCAAGGACGTAGCCGGCGATGTGTGCATCTTGTTCGCTCACTCCAAGCGTAGCGTCCAGGAGCAGCAAGACGACGTTCGCGCCGGCGATGGCCTGCAGCGTCTTCACCACTGAGAACTTCTCGATTGCCTCAAAGACCTTGCCTTTGCGGCGCAGGCCTGCGGTGTCGATGAGCTGAAACTTCTGTCCGTTGCGCTCGAACGGGACACTGATCGCGTCACGAGTCGTGCCGGGCATGTCGAAGGCAACGAGGCGCTCTTCACCCAGCCAAGTGTTGATGAGCGTGCTCTTGCCGACATTCGGCCGGCCCGCGACAGCCAGGCGGATCGGAGCCCCCTCTTCCGGCCCTTCGTCTTCCTCGTCAAAGATGAAGTCTTCAAGCGCCGCTTCAGTGAGGCTTCGAATGCCCTGACCGTGCGCAGACGAGATCGGATGTGGCTCGCCCATGCCCAGTTCATAGAACTCGGCGAGCAGCGGCGACTCCTGCATACCTTCGGCCTTGTTGACCGCGAGGAGCACCTTCTTGCCCACGGTCCGCAAGTACTTCGCAATATCGTGGTCCTGGGCGGACATGCCGCCGCGCACGTCTACGACGAAGATCACCGCATCGGCTTCGGCCACGGCTTGGCGCGTCTGCTTGGCCATCTCCTTGACGATGCCTGTCGTGCAGTCGGGCTCGAAGCCGCCGGTGTCGACAACGATGAACTCGCGGCCACCCAGGCGACCATCACCGTAGTGGCGGTCGCGAGTGAGCCCGGCGAAGTCGGCCACGATCGCGTCGCGGCTTTTCGTCATGCGATTGAAAAGCGTCGATTTGCCGACGTTGGGACGCCCGACGATGGCGATGACTGGTTTCATCGTGAGCGATTCAGGATTGCAGACTTATTCGGCGCGAAGGGCAAACAAACCTCCATTTCGCGTCACGACGAGCAAAGTGCCACCAGCGATCACTGGCGCTGCCGCGACAGGGCTGCCGTCGGTATTCACGCGCAGAAGCGTATCGCCCTTGTCCCGCGACAGAAAGTGCACAACGCCTTCGGCGTCGCCGAAGATCAACGCCTTGGGCGTCGCCAAGGGTGCGCTGAGGCCACGGTACAAGAACTTATCAGACTGCCACGCCACTTCGCCCGTCGCCATCTTCCAGGCAGTGATGCGGTCGGTGGCATCGGCACCGTAGGCAAATTGCTCGTCGGCGGCGACCCCTTCGATACCGCCCAGCGGTTTGCTCCAGTTGAGAGTGCCGCGTTCAGCGTTCACACATCCCACCGCTGCCTGGAACGAGCGCACGCAAACCACATCGCCGACACGGGCGATCGGCGCCACCAGATCGGCCAATCGCTCGACCTCGTTGGTGCCGCGGGGCGATCCGATCACGATCTCCCAGCGCACATCGCCATTCTTCGGATCGAATCCCGCCAGACGCGACCCCTGCCCCGCCAGCAGCGTGTCCTTGTAAGCAGCGACAACCCCGCCTTGGGCGAGGGTGAGCGGATCGGTCGGGCGCTGCACGGCCCACAGCTTGCTGCCGTCCAGCGCATCGAAGGCTTGCACGCTGCGGTCGCCACCGAGGATGAACACACGCTCACCTGCCACGAGCGGCGCGGTGGTAACACGCATGTTGAGCGGCCTGCGCCACAGCACCCGGCCGGCTTCCAGTGTCACCAGATCGCCATCTCGGGTGATCACAGAAGTAAAGCGACCGTCGCTGCCGACCCCTGCACCGAGCTTCGCGCCGGCGGTGCCCTTCCAAAGTTCACGGCCAGTATCGGCTTCGAGCGCAAGCACGGTGCCGTCATCGCCCGCCACGGTGAACACACCGGGGCTGACCGCGACCGACAGAGGAAACTTCACGCTGTCGACGCGCTGATTCCAGACCACACGACCATTGAGTTGCGGCGTGAAGGACTCGAGCGCCGTCGACTTGGGCTTCTCGGGACCACCAGCACAGCCCGCGAGCACCGCCACCAGGGAAGCGCCCAACACCGTCATTAGAAGCTTGCGTGTGGCCTTCATTTTGCCAACTCCGGCACTGCTGCGGCCGGCTTGTCAGTCTCGGGCGCGGCACCCAGTGCGGTCAGCTTGGCCTCGATCAGCCTGCGGTATTCGATCTTCGGATCCATGTCCTTCCAAGCCTTCAGATACGCCGCCTTGGCATCGTCCTTCTTGCCCTGGGCCATCAGGATGTCACCGCGGCGATCGGCCACCAGCGCCTCGAATTCCTTGCCGGTTGCACCATCGAGTTGCTTGAGCGCTTCGTCGTACTTCTTCTGGTCCATGAGGATGCCCGCGAGGCGAATGCGTGCGAGGGCCTGGTATTCGGTTTCATTGGCGTTCTCTGCCACCCACGCGAGCGTGGCCCGGGCATTGTCGAGCTGGCCCTTGTCGAACTGCACCTTGGCAAGCGTCATCGCGCCCTGCTCCGCAAACGCGGTGCGCGGATAGCGGTCTTTCAGCGGGATGAACAGCGCTGCGGCACGGTCGGCATCGCCGGCCTGCGCGGCCTTGTCCATTTCATCAAACATCGCGCCCGCCTTGGCGGCCTGATCGGCCTGGTACCGATTCCAGAAAATCCAGCCGGAGCTTGCAGCGAGGACGATGATCACCACCCACGTGATCAGGTTGCCATACTGATTCCAGAAATGCTTGATCTGGTCTAACTGCTCTTGTTCTTCGAGGTCGAGATGGGTGGCCATGGACAAAAGGCTTTCTGTGGAAGGCGCGATTATGCGTTGAGGAGTTCAGCGGCCCAGTTGGCGGCCTCCGCCAGCGGCAGACTGCGTTGCGGCGTCTCAGGATTGCGCAAGTCTTTGAGCGACGCTTCTCCGCGCGATAGTTCGTCGCCGCCGAAGATGAGTGCATACCTGGCACCGCTCGAATCGGCGCGCTTGAACTGCGATTTCATGCTGCCTCCGCCTGCGTGCATCAGCACCGACACACCCGCCGCGCGAAGCTTCTCGAGCACGAGCATGACTTGCGGCGCGGAATCCATCGAAGTGACCACGGCATAGGCTGTCGGCGCGGAGCTCGGAACCGTCAATGCGAGTTCCTGGATGAGCAACAACAGGCGTTCGATGCCCAGGCCGAACCCCACCGCAGGCGCGGGCTTGCCGCCCAGTTGCTCAATGAGTCCGTCATAGCGTCCGCCACCGCAGACGGTGCCCTGCGAGCCGAGCTGGTCGGTGACCCACTCGAAGACCGTCAGGTTGTAATAGTCCATGCCGCGCACGAGTCTCGTGTTGACGCGGTATTCGAGGCCGGCCGCGTCGAGGATCGCGCGCACGGCATTGAAGTGGGCCAGTGAAGCCTCGCCGAGGAAATCGATTAGCTTGGGCGCGGCTTCGACCATCGGCTGCATCACTGGATTCTTGGTGTCAAGAATGCGAAGCGGATTGCTGGTCAATCGGCGCTGCGAATCGACATCGAGGACGCCCTTGTGCTGCTCGAAGTAAGCGACGAGCGCATCGCGGTGTGCCTTGCGTTCGAGTGGCTGGCCGAGGCTGTTGATTTCGAGCCGCACATGCCTGCCTTCGACGAGCCCGAGTTCGCGCCACAAGGTGCGCACCATCAAGATCATCTCCGCATCGACGTCCGGGCCTGCAAAGCCCATCGCTTCCACGTCGAGCTGGTTGAATTGCCGATAGCGACCCTTTTGCGGCTTTTCGTGGCGGAACATCGGTCCCATGGTCCAGATGCGCAGCGGGCCGTTGTAGAGCGCGTTGTGCTCGATCATTGCGCGCACAATGCCGGCGGTAGCCTCGGGGCGCAGAGTGAGCTTGTCGCCGTTCATCGAGTCAACGAAGGAATACATCTCCTTCTCGACGATGTCGGTCACCTCGCCCAAGCCGCGCACGAACAGCGCCGTCGGCTCGACGATGGGCGTGAGCAGGTTTTGATAGCCGTAGCGGCCTAGCACCGAACGAACGGTCGTCTCGAACCATTGCCACAACGCGGAGTCGGGCAGTTTGTCAGTGCGAGGCACGCTCGGCGGGAGGATGTCATTCATGCCTTTGACGGCACGCAGAATTTCAGCCATTGCTTGAGTCGTTGTGTGTATTGCCCTTCTCCGTTGGGAAGGGCTGATGTAATGTGAACGGAGTTGCAGTGTTCAAGGTCTTGACCAGCCGCCAAGGCCCTCGCCCTGACCCTCTCCAGCGAGAAAGGGAACCGTTTTCTTATCCAAACCGCTTCTCGATATAGTCCTCGACCAGCGTTTGGAACTCCTGCGCAATGCGCTCGCCGCGCAGCGTCAATGCCTTCTCGCCGTCGATGAACACGGGCGCGGCCGGCGCTTCGCCAGTGCCCGGCAGGCTGATGCCGATGTCCGCGTGCTTGCTTTCACCGGGGCCGTTGACGATGCACCCCATCACAGCCACCTTCATCTTCTCGACGCCCGGGTAGCGTGATTTCCACACTGGCATTTGCGCGCGCAGGTAGTCGTCGATCTGCTTGGCGAGCTCCTGGAACGTGGTGCTCGTCGTGCGACCGCAACCGGGGCACGCCGTAACGCTCGGATTGAATGCGCGCATGCCCATAGATTGGAGAATCTCCAGCGCCACAACCACCTCTTGTGTGCGAGCTTCCCCCGGCTGAGGCGTGAGCGACACTCGAATGGTGTCGCCGATGCCTTGCTGCAGCAGCAGTGCAAGCGCCGCAGTGGATGCGACCGTGCCTTTGGTACCCATGCCAGCTTCGGTCAAGCCCAGATGCAGCGCGTAATCGCAGCGCTTGGCCAGCGCTTGGTACACGCTCACGAGGTCCTGCACGCCGGACATCTTGCACGACAGGATGATCTGGTCCGCCCGCAGCCCGACGTCTTCGGCGCGTCGCGCCGATTGAAGCGCCGACGTGATAATCGCGCGGTACATGATCTGTTGCGGCTCGAACGGCTCAGCGAGTTTGCCGTTCTCGTCCATCATCTGCGCTAGCAGTTCTTGGTCAAGGCTTCCCCAGTTGACGCCGATGCGAACCGGCTTGTCATACTTGGCGGCGACTTCGACCATCTGCGCGAACTGTCTGTCGTGCTTGTCGCCCTTGCCCACGTTTCCGGGGTTGATGCGGTACTTGCTCAGCGCCTCGGCACAGCCCGGGAAGTCGGTCAAAAGACGGTGCCCGTTGTAATGGAAGTCGCCCACCAGCGGCACATCGATGCCCATGCGGTCAAGTTGTTCGCGAATGTGCGGCACAGCGGCCGCGGCCTCAGGCGTGTTAACGGTGATTCGAACCATCTCCGAGCCAGCAATGGCAAGTTCTTTCACCTGCACGGCCGTCTCGATGACGTCGACCGTGTCGGTGTTGGTCATCGATTGCACACGCACTGGCGCATCGCCGCCCACGGTGACGATGCGCGAACCCCAACCTACCGCGACCTGCTTCGTGCGCCGCGCTGCGGGCGACGCGTGCTCGATGAAGGCATGCTCATCGAACGCGAGATCTGCTGCAGCCAGAGGGCTTCGAAAGTCATTCATCTTGCAAACCTACTTCAATTCGAACCGGGCCACGTTGTTCTGTGTGTTCGCCGCCAGATCGAGAGGCTGGCCGCGATAACTTACTTTGGTGGTCCGAGCGTTGCCGATCTTCAGCCGCAAGGGCGCATCGCCGTCGACCGCCACAGTCTCACCGGCCTGCACGGTTCGGGCGATCAACAGATTGGCACGCGCATCGCGAACCTCGATCCAGGACGACTCCTTGGCATGAATTTGCAGCGCGGCGGCCGTTGCTCGTGCCTTTTCGGTACCGGCCGCATTGGCAGCCATCGGAACAACGATGTCGGGCGAAGCAATTGAACTCGTCGGCGCACTCGCGGAAGAACTCGATACAGCCGGAGCGGATGCAGCATTGCCAGTGGGCGTCAGCGTGGTTTCGACGACCGGCGGCGGCGGCGCCATCATCACTGACTTCATTCCGGCGGGCGAACTGTCGGCTCCAGCCGGTGCGCTCGCGGCCTGCGGGCCCTGCAAGGACTGCAGGCTAGCGAGCCAGCCGCTAGGCACGAAGTACACCACGCCCGTGGCAACCAGGATCAACAACACGCCCCAAACGGCCGGCTTGCCCACGCCCGTCCAGTCGCTGGGCTCGCGACGGCCCGGGCGGTCGCGAAAAGGCGCATTGATGCCCTCGTCAATGTGTTCGAGTCGGTAACCCGAAGCGGCGGGCAGCAAGGCCAGTACAGGCGCCGGGTCGATCTTCATGGCACGGCACACGGTCTGTGCGAGCGCGCGCGTGAACGTGGCATCGGGCAGTTCGTCGAAGCGGTCGCCTTCGAGAGATTCAAGCTTCTTTTGCGCCACCTTGATGGACGCAGCCAGCGCGGCGATGTGCAGGCCCTGCGCCTGCCTCGCCTCACGCAGAATGGCTCCCGCAGTTTTCACGGCGTTCGTCTGCGATGGTATGAGGGCTTCACCGTCGGCACCATGGCGCGAATCGACCTCACTCATCGAACTTCCCCTGATCGAAGGCCGATGCCTCGCGCGATTGCGGGAAGCGGCTGCGCAATTGCGAGCCGAACTCTTGCACGCCCTGGCGGTTGCCCAAACGCTGCTCGATGCGCGCGGCTAGCCACAGGGTTTGCGCATTGGTCATGTTGCTGGTGTTGTTCACGCGGCGGATGTAGTAGCGGGCACGCTCATATTCGCCGCGATGGAACAGAACTTCAGACAGATTGACTGCCGTGACCGGATTGGCCGGGTCGATTTCATACGAACGCGTCAAGGTGCCCTCGGCCTGCGTCCATTCCCCTGCGCGCGCCTGGCACACACCCTGGGTTAGCAAGGTGCGCGGCGAGTCGCGGTACTGTGGTATCGACAATGCCTGCAGAAACATCGTTTCAGCCTCGGGGAAGCGCTTTTGCTGGCACAAATACCAACCGTAGTTCTGCATGGTGTCTGCGTCGCGCGCGTCGATTTGCAGTGCGTGGCGGAAGCTCTCTTCGGCAAGCCGGTCGTCGCCGAGACCTGCGTAAATGAGGCCGCGCAGATTGAATGCCGGCGCGTAGTTCGGGTCGGAGGCGATCGCGAGCTTCACCTCGTCGAGCGCCGTGGTCAGTTGCCCGCGCCCGAAATAGGCCGACGCCAACTCCATCCGAACACGAGCCCGTTTGGTCGATTCGGGTTCGTCGGAGGCGGTGACGCGGTCCTTGCTGTCCGACGACAACGCCGTCGTTGTCGTTGTCGTTCTTCCGAAGGCGGAATCGTTGGTCGACACGCCTCCCGTCGAAGAAGTGGATGTCGTGGTGCACGCACCCAGCAAAGCCCCGAGCATGATGGTCGGGGCCCAACACCAGATGCGCCGCAGCGCGCGAGCGTCCCAACTCATGCCTTCGTCTCCTGCATGTTGTGCGTGTCGTCCCGGCCCTGTGGGCCTTCACGAAGAATTCGA
Source organism: Rhizobacter sp. (assembly GCA_021153565.1). Taxonomy (GTDB): domain Bacteria; phylum Pseudomonadota; class Gammaproteobacteria; order Burkholderiales; family Burkholderiaceae_C; genus Albitalea. The sequence continues at coordinate 19,430 of JAJKJU010000223.1, forward strand.
ATCGGCGAGCGCGTCGAAATGCGCTCCTTGACGCGGGTCCTGTCTTGCACTTCGCCGGCGAGCTGTCCGCACGCCGCGTCGATATCGTCGCCGCGCGTCTTGCGAATGGTCGTCACTACGCCGGCATCTTGCAGCACGCGAGCGAACGCGGTGATACGCTCGCGCGGCGAACGTCTGAGGCCGGATTCGGGGAAAGGATTGAACGGAATCAGGTTGAACTTGCACGACACTTTGTCGCGCACGAGGTTCACAAGCTGACGAGCATGCTCCGGCGTATCGTTCACGCCATCGAGCATGCAGTACTCGAAGGTAACGAAGTCGCGCGGCGCCGCATCAAGGTAGCGATTGCAGGATGCCAGGAGCTCTTCGATCGGATACTTGCGATTCAGCGGCACCAGGTCATCGCGCAGCGGATCGTTCGGAGCATGCAACGACACGGCGAGCGCCACCGGGCAATCGTCGCGCAAGCGGTCGATCATCGGCACCACGCCCGAAGTCGACACCGTCACTCGGCGGCGCGACAGGCCATAGCCGTGGTCGTCGAGCATCATGCGAAGCGCCGGCACAAGCGCCGAGTAGTTTTGCAGTGGTTCGCCCATGCCCATCATCACGACATTCGTGATAGCCCGTTCGCCTTGGGCGAGCTTCAGGCGCTTGCGAAGATGGTGTTCAGCAAACCAGAGCTGCGCGATGATTTCGCCGGTGGTGAGATTGCGACTGAAGCCCTGATGGCCGGTGGAGCAAAAACGACAACCGACCGCGCAGCCCGCCTGCGAGGAGACGCACAAAGTGCCGCGATCATCTTCGGGAATGAACACCGTCTCGACGGCGTTGCCGCCCCCGACGTCGAACAGCCACTTGATGGTGCCATCGTTCGATGCCTGCTCGCTCGCGATGGTCAGCGACTTGATGCTGGCGGTGCCGGCGAGCTTCTCGCGCAATGACTTCGCGAGGTCGGACATCTGCGTGAAGTCAGATGCCCCTTTGTGATGAATCCAGCGGAACAGCTGGGTCGCGCGAAAACGCTTCTCCCCGAGCTGCTCGCAGTGCGCCGCCAGCCCATCCAGATCGAATTCCAGCAGGTTGACGACGCTCATCTTTGCGGCCTCAAAAAACGAGGCAGACAGCCGTCTTAGCGGCTGTACACATTCATGCCGGGAAAGAAGAACGCGATTTCGACTGCCGCCGTTTCAGGGGCGTCGGAGCCGTGCACGGCGTTTGCATCGATGCTGTCAGCGAAGTCGGCGCGGATGGTGCCCTTTTCCGCCTTCTTCGGGTCCGTTGCGCCCATCAGGTCACGGTTCTTGAGGATGGCGTTGTCGCCTTCGAGCGCCTGGATCATCACTGGGCCCGAGATCATGAACGTCACGAGGTCGTTGAAAAAAGGGCGGGCCTTGTGCACGGCGTAGAAGGCTTCAGCTTCGCCACGCGACAGGTGGGCCATCTTGGCAGCGACGATCTTGAGACCTGCAGCTTCGAAACGCGAGTAGATCTGGCCGATCACATTCTTGGCCACGGCATCGGGCTTGATGATCGAAAGGGTACGTTCGAGCGCCATGTTTTTTCTCCTGGAATCAAAGTCTTGGCAAAGACTTGCATTGTATCGCTTGAACACATTCGAGCTTGTTCTCACCGGGGACGGGCAGGCAAGGCGGTCACGATCAGCGACCGCGACGGCCGCCACCGCCGCCTCCAAATCCACCGCCGCCTCCGCCACCCCCACCGAAGCCGCCACCACCACCGCCGCCTCCGCCCCCCCCACCGAAGCCACCACCACCGCCACCGCGATTGCCGCCCCGGCCACCACCGCCTCCGCGGTTGCCCTTTCGATGAAAGGCGTCGGCGCCGATGTAGCCGACGGAAGTCTGAAGCGGATCGGGTTCCCGCGCGCCGCCCTTCTTCGGTCCAGGATTGGGGCCACTACCGCCCGAGCCAAAGCCGCCGCCGCCGCTTCGAAAGCCGCGTCCGCCGACCGACGTCCGCGGGTTCTGTACGAAGCGTTTGTCGAAGGTCTGCTCCAACGGATTCGGAATGCGGGAGTGATCGATTTCCTCGTCACCATCGAAGTCGCGGTCGTCCCGATCGCGCGGGATGTCGGCGCGCATTGGCTCCGGCGGGCGACCCGGACGCGGCCCGTTGCGCGAGCCGCGGTCGTTTCTGTCGTTGCGCGGACCACGATCGGTCCGGTCGTTACGCTTGTTGTTGCGCCCGCCCGCACCCCGCTCCTCACGGCCTTGGCCCTGACGCTGCTGGCCGTGGCCTTCACCGCCGCCGGCGAGGCGACGAATGGCACGGACATCGTCTTGGCCCAGGTCAACCCACACGCCACGCTTGAGACCGCGCGGCAGCACCACTGTGCCGTAGCGGATGCGGATCAGGCGGGACACGGTCAAGCCCACCTCGTCGAAGAGCTTGCGCACTTCCCGATTGCGACCTTCGGTGATGACGACGCGGTACCAGTGGTTGGCACCCTCGCCGCCACCGTCTTCGATGGACCGGAAGCTGGCCGTCTGGCCGTCGACGGTTACGCCGTCGAGCAGTTCGGCCTTCGAGTCCTCGTCGAGCTTGCCGAGCACGCGCACCGCATATTCGCGCTCTACGCCGAAGCGCGGATGCATCAACTGGTTGGCGAGTTCGCCCGAATTTGTAAAGAGCAGCAGGCCCTCCGTGTTCAGGTCGAGGCGCCCCACCGACTGCCACTTGCCCTGCTGCAGGCGTGGCAGGCGACGAAACACTGTCGGGCGATGCTGCGGATCGTCATTGGTCACGACCTCGCCTACCGGCTTGTGATACGCAATGATGCGTGGCGGCGGCGGCACGATGCGCACCTTGACGGGCTTGCCTTCGATGGCGATGCGATCGCCAAAGCAGATGCGCTGGCCGACGTGGGCCGTCTGGCCGTTGACTGCCACCTTCCCGTCGAGGATCGCCTGTTCCATGTCGCGGCGGGAGCCGACGCCGGCCTGCGCGAGAACCTTGTGAAGCTTGGGCGCGTCGGGTTCGGGTAGCAGCACGCGCTTGTGCGGGACGGGCTCTTCGGCGGCTTCGCCGTCGACGTCGAATTCGCCGGACAGAACCTGCGCGAAGACTTCGCCCGGGTCGGCCGGCGGGAGGTTGGGGGTAGGCTCGGCGGCGGGTGTGCCGTCGTCTTCGTCATCGCCGTCATCAGCGCTGACTTGGTGGCGGGCCTCGTCCGAACCGCCTTCGTTCACAAAACCCTCGCCACGGCCGCGCTTACGGTCACGGCGATTGCGTCGGCGCGAACGCTCCGATCGCGGGCCGCCCTCGCCCGAACTTTCCGTGTTGGGCACGCCCTCGGCGGACACCTCGGAACCACCGCCTTCGCCGCCTGAAACGGGCGGAACCGTTTCATGGGCCAAGTCTTGAGATGGTGCAGGCTTCATCGGATCTCCGAGAGGCGCGACGGCGATAGGCACGGGCACTTCAGCGACCGGCTCTGGCATCAATTCCATCTGCGCCGCTTCGACCTTCGACTTGGCACGCTTACGTGCAGGCTTTGCGACCGCCACGGCCGGTTGGGCAGTCGGTTCGGAAGGAGCGATTTCCGCCGCAACTTCCGAAGCCTTCACCGCACGACGCTTGCGTGCAGGCTTCGGACTTTCTCCCTCGGCTTCCGCGGACGTTGACTCGGCAGCGAGCACCGCCTCGACCGGAGCGGCTTCCGTGGCCTTCACCGCTCGCTTACGGCGCACAGTCTTGGCCGGCGCGTGCTGGCCTTCATCACCCGAGGGTGCCGGAGCCTGAGCTTCGGTGTCCGAATTGGTCGCATCATCTGCGTTGGCGTTCATGCTTGAGGTTCCGTCGGAGCGGCATCGGCCGCAGGCTCAGTTGAAGGAAGGGAAGGATCTGTGCGGGATTCGTCGGCGAGCTCGCCGGATGTGGTCGCCTGATTGGGGTGGGGCTCGACGTCAGCGCGAAGAACCTCGTCGGCTGCCGGAACTTTGTCTCCGTCAGAGGGGACGAAACTGCCGTCGTGCGTTTCATCGGCCGAGTCCTGGACAGACACGGCGACGCCACTTGGCTCAATGGTCTCGCCAAGTTCGATCGCGGAGCCATCCACTACCGGTTGCCCGGCATCATCAAGTGCGAGAGCTGCCTGCGGATCGATCAACGACGGTTGCCCGGCAAGGCTTTCGGACATCTTGTCCACGCCTTCACCGGTCGCACCGATCAAAGGCAGCTGCTCCAGGCTCGCGAGCCCAAGGTCGTCGAGGAACTGCTTTGTCGTCGCCAAAAGCGCAGGCCGTCCGGGCGCTTCTCGATATCCGATCGCTTCAACCCAGCCGCGGTCTTCGAGCTGCTTGATGATCTGGCTCGCCACAGTCACGCCGCGGATGTCTTCGATGTCGCCGCGTGTGACCGGCTGCCGGTAGGCAATGATCGCCAACGTTTCCATCACGGCCCGGGAATACTTCGGCGGCTTCTCTGGATTCAGCCGATCGAGGAATTCGCGCATTTCTGGTCGGCTCTGGAAGCGCCAGCCTGTGAACAGCGGCACCAGCTCCACGCCGCGGCCCTCCCAGTCGCGCACCAACTCGTCGAGCATGGCACGAAGGGTGTCTGGGCCGATCTCGTCGGCGAAAAGAGCACGCATGTCTCGCAGCGGCATGGGCTGCTGAGCACAGATGAGCGCTGTCTCTAGGACGCGCTTTGCATCCTGTGTGTTCATGAAACTTCGTTCACATACTGGGCCGGTTGTGCCGGCTGCTTGGGTCAGAGGGTCTCGAATTCAACCAATCAGCCTCGACGGCCTTGCCCTCATTCACTTGGGGCAGGTGCGTCGCTTGACGGCATTGCTGGTGGTCCGTGGGTTCGTCGCGCACCTCGCGTGGAACCCGTCGTCGCGCCCTCGGGGCGCGGCCCACTTCACGCTTGCCGCCAATGTGGCCTCGAGGCCCACGGGAAAAATGTCGGCAATGTCATGAAGGATCGCAGCATTGTATCGAAGCTCAGGCGTTGCGGTCCGTGGGGTTATCAATCTGTTGCCATGCGGCTGCAAAATCGGCCGGCGGTTCAGCCGCGAAAGAGAGCGGCGTGTCTAGCAGCGGATGCTGAAAAGCCAGCTTCGCCGCATGGAGCGCCTGGCGTTGCATGCCGAGCGCGGACGAGCCGCCGTAAACGGTGTCGCCGACCAATGGATGTCCCTTTGACGCCAGGTGCACGCGAATCTGGTGTGTCCGCCCGGTGTGCAGCGTGCAACGCAGCCCGCTGTATGTACCGCCGCTTTTCACCACATCCACGTCGGTTCGAGCAGGCTTGCCCGAGGCAACCACGGCCATGCGGACCCTTGATTTCGGATCGCGGCCAATGGGCGCGTCGATGCGCATGCAATCGGATCGTGGAATGCCGTGGGCGATGGCCAGGTATTCGCGGTGGACGTGCCTCGCCGCAATCTCTCGCACCAGCGCCGTCACCGCTTGCAAAGTCTTACCGACGACCATGAGCCCCGACGTGTCCTTGTCGAGTCGATGCACGATGCCGGCCCGAGCCAGCGTCGCCGCGACGCGGTGATGGGCGAGCAGGCCGTTCAGAATCGTGCCCGACCAGTTGCCCGCCGCAGGGTGCACGACGACGCCTGCGGCCTTATCCAGAACCAGAAGGTGCTCGTCTTCGAACACGATGGACAACGGCACAGACTCCGGCCGGAACGCTTGGCTTTCCGCCGTGGGAACGAGTTCGACAACGATTCGCTGGCCAGCCAGCACCTTGCGTGACGCCGATGTCGCCACCCTCCCCTCGACCGTGACGTGCCCGGCGTCAATCAGGGTCTGCAGGTGGCTGCGTGAAAACTCCGGCACAAATGCAACGAGCGCCCTGTCCAAGCGCACGCCGTGCATGGTGTCACCCACGGCGCTTTCGCGCCTCTCAGGCTCGTCCGCAAAAGGACTGTCCGGGTCGGCCGCCACCTCGGCATCGACCAGGGAATCGTCCGAACCCTGAACCCTATAATCCGGACTCATTTTTCGACGGGACGGCGGTGCGTGTCGCACCCCATCAGGACATGGATTTGAAGCATTCGGTGGTTCGGGCCTCGGGCCTTGTAATGTCGGTTCTGGTGGCCTCGTGGCTCGTCGTCGGCTGCGGTACGTCGCCGAAGGACGAAACCTCGGGCTGGTCGACCGACAAATTGTATTCAGAGGCCAAGAGCGAAGCCGCCAGTGGCAATTACGAGCGCGCAGGCAAGCTCTTCGAACGGCTCGAAGGCCGCGCCGCCGGCACGTTGCTGTCGCAGCAAGCAGAGATCGAACATGCCTACGTGCTTTACAAGATGGGCGAGAAGGCGCAAGCGCTACAACTGCTCGAACGGTTCGTGAAGCTGCACCCGACGAGCCCGGCCATAGACTACGCACTTTACCTGCAAGGCCTCATCAACTTCAACGACAACCTCGGCATTCTCGGCAGCTTCGCTCGCCAGGACTTGTCCGAGCGCGACCAGCAGGCTTCGCGAGATGCATTCCAGGCATTCAAGCAACTGGTCGAGCAGTTTCCACAGTCGCGCTACGCCGAAGACGCTCAGGTTCGGATGAACTACATCACGAACTCGCTCGCCGCCTACGAAGTGCACGTTGCCGGCTACTATTTCCGCCGAGGTGCCTACGTGGCCGCCGCAAACCGCGCGCAGCAGACAGTGAACGAGTTCCAGCAATCGCCGTCAACCGAAGAAGCGCTCTTCATCATGATGCGCAGCTACGACAAGCTCGGCCTTACCCAGTTGCGCGACGACGCACAACGCGTGCTGAGCCAGAACTACCCGACGAGCCAGTACCTGACGGCCGAGGGCCTTCGCACCAAGACCCGCGCGTGGTGGCAGTTCTGGTGATCTGACCGGTCGTTCAAACGAACGGCAGGCCGATACCTGAGATCTCGGCGAGCCAGGCCAGCGCCTCTTCCTGCGACATCACCTGCGTCATTGGCGGCAAGGCCTCGCGCAAGCGACGCCCGTAGTTCATACCGGCCAATCGCGGATCACAAACCACGAGCAATCCGCGGTCTGTTTCGCTTCTGATCAAACGGCCCGCACCCTGCTTCAATGACACTGCCGCCTCGGCGACAAAGTAGTCGGCGAAGGGGTTGCGCCCTTCCCGCTCCAAGCGCTTCACCCGCGCTTCGACCAGAGGATCGTTCGGCGGCGGGAACGGCAGCTTGTCGATCAACACGCACTGCAGTGCGTCGCCGGGCACGTCGATGCCTTCCCAAAAACTTTGCGAGCCTACGAGCACGGACCTCGGCTGGGCGAGGAATTGCTGCATCAGTTGTCGCTTGGGCACCTGCCCCTGCAGCAGTACCTGGATGTCATCGCCCTGCCTGTCAAAGTCTTCTTGTAACTGTTCGCCGATGGCTTGCAGCGCGCGCAGCGTCGTGGTGAGCACGAAGGTCCGCCCGCCCAGCGCACGGGCACACTCGGCGGCCAGACACCCTACCGCGTTCGGGTGATCGGGCTCGTTGGGTTTCGGAAAGTTGCGAGGCACGTAGAGCCGTGCGTGATTCACGTAGTCAAAGGGGCTGCCCACGCGCAATGTCGTTGCCTCGTCGAGCCCGGCCGACTCCGTGAACCAGCTCAGACGCTCGTCGTCACCAAGCGTGGCTGAGGTGAAAATCCAAGCCTTGCGCGCACGGCCGATCTGCTCGCGCAAAGCGTCGCGAATGTCGAGCGGCGACTCGACCAGCCTGCACTGATGCGGCGTGAGATCTATCCAGCGGACATTACCGACATCCGCCTCCTGAGTGAAAGCCTTTGCCAACGATGCGAGCTGCGAGGCGCGTTCGCCGAGCTTGTCGAAATCGGGGCCAATCTCGCTGACGGCATCGAGCGCTTCCTTGGCCTGAGCGCAGCTTGTCGCCAACGCAGCCAGCGCTTCAAGGAAATCGTTCCGGTCCCCGCGCTCTTCCCACCGAAGCTTCAGGTTGCCCCGCACCTCGCGCATCGCACCCGCACAAGCCATCCGCAGGTCACGGGCAGCACGGTCGCATCCGGCCGCGATGTCTTGCCAGGGTGCGAGGCCCCGAGCCTGCTGCAGGCCAATTCCGAGCATGTCGCGGGCAAAGTCGATCACTTGTCCGCTTCCGAGCGTCGTTCCGAGGAATTGCACGCCCGCTTCGGCGAGTTGATGCGCTTCGTCGAACACAGCCACTTCCACACTTGGCAGCAGTTCGGCAACACCGCTGTCGCGCAGGGCCATGTCGGCAAAGAACAGGTGATGATTTACCACCACCACGTCGGCGACCATCGCATCGCGCCGAGCCTTCATCACATGGCATTGCCGATACTCAGGGCAATCGGTGCCGAGGCAGTTCTCTCGCGACGAGGTCACGAGCGGGATCACGTTGCTTCGCTCGTCCAAGCCTTCCATCTCGGCGAGGTCACCGGCCACCGTCTTGTGGGACCACTGCTCCACCTTGGCAAGCGTGCGCACCGCCCAACGATCGGGAAGTTGCGCCGATTGCCGCGCCTGGTTCATCCGGTGCAGGCAGAGGTAGCTGGCCCTGCCCTTGAGCAAGGCCACGGTCACGGGCAATTGCAGCGCCTCGCGAAGCCTGGGCAAGTCACGCAGGAACAACTGATCCTGCAGGCTCTTCGTCGCAGTGCTGATCAAGGCCCGCGCGCCCGACAGCAGCGTCGGCACCAGATAAGCGAAGGTCTTGCCAACACCAGTGCCCGCCTCGGCCACCAGCGCCTCGCGTGCATCGATGGCACGCGCCACCTGCAGGGCCATGTGAAGCTGCACGTCGCGCTCGACGTAGCGTGCGTCGGCCTGCGACAACGAACCGCCGCGCGCAAACGCGTGCGACACGGCCTCATGCAATGCGGTGGGCGTGTCGATCATGCAGGCTCGGGAGGGTCCAGTTGGGCTTCCAGCCTGCAGATCTGGTCGCGAAGCGCGAGGCGGCGCTTCTTCAGCCGGCGCAGGACGAGTTCGTCGTCCGGGCGCTCTATGGATGCCTTGTCGATCAGGCTGTCGAGATCGGCGTGTTCCATGCGAAGCTCGATGAGCCTGCGTGGCAGGGAATGTAGGTTGTCGTTCATGGAGCGCGGTCAAGCGCCTTTATTCGCGCTAATCCCGCGATGGCGGGAAATGCAAAACGATTATAGTTTTCGCCATGAGCACCACGACGCTGGGTTATCGCCTTTCGGCCGCCACTGGCCTTCATCGAGGTGATCGCGCCTACCAGCAGGACCAGGTGCAAATCCTCCCACACACCCGCGTTCCGGGCTGCGCCCTTGGCGTGCTAGCCGATGGAATGGGGGGCAAGAGTGGCGGCAGAAAGGCTGCCGACCAAGTCATTCTCACCGCCCAACAATTGTTCGAGCGCTATGTGCCTGCGCGCGACGATGCCGCCGAAGCCTTGAAGCAATTGGTGCTCGAAGCGCACCTCATGATCAAACTCACGGCCATCACCTCCGAAGAAGAACCGCACAGCACGGTCGCAGCCTTCATCGTGAGCCCCAATCGCGAGTGCGACGTCATCCATGCCGGCGACTCGCGGATATATCACTTCCGCGGGCCGGAGATGGTGACGCGCACCATCGATCATTCCTTCGTTCAACGGCTCGTCGACGAGGGTCAGCTTTCCGAGGAGGAAGCCAACAACCATCCGCAGTCGAACCTGTTGACCGGCTGCCTGGGCACGACTCAGGATCCTCCTTTGAGCTCAGGGCACGTCGATCGACTAGAAATCGGCGACAGCGTCCTGGCCTGCAGCGACGGGCTGTGGCATTACTTCACCCCAAAGGAACTGGGCGCCATTGTGCATGCATTGCCGCCGCGCGAAGCCAGCGAGATGTTGATAAGCAAGGCTCGGCAACGGGCGCGTGGCGGCGGCGACAACCTGTCGCTTGCGTTGATCAGAGTCGATCCCCTGAGCTGATCAGGACATGGCCCGAAATAAGTTCCCGTTTTGGGGGCGCTGGGCGGGATGCGATGCAAGGCGCTCCGAGCGCCGTGTGGCGAGCCACACAAGTGAGGAGCAACGCCGCAGCGCGCC
>JAJKJU010000224.1 GCA_021153565.1 Rhizobacter sp.
ATTTCATTCGGACAACGGCTCGGAATACATCAACGGCCGAGTCGCCAAACTGCTGGAGAAACTGCGCATTGAGCAAACAAAATCGCGCTCGCGCCACAGCAGCGACAACGCGTTGGCCGAGAGCAAGAACGCCAGCGTCGTGCGCAAACACATGGGCTACAGCCACATCCCGAAAAAGTACGCAAAGCCGATCAACGAGTTTTACGAGAAGGTCTTCAACCCGTGGCTGAATCTGCACCGTCCGTGCCTGTTCGCCCGCGAAATCGTCAGTCCCAAAGGCAAGGTCGTCAAACGCTACGACCACAAGAGGCGGCTGCAGAAAGCAGGCCTTGGTAATTTTTTGGGCGAATGGCTGGTCCACCTCAACAACTGTCGTTCGCGGCTGGTAACCGACGGCCGAGCGACCAGCGCGGCGGAACGACGGCATCAGCACGCGGCGAACAGTCACTGCCGACCCGTTGCGGTCAACCACCCGCCAAAGGACCAGACGCTGACGGAACATGTGCTCGACTGCAACTCACCCGCGTCTAATACGTTCGACTCCCTCACGTTCCTCCAGCGGGGCAAGCAATTGACGCGCAGCAGCACCAGACGGAATTCTTGTTGCTCCTGTGCGATGTAAGCTATGCGTGCATAGCTGTGCCGCAGGGAAGTGATGGCCTCTAAGGCGTGCTAGCGCGAACGTGGAGAACGCGTTGGAACCGTTGATCATGGGTTTTCGAGCCAGGGCAGAGTCGAGATGAGCAAGCCCAGGGGTGCCCCGTTGGCAAACCTCAGGGAGGATGGGGAACTGACCCTCTACCGAAGATGCGACGATGACGGCGGCTCAATCCTGGTGCTGGGGCCGCCGCTGTCGGCGTGCCCCTCGCAGTCCATCCTCGATCGCATGGAGCACGAATATGAGCTGCGCTTGGAGCTCGACCCCGCCTGGGCCGTGCGGCCCCGCGCCCTGGTGCGTGAGGCGGGCGAACTCCGGTTGCTCCTCGACGACCCCGGCGGCGACCTGCTCGCGAGCCGGCTGGGCCAACCACTCGACCTCGACGCCGCCTTGCCGCTCGCCCTCGCCCTGTGCCGCGCCCTCGGCCAGGTCCATGCCCGCGGCCTCATCCACAAGGACGTCTGTCCCGCCCATATCCTTGTCACGGGCGAGGCCGTCCGCCTGACAGGGTTCGGCCTGGCTTCCCGGCTGCCCCAGGAGCACCCCGGCCCCGAACCGCCCGAAATCATCGCCGGCACCCTGGCCTACATGGCACCCGAGCGCACCGGACGGATGAACCGCTCGGTCGATGCGCGCAGCGACCTCTATGCTCTGGGCGTCACTTTGTACGAGATGCTCACCGGCGTGCTGCCCTTCGCCGCGTCCGAGCCAATGGAGTGGGTGCATTGCCATATCTCCCGCCGGCCCGTGCCGCCGGCCGAGCTTCGTCCCGCCATACCGGCGGCGCTGTCGGCCATCATCATGAAGTGCTTGGCCAAGACCGCCGAGGACCGCTACCAGACCGCTGCCGGACTCGCGGCCGACCTGAAGCATTGCCTGTCCGAATGGCAGGCGACCGGAAAGATCGCGCCCTTCGAGCCGGCACGTCACGACATCCCCGACGTCCTGCGTGTGCCCGAGAAGCTTTACGGCCGTGAGCGCGAGGTCGGCACGCTGCTGACCGCCTTCGAGCGGGTGGTGGCATCCGGCCAGCCGGAATTGGTCCTGGTCTCCGGGTATTCGGGCATCGGCAAATCCTCGGTGGTGAACGAACTGCATAAGGCCATCGTGTCGCCGCGCGGCCTGTTCGCCGCCGGCAAGTTCGACCAGTACAAGCGTGGCGTCCCGTACGCCACCCTTGCGCAAGCTCTTGGGAGCCTTGTCCGCCCGCTCCTCGGACAGAGCGAGGCGGCGCTAGGCCAATGGCGAGACCACTTTCAGGAGGCTTTGGGCCCGAACGGCGCGCTTATCGTCAATCTCGTCCCGGAGCTCGAGTTCGTCATAGGAAGGCAACCGCCGGTTTCAGATCTCTCTCCGGACGAAATGCGGGCGCGCTTCCAGACGGTATTCCGGCGCTTCCTTGGCGTTTTCGCAAGGCCGGAGCACCCGCTTGCGCTGTTTCTCGATGATTTGCAATGGGTCGACAGGGCGACTCTCGACCTCCTCCAGCATCTGGCCACGCATCCCGACGTTCGGCATCTCTTGCTTGTCGGTGCTTACCGAGACAATGAGGTCAGTCCGATCCATCCGCTCATGCGGATGCGAGAGGGGATCGTCAAAGCCGGACGGTCAATCCATGACATCGTCCTGACGCCGCTGGTCGCGGACGACGTCAGCCGGCTTGTCTCCGACACGATGCGTTGCGACCCTGCAAGCGCCCAGCCCTTGACCGCGCTGGTGCAGGAGAAGACCAGCGGCAATCCGTTCTTTGCCATTCAGTTCATTTCCGCCCTGGCCGAAGAGGGCCTCGTTGCATTCGACCCCGAGGCGGGGGCCTGGAACTGGGACCTCGCTCGCATTCGGGCCAAAGCCTATACCGATAACGTGGTGGACTTCATGGTTGGCAAGCTTAGCCGCTTGCCCGTCGAGACTCAGGAAGCCCTGAAGCAACTCGCCTGCCTTGGCAACAGTGCGAATCTTGCCTCCCTCAGAATGGTTCAGGGGACATCGGGAGAAAAGATTGATGCGGCCCTCTGGGAGGCCATTCGCGGGGGGCTCGTCTTCCGCATGGAAGACTCCTACAAGTTCCTCCACGACCGTGTTCAGGAAGCCGCGTACGCGCTTATCCCACCGTCATTGCGCCCCGAGCTTCACCTGCGGATCGGCCGTCTGCTGATCGCGGGCATGCATGAAGAGGAGATCGGCGAAAAGGTGTTTGATCTCGTCAACCAGTTCAACCTGGGACTGCCGCTCATTTCCGTTTGGAAGGAAAAGCAGCGTGTGGCCGAGTTCAATCTCATTGCCGGGAGAAAAGCCAAGGCGTCGACGGCCTACAGCGCCGCCGTCAGCTATCTCTCCGCTGGCATCACGTTGCTGGCCGAGGAGGGGTGGCAGAGTTGCTACGCTTTGGCATTCGACCTCTCGTTCGAGCGGGCCGAGTGTGAACTGCTGCGCTCAAATTTCGACGTGGCCTCGCAATTCATCGAGGAGTTGCTGCTGAGAGGGCAGTCGAATATCGACCGGGGCGAAGGCTATCGGTTGCGAATGGTTCTCCAGCTTATGCAGGGCGAAAATCCGTCGGCCGTTCGAACTGCGCTCGAATGTTTGCAAATGTTCGGCATGGCCTTGCCCGAGCACCCGACGCAAAGCCAAGTCCGCGCGGAGTACGACACCGTGTTGAGCACCCTGGGCGAACGATCCATCGTCACTCTCATCGATCTGCCTTTGATGGATTACCCGGAGATGCGGGCAATCATGAACATTCTGTCCGCACTTTGTCGTTCGGCCTATTTCACCCACAGCGATCTCTGCCGCATGACTGCCTGCAGGATGGTGAACCTGTCGCTGCAACACGGCTCAAGCGAGTTCTCCGTCATTGGCTACGCTTGGATGGCCATTCAAATCGGCCCCGTCTTCCATCATTACAAAGTGGGGGAACAGTTCGGCCAATTGGCCATCGACGTCGCCGAAAGACATGGGTTCGCCGCTCAAAAGGTGGGGGCGCAGTTTTCGACACAGATGGCGGTCCTGTGGACGCAGCCGATCGAAACCGCCATGGCCTGCCTCGATGCGGCCATACGGGCGGCGGAGGAAACAGGGGAAAACATTTATGTCTGTTACAGCCTCGAACATCGCCTGACGGATCAGATCGCCCGGGGCGATTCTCTTGATCAGGTCTGGTCCGAGTCGGTGAAATCTCTGGATTTCGTTCGCCGAGTCAAATTCGTCCATGTGATCAACATCATCTCAAGTATCCAGCCCTTCATTCAAAGCCTCCGTGGCCAAATACACGGCCATCCCGTCTTGGACGAAGCGGCGATCGAATGCAACGTGCAGGCGGGCGGAATCGCCGTCGTCATTTGCTATCACTGGATTCTCCAAGTGCAGCGGCACTTCCTTCTCGGGAGTGCGGAGGTGGCGCTTGAGTTTTCCGCGAAGGCTGAACCCCTTCTGTGGTCAGTCCGCTGCCACATCCAGTGGGCCAACTATTGCCTCTACCATTCGCTCGCTCTCGCCGAGGTTTTCCTAAAGAGCTCGCAGGAAAGACAAGCGGGTATGCGCGCGGTACTGACCACGCACCTCGACGCGCTTCGGCAATGGTCGGAAAGCTGTCCAGCGACCTTCCTGAACCAGTATCTGATGGTGGCTGCCGAGATGGCTCGCCTCGATGGACGAGGGATGGAAGCCATGCGGCTCTACGAACAGGCCATCCGTTCGGCGCGAGATAACGGCTTCACACAGAACGAGGCACTGGCCAACGAGCTGACGGGCCGCTTTTATCTCGACCTTGGGATCGAGACGACCGGCTTTGCGCATCTCAGGAACGCGCGCGCCTGTTATGCCCGCTGGGGCGCCGGTGGCAAGGTGAGCCAACTCGACCGGCGCTATCCACAGCTGGCCGCACGCGAGCACTCCCTTGCTCAAGAGACCATCGGCTCGACCATCGGTCAGCTTGATGTGGCGGCGGTGATCAAGGCGTCGCAGGCAATCGCCGCCGAGATCGAACTGCCCCGGTTGATCGAGGCGCTGATGACGATCATCCTGCAGAACGCCGGGGCCGATCGCGGGCTGCTGTTTCTCCCTAAAGGAAAAACCTTCGAGATCCAGGCAGAAGCCGGCGCCAAGGACGGCACCATCGAACTCAAGCTGCGCCATGGTCCTCTGGCCGAGACGGAATGCCCCGAGGCCCTTGTGAACTACGTCATCCATACGCGGAAGAACGTCATCATCGACGACGGGTCGCGACCTGGTCCGGCATGGGAAGGGTCCACCTATCTGCGCCTGAGGTCGCCACGTTCGGTGATGTGCATTCCCCTGCTCAGGCAGGGCCTCGTGGGCGGCGTGCTCTATCTCGAGAACAGCCAGGCCGCGTACGCCTTCCCCTCGGACCGGGTGGCGCTGCTGGAAGCGCTGGCGGCGCGAGCGGCGATCGCACTGGAGAATGCCCGTCTCTACGCCGATCTGCAGGCTCGCGAGGCCAGAATCCGCCAGCTGGTCGACTCCAGCATCATCGGCGTCTACTTCTGGACGCCCGAGGAGATCACCGATGCCAACGACGCTTTCCTCGCGATCATCGGCTATTCACGCGAGGACCTGGTCGCGGGACGAGTGCAGTGGTCGCGCATCTCGCCTGCGGAATACCAAGCGACGGAGGCGGAACATCTCGAAACGCTTCAGACGGGCGGACAGTCACCGACGTATGAGCATGATTTCATTCGCAAGGACGGCACCCGGGTCCCGACCCTGGTCGGTGGCGTCTTGCTGGAAGGCTCGCGGGAGCAAGGCGTGTCGTTCGTGCTCGACCTGAGCGAACGCAAGCAGGCCGAAGCGGAGCGCGCCGCGCGGCAAGTCGCCGATGCGGCGAACCAGGCCAAGAGCGAATTCCTCGCCAACATGAGCCACGAGATCCGCACGCCGATGAACGCGATCCTCGGCATGTCGCACCTGGCGCTGCAAAGCGACCTCGATGACCGCCAGCGCAACTACGTGCAGAAGGTGCACCAGTCAGCCGAGTCGCTTCTGGGCATCATCAACGACATCCTCGACTTCTCCAAGATCGAGGCCGGCCAACTGGACATCGAGCGGATTCCGTTCGAGCTCGATGACGTGTTGGAACAGCTCGCCGACGTGCTGGGGCAGAAGACCGAGGAGAAGGGCCTCGAACTGGTTTTTGCGCTGTCGCCGAATCTGCCCTCGCATGTGGTCGGCGACCCGTCCCGCCTGCGCCAGGTGCTGCTCAACCTGGGCAACAACGCGGCCAAGTTCACCGAGCGCGGCGAGGTCGTCGTCGCCGTCGAGGTGCTCGAGTGCGATGCGGCTTTGGTGCACCTCGGATTCGAGGTTCGCGACACCGGCCTCGGCATCACGGCTGAACAGCAGGAAAGGCTCTTCAAGCCGTTCTCGCAGGTCGATTCGTCCATCAGCCGGCGCTTCGGCGGCACCGGCCTGGGGCTGGCCATCAGCCACCACCTGGTGCGCATGATGGGCGGCACGCTGGGCGTGCGCAGCGCGCCGGGCGAGGGCAGCTGCTTTCACTTCAGCCTGCGCCTGGGCGTTCGGCACGAACCGGTGAAGAAGGCGGCACCGGGTGCAGTGTTGAACGGCACCCGCGTGTTGGTCGTGGACGACAACGACTGCGCGCGCAATGTGCTGCTGGAGATGGCCGGCAAGATGGGCCTGAGCGTCTCGGCCGCTGCCAACGGCGCTGCGGCCCTCGACGCCGTGATGCAGGCCGATGCGCGCCAGGAGCCCTTCGACATCGTGCTGCTCGACTGGAAGATGCCGGGCATCGACGGCGTGGAGTGCGCCAGGCGTCTGGCGCGCATGCCGTTGCTCCACCACTCGCCGACTGTGTTGATGCTCACCGCCTTCAGCCGCGACGAAGTGGCACGCCTGCTGGCGGCCGAAGGGCTCGTCGTCGCCGCGACCCTGTGCAAACCGGTGACGCCCTCGTGCCTTCTGGAGGCCTGCATGCTGGCGGGCGGCAACCCGCGCCGGATCGCCGATCACGGCAAGCGCCGCGCCGATGCGCCGCACCACGACAGCGCCAGCCTCGCCGGTGCGCGCATCCTGCTGGTTGAGGACAACCCGATCAACCAGGAGCTTGCGCGCGACCTGCTGGGCAGCGCAGGCATCGTCGTGACCGTGGCCAACAATGGCCGCGAGGCGCTGGACATGCTCGCGCGCGAGCGCTTCGACGCTGTCCTGATGGACTGCCAGATGCCGGTCATGGACGGCTATGCGGCGACGCGCGCATTGCGCGAACAGCCGCGGTGGCAAGGGCTTCCGGTCATCGCGATGACGGCCAACGCGATGGTCGGCGACCGCGAAAAGGCGCTGAAGGCCGGCATGGACGACCACATTGCCAAGCCGATCAAAGTGGACGAGATGTTCGCCACGCTGGCCCGCCACCTGCGGCCGCCCGCGGCGGCTGCAAGCGAATCGTGAGATTCGATGGACCACAGGCGACAAGCCGAACAGCTTGGCAATCAGGGCGCGCTGGGCGTAGTGTTCATGCCTTCACACGACCGTGAAGACGTGCAGTCGAGGTTGACACAGCGCACTTCAACAACCCTTATCCCAACCCCAAGGCCAGCATGAAGATCTCGAAATTGTTGACAAGAATCGCGCTGGGTTGCACCTGCGCTCTGGCGCTCTGCGCCTCGGCGACCGCGCAGGAAGTGAAGCTGATGGACGGCGTCACGCCCCGCCCCGGCGATACCCGCAAGACGGCGCCCAATGCGTTCAAGAAGAACGCGCCCTGGAAAATCGGCATGAGCCACTTCGGCGTGAACGCCAATACGTGGACCGTGCAGATGGCCCACGAGGCCGAAAGTGCGGCGGCGAAGGACAGCCGCGTCACCAAATTCATCCTGCTGGATGCGAACATCAACCAGGCCAAGCAGGTCGCCGACATCGAGGACCTGATCGCCCAGAAGGTCGATGCCATCATCGTCACGCCGCTGACGACGACCTCTGCCGACGCGGGAATCAAGAAGGCCGTGGCGGCGGGCATCCCGGTGATCGTTCACACCGGGCTGACCGAGACCGACGCCTACACCGTCGACATCCAGGGCGGCGGCGTCCACTTCGGCAAGGTGATGGGCGACTTCCTGGTGAAGAAGCTCGGCGGCAAGGGCAATATCTGGGTGCTGCGCGGCCTGCCTGCTCACCCGGAAGACATCAACCGCTACAAGGGTCTCCAGGAAGCGCTCAAGGGCACGCAGATCAAGATCACTGCCGAAGATCACGGCATGTGGCAATACGACAATGGCAAGAAAGTCTGCGAGACGTTCTATCTCAGCAACCCGAAGGTCGACGGCATCTGGTCGTCCGGTGCCGACATGACCCGCGCGTGCATCGACGTCTTCAAGCAGTTCGGTGCCAAGGTCCCGCTGATCACCGGCGAGGGCAACAACGGCTTCTTCGGCCAATGGATCAGCACCCCAGGCCTCGAGTCCGTTTCCGCCGAGTACAGCCCTGCGCAAGGCGCAGCCGGAGTTCGAGCTGCCATTGCGCTGCTCGACGGCAAGTCACTGAACAGGCGCTACACGTACGACCCCGAGGGCTGGGACCTGAACAAGGTCAAGAAGTACTACCGCGCGGACCTGTCCGCCAATGTGTGGTGGCCGACCGAGTTGAGTGAGCAGGACCTGCAGAAATACTATGGCAAGAAGAAGGCCCCCGGATCGAAGTGATGTACCGCGGGCGCACGGCAACGCGCGCCCGCTGTTGAGCGAGACAGGCATGACCCCCCTCATCTCGATGCGCAACGTGTCCAAGGCGTACGGCAGCACCGTCGCACTGGACAAGGTTTCGCTGGAGCTCCTGCCCGGCGAGGTTCATGGCCTCATGGGCGAAAACGGCGCCGGCAAGTCGACACTGATGAAGATTCTGGCCGGTGTGGTTCAGCCGGATGTAGGAAGCATCCTCAAGCGCGGGGAGCCGCTCCGACTGGGAAATCCGAAGGAGGCGCTCGAGCAGGGCATTTCCACGGTTTTCCAGGAATTGTCCTTGCTGCCCAATCTGTCGATCGCGGAGAACATGTTCCTGGGCAAGGAGCCCACCTCGCCATGGTGGGGCGTGGACCACCAGCGCATGAACCACGCGACGGCCGCCGCGTTGGGCGAGCTCGGTCTCAAGCTGGATCCTGCGACGCTGGTTTCGCAATTGTCCGTGGCAGAAAAGCAGTTCGTCGAGATCGCGCGCGGCATCTCGGCACAGGCAGATGTGGTCATCCTCGACGAGCCCACCGCAGCGCTGAACGCCGCCGATGTTGGCGTGCTCAAGCGACACATCCGGCGATTGAAGGCCGAAGGAAAGGCCATCGTCTACATCTCGCATCGGATGGGGGAAATCTTCGACGTCTGCGACCGCGTGACGGTGCTCAAGGACGGCCAATATGTCGGGTCCCGGCCGATTGGGGAGCTGACGCCGCAATCGCTCGTCGCCATGATGGTTGGCCGCGACCTGGGTGACCTCTTTCCACCGCGCGCCGGTAGTGACGCGGTGCGCAAGCCAGCGCTGCGCGTGCGGCAGCTTCAGCTTTCGAAAGACTCCGCGCCCATCGACTTGGTCGTGCACTGCGGAGAAATCGTTGGGCTGGCCGGCCTGGAAGGCCAAGGGCAGCGCGAGATCGTCCGGTCCATCGTCGGCTGTCACCATCCGCAGCGCGGTGAACTGACGGTGGGCGAGCAGCAGGTCACGCTGCCGGCTTCAGCGCAAGCTGGCGTGCGCCGGATGCAATCCTTGGGCGTCGGGTTCGTGCCTGAGGACCGGAAGGAGGAGGGACTGTTTCTCGGGCTGTCCGTCGAGCACAACCTTTCGATCGGCGCGCAATCGGCTCGGCCCGGCTTCTCGCCACTTGGCAATTTCTCTCGCGGTGTGGCCGACGTGATACGCCGCATGGCGATCAAGGCACCACATGACGGCGTGCCGGTCGGCTCTCTATCCGGTGGCAATCAACAGAAGGCACTGCTCGGCCGGTACCTGCTGCTGGGTGCCGGGGTCCTGTTGATCGAGGAACCGACCCGCGGCGTCGACGTCGGTGCCAAGGCGGAGATCTACCGACTGCTGCGCGAGTACGTGCAGAGCGGCGCAGCCGTGATCGTGCTTTCGCGTGAGACGGTGGAACTCATCGGCATGTGCGACCGCTTGTACGTCATCCACGGCAACCGGATCGTGAAGGAAATGGCCGCCGCTGATGCGACCGAGCACGACATCGTCGACGCAGCGATGACGGCCTGAGAGGCTGAGAGTATTTCGATCATGCCCGCTCATCACGCCAAAAGGCCCCTGCTCGTCGTTGCAAATGCTCGCCATAGCAGGAGCTATGGCTGCGCTTTGCGCCTAGATCAGGCGCCTTTTGACGTGCTGCTCGGGCACGCTCGAAAAACTCTCAGCCTCTGACGGCCGCGACGCCCCGACGGGAAAACACCATGCAAGCGCAAACTCTTCGAGCACTTGTCACCGGCCAGAACTCGCGCCAAGGCCTGTGGCTCTTGCCGCTGGCCATGAGCATCACTGCAGCAGTGCTGCTGGCCGTGCGCTCCGATGTATTCGCGGAAAGCCAGAACCTTGTCAACTTGGTCGCCCAGGCCACCCCCATGATCATCGCAAGCATCGGTCAGCTGATCGTCGTGCTGATCGGGGGGCTGGACCTTTCGGTAGGCTCGGTCATCAGCATGGCGACCGCGATCCTCGTGCTGGACGCGCCACTGTGGATCCTGCTGCTGAGCATCTTCGGCGGCGCCGTCCTGATCGGGCTCGCGAACGGGTTCATCATCGCGCGACTGAACGTGCACCCGATCATCGCCACGCTGTCGACGATGAGCATCGTCCAGGGAATCACGCTGGTCATCCGGCCGGTGGCCGGTGGTGAGACACCGGCGGCTGTTACGCAGCTCGTCGCGACAGGACCGTTTGGCATTCCGATGCCGCTCGTCTGGACCGGCGCGGCCATCCTCATTGGCTGGAAGCTGGTGCACGGGTCGCGTTTTGGCCTTCACCTGTTCGCGGTCGGGGGCGGCAAGGAGCATGCCGCGTCTTTCGGCATCAATACAACCCGGATCATCGTGACGGCCTACGTGCTGTCTGCCATGTTCGCGGCCGCCGCTGGCGTCTTCCTTGCTGGGCGCATCGCTTCCGGGGATCCCAAGATCGGCGCTCTGTTCGCGGTCGAGACCATCACCGCGGTCGCGCTGGGAGGGGTGCAACTCGCCGGTGGCATCGGCAGCGTCGGCGGGGCATTGATAGGCGCATCATTCCTCGCACTGCTGGCCAACGGCATCAATCTCGAGCACGTCTCGGCGTTCGTCCAGACCGTCGTCAAGGGGCTTATCCTGCTTGCGGTGATCGCGCTGCAGCCACGCAAGAACATCGGGCTGTGATCGAAATGACTGGCCAATCCACCGTCACCATGAGTGCAACTCCGTCTTCCACCCGCAAGGCGACCGGTGCAACCCCGCAGGCCCCGGCCGCATCCTGGGTGTCCCGTGTGTCCAAGTGGCCGCCGGCCTATCTCGTCTTCGCATTGCTTCTGGCCGCGCTGTGGATCACCCGACCGCAGCTCATGAACCTCAACGTCATGGGCACGTTCATCCGGCAGGTCGCACCACTCGGCCTCGTGGTGCTCGGCCAGCTGCTGGTGATGAACGCGCGCTCGATCGACCTCTCATGCGGTGGCGTGATTCTGATCGTCAACTACGCGCTGTCTTCCGCAATGATTCCTGATGACGCTCCCATCACCATGGTGACCGTCGCGCTCGGCATCGGGCTGGCGGTGGGGCTGTTCAACGGACTCATGATCGGCAAGCGGCGCGTTTCCGCCGTGATCGTCACACTGGCGGTCAGCATCGTCCTGGCCGGCGTCGTCGAGTACCTGGCAGACGGCAAGCCACCTGGCAACGTGCCACAAGTGCTGCGTGATGTCTACGAGTTGCGCCCGCTCGGCATTCCTTCGCCCATCGTCTTCTGGGCGGTGCTGTCTGTGGTCATCTCCATCGTGCTGTCGCGACTCGTGTTCGGCCGCTGGGTCTCGTCGATCGGCGAGAACCCGGTCGGGGCTCACTTCTCGGGCGTGCCCGTCCAGCGCTCGGTGGTCGTGGCCCACGTCCTGGCCGGGCTCATGGCTGCCGTCGGGGGACTGGTTCAGACCGCCTCGATTGCCGTCGGCAGCATCCGCTTCGGCCCCGAGCTCGTGCTGAACTCGGTGGCCGCCACCATCCTTGGCGGCGTGATCTTCGGCCGTGGCACTGGCGGCGTGCTTGGACCGTTCTTTGGTGTTCTTTGCTTCGCCTTGCTGTTCGTGCTCATGACGACACTCGGCGTGCGAGAGCCCGGGAAGCTGGTCGCGCAGGGTCTGATCATTTTGCTGGCCGCGATTGTTTACGGCGTGCGCTCGCGTGAAGTGTAGTAACGATGCTCCAAACAAGTGAGCCAGGAGTCCGTCGGACTTGAGCCCGATCGAAACCGATTGATATCGGTGCGCCGCGTTTTCTGAGACGGCGTCGCGCGGATCGAGTGTTCTCAACACTTAAAGCTGTGAGCGTGCATCGGGGCGCCTGAGGACTCGTTCTTGGCGTGATCGGGGCGCACTTTCCCCCTTCACGCAGCGCGCAGCACATGCATTCGCTTGATGTTCCAGGCCATGGTCACCAAACCCATTCGCCTTATTGCCTTGGCCAGCCCGCGCATGCTCATCTGGCGCCAGCCCATCACCCGCTTGATGATGCCGAACACCGGCTGCTTGCGAATCTGACCTTGGCAGCAGTTTCGTGCTGGCGCGTCATCCGGGCGACCTGCGCTGCGCAGGTGGGGCGTCCCGGCCATTCGTCATCGTGACGACTGGCGTGCGCTGCTGCTCATGATGAGTTGGGTCAGATTGTCGGCGTCAAGCCCATCGAGCGGCCGGTCCACATACTTTTGACCCGCTCTCATGATGACGACGCGGTCGGCCAGCGCAACCACATCACGCATGCTGTGGCTCACGAGCACGACAGTACGCCCGTCATGCTTGAGCTTGCGAATGAGTGCTAGGACCAGCGCCGTTTCCTTGACTCCCAGCGCTGCGGTAGGTTCGTCCATGATGATGATCTCGGCCTTCCAGCGCAGCGCTCGCGAGATGGCAACCGCCTGCCGCTGTCCGCCGGAAAGCCGATCGACCGGGCTCGTCATGTCCTCAATCGTCACCGAGAGCTGCGACAGATAACGTCTGGCCTCGGCAATCATGCGTTTCTTGTCGAGGATGCGCAGAAACGGCAGCACCAGCGGCCGCGTCAGTTCGGAGCCCATGAAGACGTTGGCAGCGATCGATAGGCGCGGAGCCAGCGCCAGATCCTGATAGATGGTCGCAATGCCTTGGTTCAATGCGTCGTGCGGCGAGGCAAAGCGCACCGGCGTACCGCGCAGGGACATGCTGCCCGCGGTCGCATCCTCGGCCCCGGACATGACTTTGATCAGGCTTGACTTGCCAGCGCCGTTGTCGCCGCAGATTGCCACCACCTCGCCGGGGTGAATGTCCAGATCGACTCCGCGCACGGCGACCAGCGCGCCGTAGCATTTGCCGATGCCACGCAGTGAAAGAATGGGCTCGCGCACCGCGTCGGCTTCAACCGTGATTTTCGGGGAACTATTTCAGAAACTGTTGCACGTTCGTTCTGTCGACGAGCACGGCGTCTTTGAAGAGGTAAGGGCCTTTGGTTATCGTCTCCTTCGGCTTCTTTTCGACCACGATGGTCTGGATCGAGTCGACTGCTTGCCTGCCCATCTCTTCGAAGGGGAGCGAGACCGTGGCGACGAGCGTCGATTCCGGGTCTGCGATCCGTGCGTAGGTCTCCTTGCCGCCGTCGACCGAGACCAACGGGACCTGGCCTTTCTTCACACCTTGCGCCTTTAGCAGGTCGTCGATGATGTAGGCCTGCCCGTCGAAGGAGGCCCAGATGCCGTTGATCCTGCCTTGGTTTTGCAGCAAGAGCGCCTGCATGCCGGCACGCACGTCGTCGCGCCAGCTCTGGGTGCGCGACATCGAAAATTTGCCGATTTCCTTGACCGCTTGGTTCTCCGACAGAACGTCGTCGAGAACCTTACCTCGGATGCGCGTGCCGACGTTCAGATCAAAGCGAGAGCTAACGATGTTGCCCTTGTAGCCGAGCTGGCCGAGTAAATAGAGCGCAGCCTCGGCCCCGACCTTGTATTCGTTGGTCTGGATGTCAAACAGCGTGTGGGGGCTCGATCCCGACATCACGGTGACGACTGGAATGCCTTTGTCCTTGGCCGCCTTGAACTGTGCATCGGCTTCCACCGGCTTGCCCATCACGATGATGATTGCATCAACCTTCTTGACGATCAGCGTGTCGAATTGCTCAGCGTGCTTTGGCAGCGTGCCCTCCGAGTTCAACAGCGTGACGCCCCAGCCCCTGGCCTTGGCTGCCGCCGCTGCCGCGTTGGCGACGCGCGCATGGGTTTCCGACGAAAACTGAAAGCCGATGATGCCGACCTCGAAAGCTTGAGTGGGTTGCCCGATCGCACAAAGCACTGCGCCAAAGGCCAGGATTCTCCCGAGTCCGAACATCCGTTATTCCTCTTGTTGATGGTGGTTTGGCGGGTCAGACCTTGAATGCGGCCTTCTTCATCGCGCTTGCCGAAAAGGCGACCGAGCCGATGATAATGGTGCCAAGAACGATGTCCTGGACATAGTAGGCCGCGCCCAGCAGTACCAGACCGTTGCCTAGCACTTTGAGCACCAGCGCTGCGAAGACCGTGCCGCCGACGTTGGGTTTTCCGGGTTTGAACATGGTCATGCCCAGCAGCATTGCGGCAATGCCGTACGACAAGTAGTCGCCGGCCATATGGGGAGCCGCCGAAGACAGGTTGGCGGCCAATAGCACGGCCATGATGCCAGCCAACGCGCCCGCCAGCAGCATGCCGAAGCGCTTCATTCGCGCGGTTGCGATGCCGGACAGTCGCGCCGCGTCCTCGGCCTCGCCGGTGGCCACCATGTGGGCGCCAGTGCGTGTCCACCTGACCAGGCCGTCGGCGAAGAGTGCCACCGCCACGAACCACAGCAGCAGGTTCGGCACACCAAGGGTGTTGCCTCGCGCGATCCCCGTAAAGCTCACTGGCCAGCTCCCCACGAAAGCCACGCCTTGCGTGATCATGAAAGCCAGGCCTTTGGCAATCGCGGCCGTACCGAGTGTCATGATGAGAGACGGAATGCGCAGAACGGTCACGCCGTAACCGTTGGCCGCGCCGAGCGCGATGCTGACACCCAGCGCCGCCGCGACGGCCACATAGGGCGGGTACTGAAGCTGCACCAGCCAGCCGCAGACCACAGCGGCCAAGCTTGCCATCTCTGCGATCGAAAGATCGAGTTCTGCCACGATGAAGGCGAGTGTGAAGCCGAGCGCCAGAATGGCAAGGAAGCTCGTGTCCTTCAGCACGTTCACGATGTTCGCCCCTGACGCGAAGTTGGGTGCGAAGAGTACGAAAAAGACGATGAGTGCGAGCCCGGCCATTGCCGTCCCGTAGTGTCCGATGAGTTTGCGCACGACCTTGTGGTCTCTTATGTGGGGGTTGGCAAGGAGAGACCAACCAAATCGCGCGAGATTGGCGCGAGGCTTTGTTCGCTGCGACGATAGAGATCGAACAGACGTTGGTAGGCAGTAGCACGCTCGGCGTTCGGCTCGTGCCGGGCAACGATTTTGACAAGTTGAGCCTGGGCTTGCGACAGTGAAGCAAAGTGACCCAGCCCCGTCCATGCGACGATCGCTGCGCCCAACGTGCCGGGCTGCGCGGACTCGCCAATGACAATCGGCCTCCCGCAGATGTCGGCCTTGATCTGTCGCCACACCGGGTTGAAGGCCCCGCCGCCGCCGAAGCGGATTTCCGTGACCGGTTGACCGATTGCGGCCTCGGCCCGTTCCAGTACCACGCGGTTCTGAAAGGCGACGCCCTCCAGCACGGCGAAGGCAAGATCGGTGGCACCGTGGTGACGACCGAGTCCGATGAAGGCACCGCGCAAGGACGGGTCCCAGTAGGGCACACGTTCGCCCTGCAGATAAGGCAGGAACAGCAAGGGCTGCGAATGTCGTCTACCGGCCAGCAACCCATTCAGCGCGTGCCCGACTGCGGCAGCAGGTTGGTGGTCGTCGTCGATCGAGCCGAGCAGGCGGCTCAGCCAGCGGGCGGTGTCGGCGCCGTTCTGGCTCGGGCCGCCGAGCATATACAAGCCTGACCAGTCGACCGTGAGCAGACCCTGTGCCGCGGCAGGACGCTCGCTCATCACGCCCAGCACCTCGGTGGTGCCCGAGATGTTGTAGGCGCGGCCCGCCTTCAACGCGCCAAGGCCCGCGGCTGCTGCCCAGGTGTCGTTGGAGCAGCAGAAAACCGGGACGCCGACGAGCCGGTCCAGGGGCGAGGGATGACCGGGCAAGATGTCGCCGACACGCCCACAAGGCTCCAGCACCAATGGCAGGAGCGTCGAGGACGCTCCGATCGCGTGCAGGAGGTCGATGCCATTGACCCGCTCCGTGCAGGCGAGCAAACGCGCCATTGAAATGGCATCGCCCGCCTGACGGCCCGTGAGCCGAAAGTTCAAGTAATCCTTCGGCTCCAATACGGTGGAAAGGTTCTTGAACGTCACCGCCTCTTCGTCTCGCAGCCAAGCCAGCCGTGCCAGTGGATGAAAGGCGTTGAGGTTGCCAAGTTCAGGATGTTCCGTGGGCAGATTCGCCGTGAGCCGCTTGGCGGCGTCTTCCGAGCGGGAGTCGTCCCATCTCATGGCATAGCGCAGCTGCTGCCCATCGCGACCGAGAAAAACCTGGGTGCGTGTCATGCCGCAAATCGCCACCGCCTGCACCGCGTCGAACAGCTGTGGCGCAGAGGCGGCCAGGCTTGCGCACAGCGCGATCAGGTCGCGCCAGCAGTCGGTTGCGTCGAACTCCGACCAGCCCATGGGGCCCACCGTAGTCGAGGTGGTGGGCACCATGCTTTGGGCTTGCATGATGCCCTGAGCGTCGACAAGCGCGGCTCTAAAGCTCGTGCCGCCGAGGTCGCAGGCCAGCACGACCTTCACTCTCTCTCCCCCGAGATCTGATGCATCGTGAACCGATGGGTGTCGCTCCGAATCAAATCCTCACTCAGCTCGATGACCTGACCGGCGCAATCGCGCACGATGCGATGCGACCGAAATACGGCGGTACCGGCGGCGATGCCGAGCTGTGCCTCCTCGCTCGTGCCGCTGCACGGCTTCAGCGCTTCCTCAATCGTGGTGACCCTGAGACCGCCGCCAGTCGCAGTTGCATGGCGCCTTGCTCGCCCCCCAGCGAGCCGCCTACGTAGATCGGCGCCAGCTCGAACTCGCGCTTCCATCACCTGGAAGATGTCAACGTCGCGCCTTGCCGCTTTCATCTGCTCTTGCATATCCGCGCTCCCTTTCCGTGGACTATTCGATTGCCTGAAGTAGCGCTTTGACCCGGTTGATCTCTTCAGCGATCGCTTCGTGTTGCACTTCAAGCGTGGCTATGAAGTCGATGCTTGATCTAACGTGGGGGAATCAGCGCCTACCGCTCTCCACTTGGTGGAGTTCTGCGGACCGGTCCTTGGTCTGATCGGCCTTTGCGAAGTCGTCGCTCGCCGGCAGCTGCACATCGAACTCGCGGACCGGCGCGACTTTCACGACCCCGCGGACGAGGCTTCCAGCCAGTACGTGGCCGCCATAGTCCTTGCCATCGGAGATGAAATGCCAGTGCCACCCAGGCACGGAGATCCCCTTGGAGAACGAGGGGCTGCGAAGGCCAACCAGCGAGCCGGCAACCTCGGTGCGCTTGAACACCACTTGTTCTTTCGAGACCTCGGCCAACGATCGGTACGGCCGCGCTTGTGGAGCGATCGCGCGCGTCGAGACATTCACGAACGCACCCGAGACCTTGACGGCATAGAACAGGTTCTTGTTGGCCAGCCGTGCGTCGATGGCGGTCTCCAGTTCGGTCAGCGGTTTGGCCGCCGCGGACGCCTCGACCACAAACGTGTCGGATGGCTGGAAGGGCACCACATAGGCCAACGGCACGTGTTCGTCCGGGTCAGCGATCGCCACAGTGCCATCGGCTTTCACGTGATACATCGTGCCGCCCAACAGCACCATTTCGCCATTCAGATGGTTGTAGGTCCCCAGCCCGAAATCCCCTTTCGTGGCCAGTTGGCGGACGGTCAGGTCACCTTCGTATGCGCCGGCAAGTAGCGCGTCAATAGTCGAATAGACGTATAAGACGGGCTGCTCTGCGCGGGCGCCCATGGCCAGTGCTCCCAGCAAGAGGGTTGCGCAGACGGGGAGATTGAATCTTCGCTTCATGGTTTGTGTTTGTGCGAGTTAATAGATGAATTGCTCACCGCCGCTGCCGATGATGGTTATCGATGGCGCGGCTTCCGCCGGTTGTATTGGAGAACCGGATCTTGTAGCCGCCCGTATCGTAGCTACTCCTCGAGTCGGGCGTCTGGAACAGCGTGCAGCTGGCCGAGCAGGTCGCGCGCCGCGACATTACGCCCGGCTTCATCGTCGCCGAGATCATCGCCTACCTGCGTCAGTACAGGGTCGAGTGCCCGGACTACATGAGACTTCAGCGGGTCGTCAGCCAAGCGCTGACGGCCGAGCGCGAACGCCTGGCCGCGCTGCTGTTCACCCCCCTGGACGATCCCACGAAGGCGGCGCTGGTTGCATTGCTCGTGAAGGACGGCACCCTGTTGAACTGGCTGCGCTCAAAGCTTTGCATAGCGACCCATTGCAGAGCTTCGTTGGCCCTGCTGGATCGGCTGAGAGGCTGAGAGTATTTCGATCATGCCCGCTCATCACGCCAAAAGCCCCCTGCTCGTCGTTGCAAATGCTCGCCATGGCCAGGCCATGGCGAGCATTTGCGCCTAGATCAGGCGCCATTTGACGTGCTGCTCGGACACGTCCGAAATACTCTCAGCCTCTCAGACCGGTCGCTCGGCAGAAGCCTGTGCATGCCCCGGCGCCTCTGAGGTCAAAGCGGCCTGTTGCTTCAACATGGCGACGGCAGGCCGCAGGGCACGGCGCTGCCGTATCGGCGTGAACAGATGCATCTCGTAGCGCGGAAGGGCCTCGCGCAGATACAGGGGCACGACCTGTCCCTTCGGCGCTCCATCCAGCAAGACCGGGTGAGGGAGAACACAAAGCAAATCGCTGTGGACCATCAGATGGAGAAGGCTGGCGTAGTCGGGACACGATGCGGCTACGCGTGGCGGTCTCATCCGTCGGACAGCAAAGGCTTCGTGCAGCACGTCCACGGGCCCGCTCACGCTGGGCCCGACGATGGCCCAAGAGGCTGCTTGCAGTTCCATCAGTGATTGCGCCTTGACCAAGGGGTGAGCGCGGCGGGCGTAAGCGAGCGGCGTGAGTTGGTACAGCGGTTCGCAGCCCAAGCCGGTGGCACGGTAGCCACGTGGCCGCGGTGAAATCACCAGGTCGAGTTGGCCGCCTTGCAAGCTGGCAAGCATGCGCCCTTCGTCAGCGCTCGACATGTCGAGACGCCGGCGCGAGTGGCCTCGGCACCAAACAGCGTGCAAAGCCGGGCCGCAGACCAAGGCGGCGGACGGCGTCACCCCGACGCGCAGCGTGTCGCGATGGGCCGCGATGGCTCCCGTCGCGGCAAGTGCGTCCATCCGCTCGGCAAGATCCTTGCTATGGAGCGCCGCTTGCAGCGCGGCCTCGGTGGGTATCAGCTTGCGCCCCGACCGAACGAATAGCGGCGTGTTGAACTGTTGCTGGAGCTGCCTCATGCCGTGGCTGATGGCAGGCTGCGACACGCCGCCAGCAAGCGCCGCGGCAGCGAAGCTGCCGTGCTCGATGACCAGCCTGAGGTAGTTCAGGTAGCGCAGATTCATAAACAACTCTAATAGATTCCCAGATACCCCTTCTTGTCGACTGGCACGGCTTCTGGAACGATTCATCCTTGAACTGAAAAGGAACCCTGATATGAGTCAACTTCAATTGGATACGGTGCGCGCCTACTTGCGGCACCTGCACGCGAGCGACACGACGGGGCTTATTTCCACTTTTGAGGAGGACGGCGTTGTGCACTCCCCGTTTCTCGGCACGATGAAGGCGCGCGACTTCTTTCCCAAGCTCGCCCAGGCATCGAGCCAGAGCGTGATCACGCTGATTGACTTGTTCGCGTCCGTACAGCCATCGGACGACACCGTGCGCGTGGCAGCCTATTTCCGCTATGACTGGACGCTGAGCGATGGGAGGCTGGTCGACTTCACGTGCGTGGACGTGTTCGGTTTTCGGCCGGGCAACGACCGCATCGACAGCATGCATATCGTTTACGACACGCATCCGCTGCGCGAGAGGGTGGGTGACCCGCTGCGCGAGGGTGGGTGACAAATACGCGCCAAACCCGGAGCTCTCTTCCGGGCGTCACTCAGAACGTCGCAAGCTTCGGGAGTATTTGAGTGTCAATGCCGCTGTCGATGCCATCAAGGCGCGGCTTGGTTTAGAACGTGTCCATTTGGGCGGCCAGTCGGGTGGGGCCGCCACCGTTGGCGCACTGCTCACTCTTGGCCGTGACGATGTTGTTTGTGCTGTGGCATCTTCAGGGCCCTTCGATGCCCTCGCTCGCGCACGGGACCAGTTGTCTCAATCGCGCCAGGGATGGAACGGGTGCGACACCACGGGCGTATGCGGCATCTACAACGTCACGGATCATGTCGACGGAGTCAAGCGCAGCGAGTCCCGTCGAATCTTCATAATTGGTGATCCGCAGGATTCCAACACTGCATTCAAGTACCAGGCGGCCTTCGCAGAAAAACTCAAGACCGCCGGTCACGATGTGACCTTGAGCGAAGGAAATGCACTGGGTGCAGCGCACCACAGCCTGACCCACATGTCGAATCGAACGCTTGGGTGGTGCAACGCAGGAATTGACTCTGCGCGCATTGTCGAGTTGATTCGCACTGATGCGCCCACACTTGGCAATGAGAAGCGGAGCTCCACGCCATGAGCGGGACGGCAATTGGTCTGCCAGCTTATCTTGGCACCAACCGTTGCCGGAGTTGGCGGCGATGTGTCGGTGGCCGCCCTACTTCAAGATCTATGACACGCCGCGGATCTGGCTCGGACCCGCGGGCACCGTCACGCCACTTCACTGCGATGCCCGTCACGTATCCGCGCGGTTGCACACCTGTACTGCGTTCAGGGCAAGGGCACGAGCATCCACATTGAGGGCTGGCTCGTTGGGCTGGCGGCCTTGAAGCTTGGGCCACCCTGCAGGAGCGCGACGTAACGTAGGGCGTCAAGACCGTCAGGGGCAGCCAATTCGCGCGAACGCTGATCGTGCCACGCAAACGGGCCGCCGTGACTCAAGGGAAGTGCCTCAGCTCGCCATGCCCAAGGCCATGCGCATGGCTTTTGCAGCCGAGTCGCCTTGGATCTCGCGCACCATGCCGATGAATCGAACCGCAAGCGCTCGAAGTTCTGCGTCGTTGGCGCACTTTTCGACATTGAGGATAAACATGAAGCCCTTGATGAGCCCCAGCCTGTCCTTGGCCTGGCTGGTCAGCAGGTTGTAGACCTGATCGTAGGTCAAGGTGGCGATGGCCGCTTCGATGGTCTTGAGCGGTGCGCGTTGGCGATTTTGCTCGATCATCTCGACATCGGCAGGCTCGATCAGCCCAGTGCTTTGCAGGCTGTTGATATCGGCTTCGGTGGCGCCTTGAATGAGCGTCGCCCACTGCCGGGCGGGCTTGGTGTTGTCGATGACCAGGAGCAGATTGCGCGCCGGTCGCGGCAATTTGACCGTGTGCTGGGTGATCGCCTCGCGGCCCTTGGGGGTTTTTTCAAAGCATATGGACATGGACATAAGGGGCTCCTTGCAAGAGACGGCATGACCGAGGGAGTTGGATGCACTTCACTCGATCAGCCAAGAACGCAGGGCGACGAGGCACCGGGTCTGTGACTCGTGGCCGCGTCTGATCATCCTCACCTGATTGCAAACTCATTGACGTTCAGTTCACGGGATATCGGTTGCGAGGGTGGGGCGATTTAGGCCCGCTCGCAAAGATTGACGACCTGACCCGGACTCTACTAGGTTCGCATCGCATCCGGGCAGCATGCGGAAGCATCGGAAGCAGGCCCAGGCCTGATGAGAATGCACGCCGGCCGGATCGCGCAACTTCTCGGGTTCGAGCAAATGTGTTGGACACGTAGACTTCCTTGTTCTGCCGTTCAGATGCCGCAATTTAGCGCTGGCATGCAGCGCAATCATGACCATTTCATGATGGCGAGTGAGAGCGTGCAGGATTGCACGTGACTTACGTCTTGTGATGGGACAGAAAGTCAAAAAACTCAGCGCCCGTAGCGTCGATCGGCCGTTTCCAGCGGCCAGTTATCGGTGCGCAGCGGCGGCAGGGGCAGGCCGGCGCCGCCGACGATGTTGGCCTCGCTCGGGTTGTTGACCCAGGCATAGCGCGCCGCCACCGGCGTCGGCACGGCGGGGGTGTGAATCACGATGCGATCGCCATCGAAGAAGGCTTGCGCCGGGACCCAACGGTGGTCGGGACCGGCCAGATAGAAGCCGCGCAGCGGCTCGCCGGCGCGGGCGGTCCGCAGGCCGCCGGCAGTGTCGCCAAAGCGCAAATGGAACTCGCCGCCACGGGCCTCGTGGCTCAGAAGGCGCGGGCCGCTTGCCGGCGCGGAGCGCAGGCCCAACTCTTTCAGGGCCAGCGCGGCCAGGCGGTGGCCCAGGGTGCGCTTGTCCCGCGGGTGGATGTCGACTTCGTCGCCGATGTCGATGGCGGTGGCCATGCCGGTGTGGGGCAGGGCCAGGGCCGCGGCCTGGCTTTCACGAAGTTCGGCCCAGTTGCCTCGGCCGGGCTGGTTGTCGGCCAGCGGCAACCAGGCGGCAAGCTGCACGAAGAAGAAGGGCAGGGTGGGGTCGTCGAACTGGCCACGCCAGTCCTGGATGAGGCGCTTGAACCCGTCGGCATAGGCGGCCGCGCGTTCGGAATTTTCCTCGCCCTGGTACCAGAGTACGCCGCGCAACGACAGGCCCTGCAGCGGTGCGATCAAGCCGTTGTGGGCCACGGCTGGTGCGTAGTTGGCGGCGGGTCTGGCCGCAGCCTGGATCTTCTCGACGCGCGCCTGCCAGGCGCCGGCCAGGGAGAGCACGCCGGCGGCGGTGTCCAGGCGCATCGCGGCGACCTCGCCGTGGAAGCCTCCGACACCCCCGGTGTCGGTCACCCGTACGGCGATCCAGTTGGCTCCTGCGCGCAGAACTCCGGCATGCAGGGCATAGCGGCGCGGCTGATCGTAGCCGCACTGGCCGCCGATGCGCTGGCCGTTGACCCAAGTCTCGTCGCAGTCGTCCACCTTGGCCAGGTGCAGTTCCGCTGCACCGGCTGCCTGGGAGGCGCTGAGGTCTACCCGCTTGCGCAGCCAGACGATGCCATCCAGGTCGGCCAGGCCCTGGCTTTCCCATTCGCCCGGTGCTTGCAGCGTGGGCCAGTTGCCGTCGATATCCTCGGCGGCAGACCAGCGGCTGGTGTCCAAGCCCTGCACCGGCAGTCCGCGCTGCCAGGCAGCCACACGGTCTTGCAGGTGCTTGCCCAGCGAGGCACTGAAGGCCGCATTGTCGGCCGGCAGCGCGCGCACGGCGGGCGTGAGGTCGGGGTCCTCGAGGGCGGCTTCGCGGCGGACCCATGTCTCCAGCATGGAGCCGCCCCAAGCGGTGTTGATGAGGCCGATGGGCACGCCCTGCACGGCGTCCATCTGGCGTGCGAAGTGATAACCGATGGCGCTGAATTTACCCACTCGGCCCGGCTCCGCCACGACCCAGGGTGCGGGTGCGATCTCGGCCTCAGGCAGCACGCTGGCGCGCAGTGGCACGCGCAACTGGCGCAGCTGCGGGTTCTGCGGCGACGCGACTTCCTGCACGCCGGTGTCGGTCGCTGCCAGCGGAAGCTCCATGTTGGACTGGCCGCCGAGCAGCCAGACGTCGCCGATCAGCACGTCACGCAGTTCCACGGCTTGGTCGCCCCGGACAAGCAGGCGGAACGGCCCGCCCGCCGGCAGCGGGGGCAACTCTGCGCGCCAGCGGCCATTGGCGCCGACGTGGGTGCTGGCCGTGCGGCCAGCAAGTTCCACGGTCAGCGTCTGGCCGGGCGTGGCCGTCCCCCACAGGCGCAGCGGGCGGTCGCGCTGCAGCACCATGTGCTCACCGAACACGTTGGACAGGCGCACTTCGGCCTGGGCGGTGGCGGCCAGCAGGGCCAGCCACAAGGGGACGAGCGTCTTCTTCATCGTGGGTTTGGATGGAATGAGCCGAAGTGCAGTATCGGCGCGCGGCCTTCGAATTGCACGGTCCTGGTCTGTTCGAAGTTCGGGATGGCAGCCTTCGACTGCACCCCGGATAGAACGGCAGGTTGACGTAGGTCCAGGGTGACACGCCTTGTCGTATCGTCAACTTTTCGGAATATTCGGCACGCTGCGGACGCCCGTTGTTTGTTCGGGAGGGGAACAAATTGCGTCAGTTTGACGTGTTATTCGTGTCGAACCGTGACGCAACGCAAACACGAAGGGCCAGGGTGCGGCGCAAACTTGTGTAAAGGCTCTGGCATAACTATTGCACTTAGAACCGCAGCAGCAGGAGCTATCGTCCATGAATATCCAGTCACAAGCGAAGAACCCGGTCCCACGCGGCCTGTTCCAGCTTTTCGCACTGGCTTTCGCAGTTCTGCTGCAATGCTCCGCCTACGCCCAAGTGCGTGAAGAAGCTCTGGAGCGTGGCAGCCACCGGAATTTCGGCGCCGTGCTGCGGTCCGGGGCTCTCGACTTCATCGACCTGAGCAGCACCGCCCCCGGCCAGCGTCCTCGTGGATCGCTGCGCTTTCGCTTCGAATCGGCGACGCGGGCCTTGCGCGGATTCGGTGTTGAGGCCGACGAGTGCAGGACTTTGCTGCGCTCGACGAGCAACCGCTCAGTCCAGGCCAACGGCAATTCAGAGGGTATCCGTTTGGGACTGTCCGTCACCTTGAATTGCAGCTTCTTCTGAAGCGCGGAGGGTTTGTCGCATCAGCGGCAAGAGGACGAATGAAGGCGCCAATTCCGTGTGCGATCAAACCGCCAGCGAGTAGGACTGCTGTGCATCGGACACGACTATGTCTTCGGAGCAGGCGATTTGCCCCTTCTGCATGGTCTCGATGCCCGCGATGACGCGGCGCGGCGGAAGTCGTTGAATCCCGGCATCGGCTGCACGATGCGCTTGATAGCCCGCTGGTCTTGCTCGACGAGGCTGCTCAAGTACTTTGACTGCCGCAACAGATATTGGAACGCGTCATGATGCAAACTCCGTGATGACCGTAACTCCAGGGCCTTCAAATCGGTTCATGTTCATCAATGCATTGATCGAAGCGCTCAGCGGGATTTCCCTGCCTACGAGCATTTCGGGCTTGAGCTTGCCCGTCCGGACCATGTCCAGCATTGCGCCATAGCGATGCGCCTGCATACCATGGCTACCAAGGATTTCCAACTCGTGGGCGATGACCTTGTTCATCGGAATTTGAGGCGTCGCGTGATCGCCCAGCATGAGGCCGACCTGCACGTGCTTACCGCGACGGCGCAGGTTGCTGACGGAGTTGAAGCATGTCGTCGGATGCCCAAGTGCATCGAGCGAAACATGCGCGCCGCCCTGCGTGATGTCCTTGACTGCGGCAACGACATCGGGCTCGCGGGATGCGTTGACTGTTGCAACGGCGCCCAGCGAACGCGCCAGATCAAGCGCGCTGTCCGAAATGTCGATGGCAACAACGTTTGCGCCGATCGCGTTCGCGATCATGATGGCCGACAGTCCGACACCGCCACAGCCATGGACGGCGACCCATTGTCCGGCCGAGGTCCGACCTTGGTCGACCACTGCGCGAAATGACGTCACAACTCGGCAACCGAGGGCTGCTGCCGTTTTGAAGTCAAGTGCATCCGGCAAACGGACAAGGTTAAGGTCTGCGTAGCGGATGCCGACGTATTCGGCGAACGAACCCCAATGAGTGAAGCCGGGCTGGAACTGAATCTCACAGACTTGTTGATTCCCTGAGTGGCATTCTGGGCAGTGACCACAACCGGCCACGAACGGCACCGTCACGCGGTCACCGGCTTTCCAGCGCGTCACCTCTGCGCCTACCGCTGAAACGACGCCGGCGAGTTCATGGCCCGGCACGTGCGGGAGCACGATGTCGGGATCGTGCCCCATCCAACCGTGCCAATCGCTGCGGCACACCCCGGATGCCATCACTTGGACCACGACGCCGTCGACAGCCGGGGTCGGATCCGCCACGTTCATCAGCTTGGGAACCGCTCCGAACGATTCGTAGACGATAGCTTTCATATTTCCTCTATGTGCCGAATGATATTTACAATATATGCGGGTTCTTATGAATTTATCATTCGATTTTCGGCGCGTGGGCAGAGCCTTCGGAAATTGTCTTTCCGATTGCGGGCGGCGCGGGAAAGGACGTTTCGTGGAAAAGCTAGACCACATCGATCTTGGCCTTCTCGACCAGCTACAACGAGACGGGCGGGCCTCCAACGCGAAACTGGCCGAGTGCTTTTCTTTGAGCGAAGCATCGTGTTGGCGGCGCCTGAAACGCTTGGATGACGCTGGACTTGTAGACGGCTATCACGCAGCACTGAACCGGCGCAAGCTCGGACTGGGTGTCATGGCCTATGTACAGATCATGTGCACTCAGCATACGGAAGAGGTGACGGCGGAATTCGAGCGGCTCATCCAGGTCAGCCCCAACATCCTCGCATGTGATAACACGACCGGCGAAGCCGACTATCTGCTCCAAGTGGTCGCCGCCGATCTCGACGACTACAGCCGCTTCGTGGAAAAGGTGCTGCGAAAGCTGCCCGGAGTACTCGGCATACGGTCAAATCTCTCTTTGCGTCAAGTCAAGTCGACGAAGCGATTGCCGATCGTCTGAGAAGCTGTGGCGCTGTCGCATGACCGTTGTCTGCGAGGATCGGTGGTGGTCTGATCCCGGGCTGGCTCTCGCGTGTCATTAGAAACTTTCCCAGCTGTCGGTCCCCGTTTTTACGCTCACCTTGGGAAGTGCCGAGGCGGAATCGGTGTCGGGCTCGGCATCTGCCTTGCTTGCGTGCGTCTTCGCAGCAAAGTCAGCGCGTGTCACGTTCTTTGCCCGGTTTGGTCCTCGCCGCTCGACCCCATGATGAACCTGACTGACTGCGGCAATGTTCCGGATTTGTTTGGGAATCAGCTTGAAGACGACCACGGCCTGAAGCAGGTGCTGCGCCTGTTGCTTCAGGCTCTCGGCAGCCGCAGCACTTTCTTCTACGAGGGCTGCATTCTGTTGCGTGACTTGATCCATTTGCGAGACGGCTTGTCCGACCTGGGTAACGCCTGAACTTTGCTCAACGCTGGCCGAGCTGATTTCTCCGACGATGTCACTCACGCGTTTGATGGCGCCAACGATCTCTTCCATCGTCTTGCCGGCCTCATCAACCAGTACCGTGCCTTGCTCAACCTGTTCGACACTGCTCGTGATGAGAGTCTTGATCTCTTTGGCTGCCTCGGCGCTGCGTTGAGCCAGATTGCGCACTTCGCTGGCGACCACAGCAAAGCCACGGCCCTGCTCGCCAGCTCGCGCGGCCTCCACGGCGGCATTGAGCGCGAGGATGTTGGTCTGGAACGCGATGCTGTCGATCACGCCGATGATGTCTGCAATCTTCTTGGACGACTCGTTGATGTTCTTCATCGTGCCAACGACTTGGCCGACTACGTCGCCACCCTTGGCGGCAACGGAGCTGGCGCCACCAGCCAGCTGGTTGGCCTGCCGAGCGTGGTCGGCGGTATGGCGGACCGTGGAACTTAATTGATCCATCGTCGCAGCCGTCTGCTGCAAGGCACTGGCTTGTTCTTCGGTGCGTTGGCTGAGATCCTGGTTGCCTTGGGCAATCTGTACGCTGGCCATGGCCACGCTCTCTGCATTGCCGCGCACTTCAGACACCACGCCAGCCAGGCCATTGCGCATGTCCGCCAGACGCGCCATCAGGCTGCTGGTGTCCCCACGCTTGACATCGATGTTGACTGTCAAGTCGCCTTTGGCCACGGCGTCCGCCAGCTGTGCAGCGGTACTGGGCTCGCCACCCAATTGCCGGAACACACTGCTGATCAGCAAGGCGCCCAGTCCCACGGTCAGGATGCACAAGCTCAGGCCGCCAAAAATCAGCACGCTCGTTGTGATGGTGCTGGTGCTGTCGAGCGTTGCCGAACGTTGGCCCAAGAGGTCGGATTCAACTTTCATGAATTCGGCCACCCCGGAACGGAATGCATCCATCGAGGCCTTGTCGCGCCCCATGCGAAATTCGCGCTGCAGATCATCTGCTGTCGACTTGCCGCTGCTCACGTCGCGCCGCAGCGTTATCAATGACGTCGCAACGTCCATGAAGCTTCGGTGGTTCTCTTGCAGTTTCCCAAGGCGCGCCTGCTGGGCCGCGTTGTCCGATGTCAGCGCTTTGGCGCTGTCAAAACGATCCTTGAACGCTGCCTGGCCCTCCTTGAGAGGTTCCAGAAACTTCTCATCTCCGCTGGCAACGAAACCACGCAGACCGGTTTCGATGTTGACCATGTTCAACAACATGCCCTGGCCTTCGGAAAGCACCTTGTAGGTATGTGTATTCCAACCAGTCGCTTCGCGCATCTTGCCGATGTTCACGATGGCGATGCTGAACAAGGCACCTGCAATGACCAGGATCGCTGCAAAGGTGATGGTGAGTTTCTTCTTCAGGGACCAGGATTTGAACATGATGACTCTCTGAGTTGAATGGACAGGGTGGACTCCCCGATGTCAGGACTCGACAGAATCTATTCGGTATCAAGGCATGAGAAGCATGCGTTCCAAGCTCGCTTTCGATGGTGCTTGCGATTTCAATGTATCGGACGGTAAGCTTCTGACTGGAGTGCGAGTATGCGAAATAGTGAGGGATTTGCCGCGCAATACTGGTCATTCCGTCCCAGCGGTGCTCGAGACAGCGGTTCTCTTTTTGTGGCGGGTGAAGAACGACGGCAGCAACCAAAGCCGCGTGCACCAGAAAGCTCGCTACAAAGCATCCGCCAAGATTGCTGCCGAGCCTTCTTCTGAATGCCGGGCGCTGATGGGATGTATGGAGATGGATGGCCTGGGCAGCGCCTCGCATTGATCAGCCTGTGCCCTTGCGCCGATGAGCGGCTCCTTGAGCCATACATCGTCGAGACCGACGACATCAAGCGAGTTTCGCGCGACACTCGACGGCACGTGCATTTGCAAGCCAAAACAAAGGTGGTCGCATGAACTATTCGCAATTTCCTCTTCGTTGGCTCGCGTCCTTTGTCTGCCTGGCACTCAACGCGTGCGGCGGAGGCGGCGGGAGCAGCGGCTTTGCGCCCACGGCCGCCGCTGGCCTGTACGAGAGCACGGGGGGTAGCACGCCGGCCTTCGAGGTGCTGGTGCTCGACAGCGGCCGCACCTACGCCATCTACGGAATGAACCCCACGACGCCGGTTCCCGCCGGGGGCGTGATCGTGGCCGACACCTCCACCAGCGGCACCACGTTCAGTGCGGGCGTCGTGCGTGACTTCAACCTCTCGACGCACGCCCTGAGCATCGGCACAGCCACTGGCACCTTCGCGCCCAAGTCCACGATCAGCGGTACCGTGACTTACACCGGTGGCACGACGGCGAATTTTTCAGGCATCTACAACGTCGGCTACGAACAGCAAGCCTCGCTCTCTGCTCTCGCCGGAACTTATGGCGGAGAAACCGGCGACCTCGGCGGTACCAAGGTTTCGGTTGTGACGGTCGATGGATCGGGTGTTCTTGCCGGATCGACGAACAGCGGCTGCACGTACGTCGGTTTCGTGACGACGCATGGCGCGGGCAATGTCTTCGACGCCACCATCACCTTTCGCACCGGCTGCACGGAAGATGGCAACACCTTGCGAGGCCACGCTTTCGTGAGCCACAACGTGCTCTACGTCGTGGTGCTCAGTGGTGACCTGGGCCGAGGCGTATTGTTTGCGGGCGTGAAGTCCTGACACGAGGGCGTGTTGCCCCTGGTGAGCGTCGAAGAATCGGATCTCCGCTTCATTCAAAGTGGCAAGCCGCTTGCGCAACGCCGACAGGTTCAGTGCCGCCACGCGCCGAAGCGTCAAGCTGCCGCCAGCGCCCAGTGTGCCTGTCTCGCGAAGGTCTTCCTGGATCTTCCGCCAATTCCATCCGGAGGCCATCATCGCGGCGCTGGTCTTGTGGGTCACTTGCGCTCGCATGCCACGGATGATGACGTCCGCCCGCACGCTTCCGGACCACAAGCCCTGCGCGCCTGGGCCTCAACGTTCCATTACAGCTTGGTGGGCCAACCGTGGGCCCGTGACATCCCCATGCACACGACCGCTGCGCAGAGACTCGCTGCCGGAGGGCAACTGGGCCAGGCCTACGACCACAAACGCCATCGCGAGCCCTCGCTTCAGGACCGCCCCGAGTATCGGTCGGCAACAAGCTCCTCATACCAGCTCCTCATTGAAGCTCTTTGGCTCGCAAAGAAGCGCTGCCAATCCTGTGCCGAGGCATTGACGGCAGGCACTTCTGCCACGAGGTGCGGCGGAACCTTGGCGATGACCAGGCGGTGGGCCTCCTCATCGATTGGCAAGCCGGCCGCGGCAAGGGAGTGGAACAAATCACAGCCGAAACCGTAGTTGGACAGTGCCCAGTGAAGGGCATTCCGACCGTTGTTGTCGCGATGATGGATGTCCGCACCATGGCGGATCAGGAGTTCCGCCACATCTTCGCTCGTGGCATCGAAGATCGCCGTCCTGCCGCCCGGCCCGCGCGCGTTGACGTTCGCACCCTGATCGATCAATGTCGAGGCCAGACCGGCATCTTCGATCGCCACCATCAACGGCGTTTGCAAGTTGTCCGTGGGCGCGTCGATGTCGAGTCCGAACTTGACGAGCGAAGGGATGAGCGTGCGCACGGACGGAGCCAGCCCGTCCGGGTCGCTGCCGGCTGCGTCGCACAGCAAATGGAGCAAGGACTCGCCATTCTGACCACGAATTCGTGTCACGTCGATGCCGGCATCACGCAATACGCCGAGCTGCCGTTCAACGGTCGCCGGATCGCTGCTGCAAAACTGCGTTAAATCATTCAGCTGGTATTGGTCTGGCTCTTCATGGACGGAATCCGGATTCGCGGCCAAACGCTGCAATCGCAAACTGTTCCCATGATGCTCGAAGTCCTTGGCAAAGCAATGCCTGGGTACCCTGATTTCCACGCGGTGGAACGTGTTGAGAACCGCGTTGAACTGCTCCGGCGTGGTGCTGTTGAGCAAGCCTTCCACATTCGGATCGCCGATCTGGCGAAGCTTGGCGATCAGCGACAAACCTGCAGCGGGCACCAATTCTCTGCATGTGAAGACGTCGGCGTAGGCCGCCGCGCTCCCCTTATCGCGCTCCATGCCGGGGCCAACGGCCGACTCGATCGCGGACCACACCGACCTCATCGACGTTGCGGAAGTCAGGGAAGTTTTTCAGCAAGAAATCCCCGTCCAAGATCGAAGGCTCGCCAAAAATATCCAGGGCGCCCCATGCCGTCTGCCGGAACACGGGCGCGTCGAACGGAACCCGGTACAGCGAGTCGCCGAAGATGCTCTCCACCGTCTGGGGTTGCGCACCGCACTCGAGAGCGAAGAACACATGGTCGTCATCCGCCTTGGCCGACACATTCTTTTCGGGGGTGTGTTCCTCATCGAACGGGATGTCGCGCTCAATCAACCTTCTGCGAGACAGCATCGACAGGGTCTGGCCCGAGTCGGAGGCCTTGTGCAGATCGGCATCGGTGAAGTGCGTGGCAAAAAAGCGCTGGCTGGTAAAGCGATCGAAGAATCGGGTCTCCGCTTCATTCAAGGTGCCAAGCCGCCTGCGCAGCGCCGACAGGTTCAGGGATGACAAGCGCTGAATCGTCAAGCTGTCTTCGGCGCCCAGTGTGCCGGTCGCGCGAAGGTTTTTCTGGAGCTCACGCCAGATCGTTCCGGAGGCCATCATCTCGGCGGTGGTCTTGTTGGCCACATGCGCTCGGATGCCACGGATGATGGCGTCCGCAGCGCGGTTCCGGACCATAGCGGAGTCCAGGCTGGCGCGCCCCGCGTGCCTGGGCCTCAACGCTTCCGCGATATTCGGGCTGACGTGCCCTGTGCGCCTGGGCCTCAACGCTTGCGTCACAGCTTGATGGCTAACCGTGGACGCAGTGTCATGGCCGCTATGGGGAGTCTCGACCTCGGGCAAGGTCGGCGTATGGAAGGCGGGGCTGATTGGCTTCATCCTATTTTCCTCAGTACATAGACTGGCAAGACAACATATGAACGGACGGGTCCTCTGGAATCGTTGCGAATCTTCAACGCACCAGCTGGTCGCATGCGGCGGCTGCGCGAAACACTGACTGGGAATGCGAAAGTGTTGCCGCCCTTACCGTGAAAGGCGGGCGGTGCGACATGATGTTGGCGATCGGGTAAGTACCTGCGCTGGTATCCGGCGAGGGGCGCAACGTGACGGCAGCAGGCCTGCCGAAGTGACATCCCGCGGCTGCGCAAAGGTGCGAGGTGCAATGCCTATTTGCGTGCGTGAAGTCCTGATACGAAGCCGTGTCACCCCGGCCGACGCGCGGCTACGACAATGCCTTCATGCCGACCGTCGTTCACACAGGGCATCGTTCTTCGCCCCTACCAAGCTACTGATGCCGAAGCCTTCGCCGTCGCAGTTCGCGAATCGGTCGACACGGTCGACTGTGGATGCCGTGGTGCCACGCGGCCTATTCGCAGCAAGAAGCGCTGATCTGGTTTGACACTTGCGCCAAAGGCCTGGCTGACGGGTCGAGTTTCGAATTCGGCGGTTCGCCGAAGAGAACGGCAGTTTCCTTGGCGGAGCAGGACTCAACTACTTCAATGTCGACCACAACTTCTGCAATCTCGGCTACTGGATCCGGCAGTC
Organism: Rhizobacter sp.; assembly: GCA_021153565.1. Taxonomy (GTDB): domain Bacteria; phylum Pseudomonadota; class Gammaproteobacteria; order Burkholderiales; family Burkholderiaceae_C; genus Albitalea. The sequence goes on from JAJKJU010000224.1 coordinate 32,680, forward strand.
CCGGCATCGACAAGGTATTGTGCTTCGCGCGGCCGAAGCCCTGTCCACCTTTGCCTTCGCGGATCTCGGCCTTACACGCGTCCTGAGCCCGTCAACATTCAACGATATTCACGGCAAGACCGCCGCGTGCGGTTTCTTTGTACTTGGTCATCATGTCCGCCCCGGTTTCGCGCATTGTCTTGATGACCTTGTCCAGGCTCACATGGTGCGTTCCGTCGCCGCGCAGGGCCATGCGTGCGGCGTTGATGGCCTTTACCGAGGCGATGGCGTTGCGCTCGATGCAGGGGATCTGCACCAGTCCGCCGACGGGGTCGCAGGTCAGGCCGAGGTGATGCTCCATGCCGATCTCGGCCGCGTTCTCTACTTGCTCGGGCGTCCCGCCCATCACGGCGCACAAAGCGCCAGCGGCCATCGAGCAGGCCACGCCCACTTCGCCTTGGCAGCCGACTTCGGCGCCACTGATGGAGGCGTTCTCCTTGTAGAGGATGCCGATGGCCGCGGCGGTTAGCAGGAAATCGATGACGCCTGCATCGGTCGCTTGCGGAACAAATCGCGTGAAGTAGTGCAGCACGGCCGGGACGATGCCAGCGGCACCGTTGGTCGGTGCCGTGACGACCCGGCCGCCCGCCGCGTTTTCTTCATTCACCGCAAGTGCATACAGATTCACCCAGTCCAGCACCTGCAGCGGATCACGCAGCGCAGCTTCGGGGTTGGCACACAACTGCCGATGCAGATCGGCGGCGCGCCGCCGCACCTTGAACCCGCCGGGCAGAACACCATCTGTACGCAGGCCGCGCTCGACACAAGCCTTCATCACGCCCCAGATGCGCAGCAGGCCGGCATCGATTTCTTCATCGGTGCGCCAATGGTGTTCGTTGCGACGCATCACCTGCGCGATGCTGAGCTTCTCACGCTGCGTCACTTCCAGCAATTCTTCGCCCGAGTGAAAGGGAAGGGCCAGGACGGTCGTGTCGGGTGCGATCTGCTTCTGGCGCGTACCGTCGGCAGCCACCTCGTCGCTCACCACAAAGCCGCCGCCGACCGAGTAGTAGGTGCGTGACGACAGTTCCCTGCCCGCGGTGTCGTACGCGATAAAGCGCATGCCATTGGCGTGGAAGGGTAGGCTCTCGCGCCGATAGAAGATGAGGTCGGTCTTCTCGTCGAAGGATACAGGGTGCGTGCCTGCGAGCATCAGTTTGGCAGCGCTGCGGATCGTATCAAGCAAGGCTGGAATGGCATCGACGTCGACCGTATCGGGTTCATGTCCCGCGAGCCCCAGCAACACCGCCTTGTCGCTGCCATGGCCCTTGCCCGTCGCGCCCAAGGAGCCGTACAGCTCCGACTTCACGCGTGTTGTGGCGTCCATCAAGCCGTCGTGCTGCAGCCGCGATGCGAAGAGCCGCGCCGCGCGCATGGGCCCGACGGTATGCGAACTGCTCGGCCCGATGCCGATCTTGAAGAGGTCGAAGACGGAGACTGCCATTGGACAAGCTTTCTGAAGTGGAGATGCGCGCAGCGAACGATCAGGTGCGCAAGTTTCGGTCTTCGAGCGGGAATCGGGGGCGCCGAACCCTGAGCGCCCCCTCGGGGGCAGGAGCAAGGCGACGTGGTGGTCGACATTCCTAATCTTCGTAGGCGGAGAGAGGCACGCAGCTGCAGAAGAGATTGCGGTCGCCGTACACGTTGTCTACGCGGCCGACGGGTGACCAGTATTTCTGCAGGCGCAGGGATTTCAGCGGATACGCCGCTTCTTCGCGCGAATACGCGTGCGGCCATTCGGGCTTGAGCAACGCCTCGGTCGTATGCGGGGCAGCCTTCAGCGGGTTGTCCTCACGCGGCCATGCGCCGTTTTCGACTTTGCGGATCTCGTTGCGGATCGCGATCATCGCTTCGCAGAAACGATCGAGTTCCTTCAACGGTTCGCTTTCGGTCGGTTCGACCATCAACGTGCCCGCAACGGGGAAGCTCAGCGTCGGCGCGTGAAAGCCGTAGTCAATCAAGCGCTTGGCCACGTCTTCGGCACTCACACCCGAAGTGTCCTTGAGCGGACGCAAATCGAGAATGCACTCGTGCGCCACGCCCCCACCCTTGACCTCGGAGTTGTTGCCGCTGAAGTGGATGTCGTAGTGATCGGCGAGAGTGGCGGCAATGTAGTTCGCGCTCAGGATGGCGGTCTCGGTCGCCAGCTTGAGGCCGTCGACGCCCATCATGCGGACGTACATCCAGCTGATTGGCAGCACCCCGGCATTGCCGAGCGGCGCGGCAGACACGGCGCCGATCTGCGTGTCGGTGCCGACGTTCGCCGAACGGTGCGCAGGCAGATAGGGCACCAGGTCCGCCACCACGCACACCGGGCCGACGCCGGGACCGCCGCCGCCGTGCGGAATGCAGAAGGTCTTGTGCAGGTTGAGATGGCTCACGTCACCGCCGAACTGGCCCGGTGCTGCAACACCGACCAGTGCGTTCATGTTCGCGCCGTCGACATAGACCCGGCCGCCGTAGCTGTGGACCAGCTGGCACAGCTCCTTCACGCGCTGCTCAAACACGCCATAGGTCGATGGGTAGGTGATCATCATGGCGGCCAGGTGGCTGCCATGCTTCTCGCACTTGGCCTTCAGGTCGTCGAGATCGACGTTGCCTTCGTCGTCGCACTTCGTCACGACGACCTGCATGCCGACCATCTGTGCGCTGGCGGGGTTCGTGCCGTGCGCCGATTCCGGAATCAGGCAGATGTTTCGATGGCTCTCGCCGCGTGCCGCGTGGTAGGCCTTGATGATCAGCAGTCCCGCGTATTCGCCTTGCGATCCGGCGTTCGGCTGCAGGCTGATGCCGGCATAGCCCGTCGCCTGGCACAGCCAGCCGCGAAGCAGTTGATCGAGCTCGTCGTAACCCGCCAACTGATCACGCGGAGCGAATGGGTGGATGTTGGCGAACTCGGGCCAGGTGATCGGAATCATCTCGCTGGTCGCGTTGAGCTTCATCGTGCACGAACCCAGCGGAATCATCGAGCGGTCAAGCGCGAGATCTTTGTCGGACAGACTGCGGATATAGCGCAGCATCTCCGTTTCGCTGTGGTACGCGTTGAACACCGGGTGCGTCAGGAAAGCGCTTTGCCTATGTAGTTCGGTCGGCAGCAGGGGCGCGACACCGTTCTCGAACTGCTCGAAGGAAGGCAGCAACTGGCCGTGGGCGAACAAGCTCCACAGCGAATGGATGTCTTCGCGATCGGTTGTTTCATCCAGCGTGATGCCGACGCTGCTGGCCGATGCCCGGCGCAGGTTGAAGCCCGCGTTGCGCGCCGCTTCGAGGACGGACGCGGTGCGATCGCCAGTGACGACTTCGAGGGTGTCGAAGGCTGACTCATGCGCGAGTTTGCAGCCGAGCTGCTTCAGACCTGCCGCCAGCACAGCCGTATAGCTCGCCACGCGGCGCGCGATACGCTTCAGGCCTTCCGGCCCGTGATAAACCGCGAACATGCTTGCGACCACGGCAGGCAGCACCTGCGCCGTGCAGATATTGGAAGTGGCCTTCTCGCGGCGGATGTGCTGCTCGCGCGTTTGGAGCGCGAGGCGATACGCAGGGTTGCCATGCACATCGACGCTCACGCCGACGAGGCGACCCGGCATCGAACGCTTGAACTCATCCTTGGTCGCCATGTAGGCGGCGTGCGGGCCGCCGTTGCACATCGGCATGCCGAAGCGCTGTGTGGTGCCGATGGCGATGTCCGCGCCCATCTCGCCCGGAGGCCTGAGCAGCGTGAGTGAAAGCAGGTCGGCCGCGACGATGGCGAGTCCGTCGGCGGCGTGTACAGCGTCGATGAGGGGCTTGAGATGGCGTACCACGCCGTTGACGCCGGGGTACTGGAAAAGGGCGGCGAATGCGCCAGCGCCTGCAACATCGCCTGCAGGGCCCGTCACGACAGTGATGCCCAGCGGTTCGGCACGGGTGCGGACTACTTCCAGCGTCTGCGGCAGCACGTCATCGGCCACAAAGAAGATCGTCGATTTGCTCTTGCCTACACGAGCGGCAAGCGTCATCGCCTCGGCAGCGGAGGTGGCCTCGTCGAGCATCGACGCGTTCGCCATCGCGAGACCGGTGAGATCGGTCACCATGGTCTGGAAGTTGACCAGCGCCTCCATGCGGCCCTGAGAAATCTCTGCCTGGTAGGGCGTGTAAGCGGTGTACCAGGCCGGGTTCTCAAGCACATTGCGCAAGATGACACCGGGCGTGTGTGTGCCGTGATACCCCTGGCCGATGAAACTCTTGAGCAGCTTGTTCTTGCCCGCGATGCCCTTCAGCTCAGCCAGCGCCTGCGCTTCAGTCAACGGTGAGGGCAGGTTCATCGGATTGCCGCGCGCGATCGAGCTCGGCACGATCGCCTCAATCAGCGCCTGGCGCGAGGCAAGGCCGATCACCGACAGCATGTGTCGTTCATCTTCCGCCTCGATGCCGATGTGGCGTGCGACGAACTCGGAGGCATTCTCCAGTTCAGCGAGAGGGCTGGTTTGGGGCTGGTTGGCGGACATCAACATGGGGACTTCCTGGGCTTAACGATGCAGAGAGGAGTTTCCGTGCGGAGAACAAACACCTGTTCGGGAATACGACCCGATCGGCAAAACAACCCGATCGGCCAATACAACCCGATCGGCCTGAGGTATCGAAGGCCTCTTTGTGCAGGCGAGGCTTCGATGCTTCAGCACGAACCGATATTGGTGAAATCAGCTGTTCTTCACCAACACGTCATAAGCAGGCTGATCCATCAACTGATCGAACTCGCCCATGTCGGACACGTGGACCTTGAAGAACCATCCGTTGCCAAGCGGATCGGAGTTTGCAAGCGACGGATCGGCGCGCAGCGCCTCGTTCACTTCCACGATCTCGCCGGCCACCGGCATGTACAAATCCGCCGCGGCCTTGACCGATTCGACGACGCCGGCGACTTCGCCTTTCTTGAAAGTGCGCCCCACCTCGGGCAGATCCACGAAGACCACGTCGCCCAGCGCATCCTGCGCATGCAGCGTGATACCGACAGTTGCGGCCTCGTGGTCTTCGATGTTGATCCACTCGTGGTCCGGGGTGAACATGGTCGTCATGGGCGTTTGCTCCTAGGTGTGGGTTTGTTGGGCGGGCGGGATCAACCGCGGAAATATCGATGGGGTGAAAAAGGCATGGGTGACACGCGCATTGGCTGTCGCTTGCCGCGCACTTCTGCATAAACCTCGTGGTTCGGCAGTGCGTGGTTGGCGGCCAGGTAGGCCATGGCGATGGGGTGATTGACGCATGGCGCGAGCGTGCCGCTCGTCACGTGGCCCAGACCGTGTCCGTGTGAATCGACGATTTTTGCGCCTTCGCGAACCGGCACGCGCTCAAGGCCGAGGAGGCCCACTCGTTTGATGACGGCACCCGACGCGAGTTGGCCTTCGATCGCGGCCGCACCGGGGTAGCCGCCGGCTCGCGCACCGCCGGGACGGCGTACTTTCTGGATCGCCCAGGTGAGCGCCGCTTCGACGGGCGTGGTGGTCTGGTTGATGTCGTGGCCGTAGAGGCAAAGCCCCGCTTCCAGCCGCAGCGTGTCGCGCGCGCCGAGGCCGCCGGGCTTCACTTCGGGCTGCGCGAGCAGGACGCGGGCGAGTTCTTCGGCGCTTTCGGCTGGCACGGAAATCTCGAAGCCGTCTTCACCGGTGTAGCCCGAACGTGTCACGAAGCAATCGATGTCGGCGAGCTTGAAATGCCCGCCGGTCATGAAGGTGAGTTGGGCCACTTGCGGATTCAAGCGCGACAGGGCCGTCACGGCCTTGGGTCCTTGCAGGGCGAGCAGGCCGCGGTCGGGCAGGGGCTGAATGTTGCAGCGGTGGCCGATGTTTGTGATGAGGTGCCGGATGTCGGCATCCTTGCATGCCGCATTCACGACGACGAAGAAATCGTTCTCGCGCCGCGTGATCATCAGGTCGTCGAGGATGCCGCCGTTCGAATTCGTGAAGAAGGCGTAACGCTGCTTGCCGGGTGCCAGATCGACCACGTCGACCGGCACGAGCGATTCGAGTGCCCTGGCCGCGTCGTCGCCCATGATGCGCAGTTGGCCCATGTGGGACACGTCGAAGAGGGCGGCGGATTCGCGGCACTGCTTGTGCTCGGCAATGATGCCGCCGGGGTAGTTCACCGGCATGTCGTAGCCGGCAAAGGGAACCATCTTGGCACCCAGTTCGAGGTGCAGGGCGTAGAGCGGGGTCTTGAGCAGTTCGGTAGCGGACATTTTGACTCTCCGAGGGCATTCTTGGATCAACGCATTTTCCACACGTTGGGATGCCCTCTCTGTCCGCTTTACCTGAGAGATTGACGGCTGCCGGATCCCGGCCCTGCCGCTTGCCCCTTCGGTGGACTCACTCGGGGTGAGCCTCTCTCCAGCGAGGAGCGCCTTGCAATAACTTTCAAGGCGCTTTGTCAGTCCTTTTGCCTGAGCGTTCGGGCTATCTGCCCTGCGCCTTCGGCGGCTTCAATCGAAGCTCTCTCCTGAACAGAGCCGAGTGTAGCCGACTGCTTCAGAACAAGGCTCGATTCGCACGCACGTGCATGCGAATCGGCAGGTGTTGGTGCGGTAATTCAGCCCGGATGAATTCCGGGCCAAATCCTTGCGGCAACGCTCATCCCGGATTGCATCTGGAGTTGGATCACATCCCCGAATAATTCGGCCCGCCTCCACCCTCCGGCGTCACCCACACGATGTTCTGCGTCGGGTCTTTGATATCGCACGTCTTGCAGTGAACACAGTTCTGCGCGTTGATCTGCAAACGCTCACCAGTCCCGTCGTTCACGAACTCGTACACCCCCGCCGGGCAGTAGCGGCTCTCCGGCCCTGCATACTTCGCAAGATTGATCTGCACCGGCACCAAGGCATTCTTGAGCGTCAGGTGTGCCGGCTGGTTCTCTTCGTGATTCGTGTTGCTCACGAACACGCTGCTCAACCGGTCGAAGGTGAGTTTGCCGTCCGCCTTCGGGTATTCGATCTTCTTGCATTGGTCCGCCGGTAGCAGGTACTCGTTGTCGGGAGTGTCCCGGTGCAGCGTCCACGGCGGGCTCTTGATGCCGAGCTTAGGCAGTAGCCATTGCTCGATGCCGGTCATGAACGAGCCGACCCAGAAGCCCTTCTTGAACCACGGCTTGAAGTTGCGAGAAGCCTGCAGTTCTTCGTTTAGCCAGCTCTTTTCGAATGCCTCGGGATAAGCGCTCAGCTCATCATGCTGACGGCCGGATGTGACCGCTGCGAACGCCGCTTCCGCAGCCAGCATGCCCGACTTGATCGCTGCGTGGCTGCCCTTGATGCGCGCCGCGTTCATGTAGCCCGCATCGCAACCAACCAGGGCGCCGCCCGGAAACACCGTCTTGGGCAAGCACTGCGGCATGCCGTTGTTGATGGCGCGTGCACCGTAGCCGATGCGCTTGCCGCCTTCCAGATGTTTTCGAATGGCGGGGTGCGTCTTCCAGCGTTGCATCTCCTCGAAAGGACTCAGCCATGGGTTCTTGTAGTCGAGGCCGACCACGAGGCCGAGCGTCACCTTGTTGTCTTCGAGGTGGTACAGAAAACCGCCGCCAAAGGTGTCTGTGTCCATCGGCCAGCCGGCGGTGTGGACCACGAGGCCGGGCTCGGCCTTGGCGGGGTCGATCTCCCAAAGTTCTTTCACGCCGATGGCCCAGCTCGCCGGGTCGCGGCCTTCGTCGAGCTTGAAATTGCGGATGAGTTGCTTGCCGAGGTGGCCACGTGCGCCCTCGGCGAAGATCGTGTACTTGGCATGCAACTCCATGCCGAGCTGGAAGTTCTCGGTCGGTTCGCCGTCCTTGCCCACGCCGAGGTTGCCCGTGGCCACGCCCTTGACTGCGCCATCTTCGTTGTAGAGCACTTCGGCAGCAGCGAAGCCGGGAAAGATTTCAACACCCAGGGCCTCAGCCTGCTGTGCCAGCCAGCGCACGACGTTGCCAAGGCTGATGACATAGTTTCCCTCGTTGTGCATGGGCGGCGGCACCAGCCAGTCGGGCGTTCGGGTCGCACCGGTTTCCGTGAGGAAAAGTATGTCGTCGCCCGTGACCGGCTGGTTCAGCGGCGCGCCCAGTTCTTTCCAGTTGGGGATGAGCTCCGTGATGGCTCGCGGATCCATCACGGCGCCCGACAGGATGTGCGCCCCAGGCTCAGAGCCTTTTTCCAGCACGACGACCGAGACCTCCTTGCCTTGCTCGGCCGCGAGCTGCTTGATGCGGATGGCGGTGGCCAAGCCGCCAGGTCCGGCGCCGATGACCATCACGTCGTATTCCATCGACTCGCGTGGGCCGTATTGATCGAGGATCGCTTGTGGTGTCATCGGGCTTCCTTGTAATTTGAACCGCGCGGCATTCTACGGGGGTAGCCTTGTGAAGCGAACGATCGTGCTATTTGGGGTGAGTCGCGTCGACTCGCGCATGTACAGGACAGCGTTTCGCATGAAGCGCGTGCTATCGTTTCCTCAATGCACAAGACCTGAGGAGTACGGCGCATGAGTTACTGCATTGATTTGTCCGGGCGCGTTGCGCTCGTCACCGGCGCGTCGAGCGGCTTGGGTACGCAGTTCGCGAAGACGCTGGCCGCCGCCGGGTGCGGCGTGGTGCTTGCAGGTCGTCGCATCGAGCGGCTCAAGACGCTTCGCGCCGAGATCGAAGCCTCTGGCGGCGACGCACACGTGGTCACGGTCGACGTGACAGACCTTCATAGCATCCGTGCTGCCGTCGCGCATGCCGAGACGGAGATGGGCACGCTGGACATCCTCATCAACAACTCGGGGGTGAGCACCACGCAGAAGATCACCGACGTCACCGAAGACGATTACGACTACGTCTTCGATACCAACACCAAGGGCGCATTCTTCGTGGCGCAAGAGGTGGGCAAGCGCATGCTGGCTCGCGCCAAGGGCTCGGCGCCAGGCACCTTCACAGGCGGGCGCATCGTCAACATTGCGTCCATGGCTGGCTTGCGCGTGCTGAGCCAGATCGGCGTGTACTGCATGAGCAAGGCCGCGGTCATTCACATGACAAAGGCGATGGCGCTGGAATGGGGCCGTTACGGCATCAATGTGAATGCCATCTGCCCGGGATACATCGACACCGAGATCAACCACCATCACTGGCAGACCGATCAAGGCAAGCGCCTCATCGACACGCTGCCGCGCAAGCGCGTTGGGCAGCCGCAAGACCTCGACTCGACGCTGATGATGCTGGTGGCGAACGAAAGCCATTTCATCAATGGTGCTGTCATCCAGGCCGACGACGGGTTCGCGGTCTGATGTCGGCCTCCACGTCATTTCACTCCCGCACCCCGAGGGTGCGCTCAGCCGCCTTGCGGCGCACCGGTGGCGTCTGATGATCAGGGAACTCTCTTTGCTCGAAGCACGCGCCTTGGGGGTGCTGATCGAAAAGGCACACACGGTGCCGGACAGCTACCCGCTGTCGCTCAACTCGCTGGTGTCGGGCTGCAATCAGAAGACAGCACGCGACCCGGTCATCAATGCGACCGAGTCCGAGGTGCAGGTCGCCGTCGACGCACTGAAGTCGCTGAGCCTCGCCTTTGAGTCGAGCGGATCGCGCGTGAGTCGATACGAGCACAACATGGGCCGCGCCTTGTCGCTGCCTTCGCAATCGGTGGCGGTGTTGGCGGTACTGATGCTGCGCGGCCCGCAGACTGCAGCCGAATTGCGCATGAATTGCGAGCGTCTGCATCGCTTCGCCGATGTCTCGTCAGTCGATGCATTCCTGACCGAATTGGCCGAGCGTTCGGCAGAGAAGGGCGGGCCGCTGGTGATAAAGCTGCCGCGCGCGCCTGGCGCGCGCGAGGCTCGATGGGCGCATCTCCTGTGCGGCGCGGTGGACACATCGCAGATGGCGATGTCACCCGACGGAGAAGATTTCGTGGCAGCGAGCGAGTTAGCGTCGCTGAAGCTCCGGCAGTCATCGATGGAAGCCGAGATCGGCGAACTGCGTGCCCTCGTCGATCGCCTCTATGCCGAATTGGGCGTGAGCAAGGCAGGAACAGGAATTTGAGATTTTCCTCAGAGGCTGAGAGTTTTTCGAGCGTGACCGAGCAGCACGTTAAAAGGCGCCTGATCTAGGCGCAAAGCGCAGCCATAGCCCGGGCTATGGCGAGCATTTGTAACGACGAGCAGGGGTCTTTTGACGTGATGAGCGGGCATGATCGAAATACTCTCAGCCTCTCAGTAGAGGTCCGTGGGTCAGTGGCCTTGCCAGGAGTGGTCGATCGGCACTTGGTGTGATTCCCATTGAGCCATACCCCAAATCCTGAGCACTTCGACAACTCGAGCCCGTCTCAAATTCTCCAGTTCCGCAAGGAGCGTCTTGCATGAGTGCTGAGAGTGTTTCGCATCCCAAGCCGGCGATACCGGAGCTTCATCGCGAAGAGGCATTCCGGCGCCTCGTCGAGAGCGTAGAGGACTACGCCATCTTCATGCTGACGCCGGCTGGCATAGTGACTACATGGAACGTCGGGGCTCAGCGGCTCAAGGGCTACACGGCCGACGAAATCATCGGCAAGCATTTCTCGACCTTCTATCCCGCCGAGGCACTTGCGTCAGATTGGCCAGCAATCGAGCTGCAAAAGGCGACGGATCTGGGCCGCTTCGAAGATGAGGGCTGGCGAATTGCCAAAGGCGGGCGCCGCTTCTGGGCCAATGTGATCATTACCGCCATGAGAGGGCCGAACGGCGAACTGCTCGGCTTTTCGAAGATCACCCGCGACCTGACCCAGCGACGCGAGCAGGAAGAGCGCCTGCGGCGCAGTGAAGAGAGCCTTCGATTCCTGATCGAGGGCGTCAAGGACCACGCCATGTTCATGCTCGACCCGAACGGCATCGTGCTCGGCTGGAACGCGGGTGCGGTACGGGTACACGGCTATAGCTCCGAGGAAATTGTCGGCCAGGACGCCGCAAAGCTTTACACCGAAGAGGACGTTGTCGCGGGCAAGCCGCGGATCGAGCTTGCCATTGCCCGCAAGCAAGGATTTTCCGAGGACATCGGATGGCGCTCGAGAGGCGATGGCAGCCGTTTCTGGGCCGATGTGTCGCTCACCGCGCTGATTGATGGGGAGGGCACGTTGCGCGGTTTCGCGCAGATTACGCGGGATCTGACGGAACGGCGTCGTGTCCAGGAACTGGAAACCGAGGGCAAGCGCATCAATGAGTTCATTGCCATGCTCGCGCACGAGTTGCGCAATCCACTTGCGCCCATTGGCAATGCGGTGGGCATTCTCGAAAAGCTGAGTACAACCCCGGAACTGCAGTGGCCCACGCAGTTGATCGGCCGCCAGGTGGTTCACCTTTCGCGTCTTGTCGACGACCTGCTGGATGTGAGCCGCATCACGAGCGGCAAGATTCAGTTGCGCACGGAGAGGGCCGAACTGGGGGCCACGTTGGCAAGCGCAGTGGAGTCTGTCCGCTCGACCGTCGTGCGCTTCGGCCACGCGTTCGAGGTCACGCTGCCGCCGCAGCCCGTGTACGTCGACTGCGACCCCACACGGATCACCCAGGTGATCGTGAACCTCGTGACCAACGCGGCGAAATACACGCCCAGTGGCGGGCGGGTGCAGGTGCTGCTGGAACAGCACGGCCCGACGGCTTACCTCCATGTCATTGACAACGGCATCGGAATGTCCAAGCAGTTGATCGACACGGCCTTCAATCTCTTTACGCAGGGCGAACGCACGCTGGACCGCTCCGAAGGCGGACTGGGCATTGGCCTCACGCTGGCCAAGGCCATCGTTCAGTTGCACGGCGGCGAAGTGACGGCCACCAGCGCAGGCCTCGGTCAGGGTACTCAGATGACGGTGTCGCTGCCGCTGTCGGTCGAGGCAGCGACCGAGGCCGAGTCCAAAGCGAATGATCTTGCTCATCCCAGAGGCCGCCGCTTGCTGGTCGTGGATGACAACGTCGACGCGGCGACCAGCCTGGCCGCGCTGCTGCGGATGTCGGGCCACAGCGTTTCACTGGCGCATGACGGCAACACGGCACTGCAGCTTGCGCAAGCCGATCCGCCCGACACCATCGTGCTGGACCTCGGGCTCCCCGGCATCACCGGTTTCGACGTTGCGCGTCGCTTGCGCGCCATGCCGGCGCTCGCGCAAACACGACTGATTGCGATGACGGGTTATGGGCGCGACGACGACAAGCGGGCGACTACCGAAGCCGGTTTCGACCAGCACCTGGTGAAACCGGTCTCGCTCGAAGACTTGCTCGATGCCATTGGCAGTGAGTTCCTCAGAGGCTGAGAGTTGTTCGAGCGTGTCCGAGCAGCGCGTCAAAAGGCGCCTGATCTAGGCGCAAAGCACAGCCATAGCCCGGGCTATGGCGAGCATTTGCAACGACGAGCAGGGTCTTTTGACGTGATGAGCGGACATGATCGAAATACTCTCAGCCTCTCAGCCTCTCAGCCTCTCAGCCTCTCAGCCTCTCAGGCGCTCAGAAGCTTCTGAACCAGCAAAGGGGTCGTAGCGGCGCCGTACTTCTTCATGAGGCGAGCGCGATAGACGTCAACGGTGCGCGGACTGATTTCGAGGCGCTTGCCGACCTGTTTGCTCGTCAAGCCTTCGATCAACAGCGCGGCGATCTCGCGTTCGCGTGGCGTCAGATCCGCCTTCACCTGCCGCCGCGCCGACAAGTCCTCGAAGCTCCAGATGCCCGCCGCGTGAGGCTGCTTCGGGTTGAGGGCGCGTCCTGACACATGGCACCAGAACAAGTCGCCGCGCTTTGACCCACCGCGCTTCATGACGCGCTCGTCAGCGTACCACCCTCGCGCGTTCAGGCTTGCCACGATGCGTGCACCGGTTCGTTCGAACTCGTCGTGCGTCGGGTATAGCACCTCGAACGACTGCCCGACCAACTGCGCGCGCGTGGCGCCGAACATGTCGAGCAATTGCTGGTTGCAGTCCACCATCAACCGGTTGCGGGAAATAACCAACCCGATCGGCGCGAGGTCGAAAGCGGTCCGGTAGTCCAGCGGCGCTAGGGAATTCATGGGGCTTGTACCGAGGCGGTTTAGTCAATTCTACGTACGACTACGTAATGGGTTACGTAGTACGCTTCGCGCTGCGTTGCAAATTCCAATTGGAGACGGCGAATGAACAAGGTGTATCCGAGCGCGGCCGTTGCGCTCAATGGCATCGTCAAGGACGGCCAGTTGATGGCAGTCGGCGGCTTCGGCCTCTGCGGCATCCCTGAGGCTCTGATCGCGGCACTGCGCGACTCGGGTGTCAAGGACCTCACGGTGATCTCGAACAATGCCGGCGTCGACGGCTTCGGTCTTGGCCAGTTGCTGGAGACGCGCCAGATCAAGAAGATGATCTCGAGCTATGTCGGTGAGAACAAGGAGTTCGAGCGCCAATACCTTGCCGGCGAACTGGAACTCGAGTTCACGCCGCAAGGCACGCTGGCCGAGAAGCTGCGTGCAGGCGGCGCCGGCATCCCGGCCTTCTTTACCCGCACCGGCGTCGGCACCATCGTTGCCGAGGGCAAGGAAACACGCGAGTTCGAGGGACACGTCTACGTGATGGAGCGAGCACTCAACCCCGAGGTGTCGCTGGTCAAGGCCTACAAAGCCGACAAAAGCGGCAACCTCGTGTTCCGACGCACGGCACGCAACTTCAATCCGGCGGCCGCCATGGCCGGCAGGCTCACGATCGTTGAGGTCGAACACCTCGTCGAAGTCGGCGACATCGATCCGGACGACGTGCACTTGGCGGGCATCTACGTTCACCGCATCGTCGTGAACGCAAATCCCGAGAAGCGCATCGAGAAGCGCACGACCCGGCCGGCGAACTAAGGAGACCGACATGCCCTGGACTCAAGACCAAATGGCGGCCAAGGCCGCGCAAGAACTCAAGGACGGCTACTACGTCAACCTCGGCATCGGCATTCCGACGCTGGTCGCGAATTTCGTGCCGCGGGGCATCGAAGTCTGGCTGCAAAGCGAGAACGGCATGCTGGGCATCGGGCCCTTCCCTAAAGAAGACGAGGTTGACGCAGACCTCATCAATGCTGGCAAGCAGACCGTGACCACGATTCCGGGGTCAAGCATCTTCGGCTCGCACGACAGCTTCGCAATGATCCGCGGCGGCAAGATCAATCTCTCCATCCTCGGCGCAATGCAGGTCAGTGCCACTGGCGATCTCGCCAACTGGATGATTCCCGGCAAGATGGTCAAGGGCATGGGCGGCGCGATGGACCTCGTCGCCGGCGTACCCCGCGTGATCGTCGTGATGGAACACGTCGCGAAGAAGAAGGACGGCACCACCGATCTGAAGATTCTTTCGAAGTGCACGCTGCCCCTGACAGGTGTGGGCGTGGTCAACCGCATCATCACCGACCTCGCAGTGATGGACGTGACGCCGCAAGGATTGAAGGTGGTGGAGCTTGCGCCCGATGTGACTCGAGAAGAGTTGCAGGCCAAGACCGGCGCGTCATTGCATTGAATTCGTAGCCTTGAGTGCAAGCCCCCGCATCGAAGTAACGCATTTCGGCTCCCTCTCCCCTGGCGGGGGGAGAGGGTTGGGGTGAGGGGTTCCCAAATAGTCAAACCCATCTCCATGAAGGCAGCCCCACAGACTGCCTGCGCAGCCGGGCTTGCCACCATGTGCGGAAGCTGCTGGCGATGAAGAAGGTGGGTTGATGGAGGACAGGTTCATGTTTGAACAGAGGCCCAGGCCCCTCACCCCAGCCCTCTCCCCGAAGGGGAGAGGGAGCAATACGGGAAGGCAGCCCCACAGGCTCTTGCGCAGCCGGGCTTGCCACCATGTGCGGAAGCGGCTGGCGAAGAAGAAGGTGGGTTGATGGAGAACAGGTTCACGTTTGATCAGAGGCCGCGGGCACCTCGGCCGTTGGCGTCAAGGCCCATCCCCGGGTTGCACTCTGGCTATGAAATTCCCTTCTGCCGCGCGATTTCCTTTTGCTTCATCGCGAGATAGTCGTCTTGCTCCATCTCATGAAGTTGCCTGGGATATCGCTCCGTGGCCGAATACCACTCGCGCAGACGATGTTCCTGTCTCTGCGCTTGTGGCAAATCCACCGCTGAGAGATAGGCGTCGATCGCCAGGTAGTAGCGCATCGTGTTGCGCTCGATCACGCCGCGCACGTTGTCCACGTACACCGGTTGCCCGTCGGACTTCTTGCCCACAATGCTGAAGCCAACCTTGCTGCTGCCCACCGTGGCGAGGTAGCCCTGCATGGCCACTCGCGCTGCGAAACCGTAGGCGTAGGCGTACGACATGTGCAGGAACGAGCGTCGCGCATCGAGCGGCGCGGCTTCGACGACGATTCGATAGTTGCTCGTGCCCAGCGGTCCTTCCTTTGAGCTCATCAACACCTTGAAGTAATCGGGCTTCGACGAGGCGAACTCGTAGGCGAAGTTCAAGTGATACGCATCTTCCAGAGATTGGTCGTGCTTCTTGCCAAGGGCCACGGCCAGCGTGTTGGAGGGCGGCCCGCCCGACGCGCGGCACTGCTTGACATTGAGATGAAGGATGAGGACGTCGCACCACACATCGGCACCCTTCAATGCCGCATCGACGGTGGCGAAGGGATGGTCCACCACGGCGTAGACGTCACCCATCAGGTCGCCGGACGTTTGCGTCGATTCGAGATAGAGCGGACGCTGGAAGGCATTGTTGGCAAGACGCTCGGCGATGGCTGCTTGCCTGGCGCGCAGGGCGTCGGCGGCAGGCGACGCCCTCGCCGCGGCCGCCATCGACAGGCCAAGGAGCACGGCGGCGCACAAGCGCAGCAGAGTGAGCGCGGTTCGATGAGTCATCACGATGCGATCCGATTCGGGGCCACCGGTTCCTTGCGAACGAGAAAAGTGTGACGAAAGAAGCGCGACGAGACTCATAGCCAATACTCCCACAACCTTGCGAGCCTTTCCTTCAGCCTCAATCCGAAGGACCGCCGTTCCCAGGCTTCGAGCGGTACCGGATCCGATGCGGCCAGGTCGCCTTCGAACACCTTCTTCATCTGCGCTGCAAAATCGGCGCTCAGCACCACTGCGTTCAACTCCTGGTTGTGCAGAAAGCTGCGCCAGTCGAGGTTTGTTGATCCGATGGTGGACCACACGCCGTCAATCACGACAGTCTTGGAATGCAGCAGGGCATCGCGCCGTTCGTAGATCTTGATGCCAGCTCGAAGCAGCTCATCGTAGTAGCTGCGCCCCGCGTGAAAGATCAGGCCAGAGTCGGTCTTGCTTGGCAAGATCAGCTTCACGTCCACGCCACGCCTGACTGCATTGGCAAGTGCCGCCCGCAACTGCGGGTCAGGGGCGAAATAAGCATTGGTGAGAAGAATCTCCGTCACCGCATTGCCGATGGCGGAGATGAGCGTCGCGTAGATCGCGCTGAAGGGCTCATCGGGCGAGCCGGCGATGGCGCGCACGATTTCCTTGCCGCGTGGAATCGGGTCAGGAAAGTAGTTGCGCTGCGGCAGCGCGCCGCCTTTTTGCCTGTTCCAGGTGTCGAGAAACACCTTCTGGTATTGGCCCACTACCGGGCCCTCGATCTGCACGTGTGTGTCGCGCCATGGCAGCATCGCGCCCGGCCTGCGCGGGCCGGACTTGATCGACCCGCCCGAGTACACACCGCTGATGTTGATGCCGCCGAGGAAGGCCATGCGGCCGTCGATCACGAGCAGCTTGCGGTGGTCGCGCTGATTCACATTCCAGCCCGCCTTGGCCGTGAGCGGGTTCACTGGATTGAACTGCACAACGTGCACGCCGGCGTCCGTCAGCGTCTTGAAGAACTCTGCGGGCGTGCTCAGGCAGCCGACCGCGTCGTAGATGATGCTCACCGGCACCCCTTGCCTTTGCTTGTCGATGAATGCCCGCGAAAACTGCCGACCCACCTCGTCGTCCTCGAGAATGTAGGTCTCCATGTGAATGTGGCTCTTCGCGTCCTTGATGGCTGCGAGCATCGCCTTGTAGGTGGCGGGACCGTCTTGAAGCAGCGTGACCTTGTTGCCCGATATGAGTGGGCTGTCCACCAGTGCCTGTTCGAGCGCAAGGTGGCGGTCGAGAATGTTGGTGTCCGGCGAGCGCCGCTTCAGCTCGTCAATGATGGCCGTGCTGCGCGCCTGCGACAGCGGGCCGTGAGTGCCTTCTACCTGCACTTGCCGGCGAGAAGGCGGCGCCATGTCCGGGTGAATAGCCGGAAGGGATCGGCATCCGGCGAAGGTGATGGCGCACAGTATGAGCAGGAAGCAGCGAAGGGCAGGGCTAAGTCGCACTTCCTCGACGGGCAAGCACCGTGCCCATAGAATTTGGCCCGAAACAATTTCCCGTTTTGGGGGGCGCGCTGCGGCGTTGCTCCTCACTTGTGTGGCTCGCCACTGCGCTCGGAGCGCCTTGCATCGCAGCCCGCCCAGCGCCCCCAAAAGGGGAACCTATTCCGGGCCAAATCCATAGCGCGGATGCAATCTGGGACAGGCCTTCGGGCCGGTGCTCACCCCGGATTGCCTACGAATGCGCTCTTGCGATCGCCTTTGCCGCTTCAGTCACCAAGGGTGGGCCGCCATAGATGAACCCGGTGTAGATCTGAACGAGATCGGCCCCCGCTGCGATCTTCGCCGCGGCATCAGCACCGGTCATCACTCCGCCCACGCCGATGATTGGCGTGCCCTTGGGCAACCTCGCTCGCAACTGCCGGATCACCCGGTTCGATGCCTCGAACACCGGCGCGCCGCTCAGGCCGCCCGCTTCTGCGCCATGCTCCAGATGCTTGACGTCATCGCGCGCAATCGTCGTGTTGGTCGCCACGATGCCCGTGATGCCGCTCTTGGCGAATGTCGCCGCGATCACGTCCACCTGTGCTTCGTCGAGGTCCGGTGCGATCTTCACGAAGATGGGCACCCGACGCCCATGCTGTTTTGCCAGTTGCTCGTCGCGTTCGCTCACCGCCGACAACAGGGCATCGAGCGCGTCGTCCGACTGCAGCGCGCGCAGGTTCTTGGTATTGGGAGACGAGATGTTCACCGTCACGTAGTCGGCATGCGGATACACGCCGTCGAGGCAGGTGAGGTAGTCCTGCACCGCGTTCTCGATCGGTGTCGTGGCGTTCTTGCCGATGTTCAAGCCGAGGATGCCGCCACCTTCGCGAAACTTCGCCCGCTTCACGTTCGCGATGAAGGCCGCAAGTCCGTCGTTGTTGAAACCAAGGCGATTGATGAGTGCATTCGCCTCAGGCAGTCGGAACATGCGCGGCTTCGGATTGCCAGGCTGCCCCTTGGGTGTCACTGTGCCGACTTCGATAAAGCCGAAGCCCATGGCACCCAGGCCGTCGATGCATCGGCCGTTCTTGTCCAGCCCTGCCGCAAGGCCCAGCCGATTCGGAAATCGTAAACCCGCCACCGTTGCCGGATCATTCACTCGCGTTTGCGCCACGGTGCAGATCAGCGGCGTGCGCTGGATGCGCGCCAGGGCGCCGAGCGTCAGTTCATGGGCAGCTTCAGGGTCGAGTCCGAAGAGAAACGGGCGGGCGAGGGCGTAGGGGACGAGGGCCATGGAGCGGGTCTGGGGATAATCACCGGATTGTCTCAAACGCCCGCGGCGGCAACTGAAAGAGAACCCGACATGACCCAGGACGAGTTGAAAGTGTTGGTCGGCCAGGCGGCCCTGGCCTACGTGGTGCCAGGCAGCATCGTAGGCGTGGGAACGGGGTCGACGGTGAATTGCTTCATCGACGCGCTCGCCACCATGAAGGGCCGGATTGCCGGGGCGGTGTCGAGCAGCGAGCGAAGCACCGAACGGCTGCGGGCGCACGGCATCCAGGTGTTGGACAGCAATACGGTCGAGGGAATTCCCGTCTACATCGACGGTGCTGATGAGATCGACCACGCGGGCAACATGATCAAGGGCGGCGGTGCTGCGCTAACGCGCGAGAAGATCGTTGCCGATATCGCCGAGCGCTTCATCTGTATCGCCGACGAATCCAAGCTGGTGCAATCACTGGGTAGTTTCCCGCTACCGGTGGAAGTGATTCCGATGGCTTCCGCGCAGATCGTGCGCAAACTGCGGACGCTCGGCGGCGAGCCGAGAATTCGAGCTGGCGTGGTCACCGACAACGGTGGACACATCATCGACGTGCGCGGCCTGTCCATCGTCGATCCGGCGGCGATGGAACGCGAGGTCAATCAATGGCCGGGCGTCGTGAGCGTGGGCATCTTCGCGCGCAACCGCGCGAGCGTTTGCCTGCTCGGAACGTCACAGGGTGTGAAGACGTTGAGCTTCTGACCGCATCAAGGGATTCTCATCACTGCGCTGTAACCCGCGTCGCGGGGCGCGAAAACAGCGTAACCTCGGGGTGTCGGCAATTGATGAAGGACGGCCCATGGCCAAGCCAAACTACTCGTTCGAAAAGCGTCAGCGCGAGCTGGCAAAGAAGAAGAAGAAAGTGGAGAAACTGCAAGAAAAGGCAGCTCGCAAGACCTCGGGCGGAGGAGTCGACCAGGGCGAAGAGGCCACGCAGGATGGTTCTCCCGCGGATGGCACGAAAGCGACAGACACCCAGCCCAATCCTTGAGGGCGTCATGCCGCGCGAGGCCCAGCGGCATGACACCCGCCCAGACCCGCAGACCGCCGCGACGGCGGAACCCGGGGCCCGCATCCTTGGATGAGTTTGCCGGTTCGCCCGCCAGCTCCACATTGGGCCGTTCTCCATTCGGATAAGACGCGCCCGCCCTGAAAGCCGGCTTTCGCGCCACCACCCGTTAGACCGCGGTTCCGGGCATCGGTGCGGCCGCGGCGAACGCCCGCGCCGTCAAGCCCGCTGGGTGCAGGAGATGCACCACGCCATCGCCGGAAAGACCTTGGAGGCGCTGCAGAAAGTACCCAGTGTGTCGGTGCCGGCGATGGTGGTGCAAAGGGGGCCAAGTAGCTCGATTGGACGCGTGTCCCGGCCAGGCAAGGTGCGCCCGCCAGCGCATCCAGCCCGCGCTCAAGTCGATCCACGCCTGTACTCGACCTTGCCATGCGACTATCGACTGATATGGCAGCAAAGGCCCCCAATGCGGTCGTTGGCAAACTGGAGAGGGTAAAAAGGGGCGCGATCTGCCAGGGCAAGCTGCGCCAAAGGCGCGGTGCAGATATTCCGGTGGCACCAGAGAAGATGGCCTACGACCCGGCGGACGCCAACAGCCTCGAACACCAGTTGTCCAACAAGGGCTACCGCGCCGACCGTCAGGCAGCCGACGCACGGCTGGCGCAGCGCGAGCGTGGCACCGCAACCGACAGCAGTTTGGATACCAGCCCGCACACCAACACCCATTCATCGAACCCGGCGTAAGCATTTCCGATCCAGCCCTTCCTGCAGGCCATGACCGATCTCACCAAACTTCTTTCCGAAGTCCAGCGACCCGACGTACCTTGCTCGCCGCGCGACACGCAAGCTTTGCAACTACCGCAGGTGCCCGCGTTCGCACGGAACGGCTGACGACAGTTCGCGCATTTGCTGCGCTTGGCCAGGTCCATCGGTGCCACCCCCAGCAAACCGATGTTCGCCTGTCGGGCCCCCTCAACAAAACGACTCGACAAGACGCCGCCGAAGCCGCAACCAGACGAAGTCGTTAGACCAACGAGAAGTAAACAAAACGACCAACAAAACGTCGAATACGACGATGTTTACACCGCTGGATTGGCCGACTTCTAGAACGGCAATGATCGACCGCCAGCACAGATTTTTGCGTCACGAGACACCTGAATACGGGGTTCAATAATGGTTGTATTCGTGCAAAATCGCCGGCCCCTTTGAACCAGCTGGCCGTGCCCCCGCACACACGTCATGACGAAACCTGTTGACAACGCTCTTGCGCGGAGCCTGTTGAGCCGCTGCGCAGAGCAGGACGAACGTGCGCTGGTCGATCTGCACCGCATCCTGGCCCCCCGCATCTACGCCTTCTCCTTCCACAGGTTCCCTGACGAAGAAGCGGCGCAAACCATCGTGATAGACACAATGTATGAGGTATGGAAAAGTGCGGCCAAGTTTCGAGGTGACTCCTTGGTGAGCACCTGGGTTCTCGGAATCGCCCGGTACAAGCTGATGACGCTCTGGCGGCATGTCGGGCCTGACCACGACGACATCGTCGACTACGAAGACGTCCTGCCCGACGACACCGAGGATGGACCCGCCGCACTCATGCGCTGGCAGGAAGAACAGATCGTGCACCGGTGCATGAACGACCTCAGCCCGGACCACCGCGAATGTCTCCAGCTCGTCTATTTCGAAGGCTTGGGAGTGGCCGACGTCGCCAAGATCCAGAACGCGCAAGAAGGCACCATCAAAACCCGGCTGTTCCATGCACGCAAGAAATTGCGCATCTGCGTTGAAGAGAACGCCGGGGGAAGAACATGAACAACGACAGGAAAGACGACTCGGCTCTTTTGGACGACGAGGAGCGACTCTTCGACGAGCGGCTCCCCTGGTATGTCAACGGCACTCTCGACGACAAGGCACGCGAGTGGATGGAATCGAAGCTGGTCGCATCGCCCGCTTGCGCTCGGCGGCTGGCTCGTGAGCAGGCATTGAGCAAATCGGTGCCGAACATGCTGGCGCCAGCCTCTCAAGAGATCGGGCTCGATCGTCTGCTGGCCCGTGTGCGTGAATACAGCCGCCCGGCCACCGCACCGAAAATTGGTTGGCGCAATGTGATCGCTGCGCTCCAGCAGTGGCTGGCACAGCCGCGCCTAGCTACCGCCATGGCCCTGGTGGTGTTCGTGCAAGCAGGCCTCATCGGATGGCTTGCGGCACTCTCGACCGACACAGGGGGCCCGAGCGAGGTGCGCTCCGTGGGCGTTACCGAGGTCCGCACGCTACGCGTGAGGTTCGTTCCATCCGCATCCGAAGCCCAGGTCCGCATGGCATTGCTGAACACGGGAGCGCACATCGTCGGGGGGCCCACGCAACTCGGCGAATACTGGCTGGCATCGGGAATGGTGTCGCTCGAGGAGATCAAGGCCTCGCTGCTCAGGTCGGGATTGGTGGCATCAACGGAGTTCGACACCTTCGGTCCCAGAGGGCAATAGACGGGCTGGAAGCGGGCACCAAAGGGACGAACGTATGTCATACACCGAAGAAGGATTCCTGCGCGGACGCCGGGGCTTCCTGGCGTCTAGTGCTTTGCTGGGCCTGACTGGCGGTCTGGCGGTTTCGACACGAGCCGAGACCGTCCCACGCGTGGCGCTCGTCGTAGGCAACAGTCGTTATCCCGGCGCACCGCTGGCAAATGCCGTCAATGACGCTGAACTGGTGGCATCTACCGCCAGGAACTTGGGGTTCAAGGTCAGCCTTCTGCTGAACGCCTCCAGCGCCTCGCTGCTGGAGGCTGTCAAGCTCTGGCTCGACGGCACGGTGCAGGCCGAAGCGCGGATGCTGTACTTCGCGGGCCATGGTGCCCAGTACCGAGGCCGCAACTTCCTGATTCCCGTGGACGCGAGGCTTCACTCCGAAGACGACCTGCCGGCCGTCGCATTCAGCGTCAACGACCTCGCCGATCGACTCTCGCGGTTTGGCAGCGGCGTCAGCGTGGTGGTGCTTGATGCCTGCCGCAGCATTCCGTCGTTGACGGCACCGCCCGGGGTGCGCATGCGCGGAGCGCCCGAAACGCCTTGGACACCGGGTCTTTTGGCGGCGTCGGCGCCCAAGGGCGCCTTGATCGCCTATTCCACGTCTCCCGGCGCGGTTGCGGCAGACAGCCCTCAGCAAAAGAATGGCTTGTACACGCGCCATCTGGCGAAAAACATGGGCGCACCGGGACTGCCTATCGAAGATGTCTTCAAGCTGACCCGTGCCGCCGTGCTCCAGGAATCCGCAGGCACCCAGATGCCGTGGGAGACCAGCAGCCTCGTGGGGAGCTTCTGCTTTTCCCTGAGTTCAACCGGTCGTTGCGGTACCGATTCGGCCTCATCGCGAAGCCAACGCCATTCCGTCGACCCACCGTCGTTCATTGGCCAGTAGCGGTGACACCCCTCGTCATGGGGTGCGCCATCGAGCTCGGGTTGCGATCAGCCATCGAGCGACACTGCCGGTGATGCCTGCGACGAAAGCGAAGCAAGCGACATCGATATGTCATGTATGTAGGCCCCACCCTGCGGATAGAGCCCGCCAGATCCGAATCGTCGCTGAACTCCCTGCATGCCGGCCCCGCGTCCCGGTCGCCCCCTTATCGCCGACTCACCATATCCAACGAACATGAACATCTTCACTGCACCTTTCGGTGCGAAGCACAACTTTGCCCTGTTAAACACAGTCATGTTCGCCATGGTCTTGCTGACCGCCTGCGGCGGTGGGAGTGGTGTCGATGATGTCAGCCATAGCCAAGCGAACATCTGCCGTCCCGAGGTTTCTTCCAGCGACGGAGGCGGTGCAGGCGACAGTGGCAGCGATGCCGGAGCGGCCGGTGCCGGTCTGGGCAAGTTCAGAAACGCGATCGTGCAAGTGGAGCAGGCTAATGGCGACACCGTCGGCGAGGCCGAGATCAACGACACCGATGGCTTGGTGAAATTCGTCCTTTGCGGCTACAGCGGTCCGGTCAAGCTAACCGTCAAGGCCAAGGCCGACAGTTCCACAAAGTACTATGACGAGTCTCTGCAAGAATACGTGCCCTTTCCCGCCGGCCAGGAAATGCACTCGGTGGTACCTGTGTTCAACCAGCACATCGGCATCACGATCCTCAGCGAGGCCGCCTGGCAGTACCTCGATGCCAAGTACGGCCCCGATGGCTGGCGCGAAGCCGCCCATGTGACAGAAGCCAATGAGGTCATCCGCACCGAATTCAATCGCCTCTTGCCTGCGGCGCTGCAGATCGTCGACATCACGGAGTTGCCAGCCTTGCTGAGCGAGAGGACCGCCACCAACAGCCTGACCACTTCCAGCAGCGACATCTATGGCGTCGTCAACTCCGGCTTGGCGCGCGCAGCCGGCCTGCTGCGCAATGGCGACTCGGCCGCGGCACTGAAGATCGCCCGCCAAATGGGCCGCGATCTGTGCGATGGCGTGCTCGACTATGCCTGCAATGGTGCGCCGGTCATCGACAGCGCTGATCAGGTGGCCTACTTGCTCCCTCAGCTCGGCGAATTCCTTAATGCCGGCGTCGGCGACATCGCCACTCGCTGCGCCACTGCCGACATCGAGGCCGCCAGCTTGCGCATCGTCCAGATCAAGATCGAGACCAGTTTTCCTTACGGGCTTTCCGACTATGAAAGAAAGCCGGATTCGGAAAGTGCTTTCTATTCCGAACGTACGCCGATCTGGCTGCTGCGCAACGATGGCAAAGTATTCTTCTGGTCCACTCGCACACGGCGAGCGGTGGCATATGAACCGGCGTTGACCTTTCGCCAGTTGATCACGCAAGGCCCGCTGCTCGGAGTGGCCACCGATGGTCGCGCTTACGAAGGCCGCTTCAAGGTTGCGAACCCTTTCGATCCGAAAAACCTGCAATACACCGAACCGCTGCCTGCAATTGAAATGCCCGGCTACAAAGATGCCACCACCGTGTCGGCCATATACAGTCCGGATGGCAGCGGCGACCAGAGCCTTCATCTGCGGCAAATGGTTCGGTTGAACACCGGCCTCGCGTTCATCGAAAACGAAGTTCTCACCGACAGCGGCGTGGGTCACCTTGAGGCCTTCGGCATTAGCAACGTCACAAAGGTCGGCGTGGCACGTGGTTGGAGCTCTGGCACCGGTTACTTTTCAGTCACCTCCAACGGTAAGCTCTACGCCACCGGTGGCAATGCACAAGGTTTGCTAGGCATCGGCAAGACTGAAGGCGAACTCGACTACACCACGCAACCCGTGAACGTCTCTTTCCCTGGCGATCCGCTCATCTCTCGGTCACCGGTCGCTACTTAGGCGCCTTTGCCATTGACGCAAGGGGCTCGGTGTGGGGCTGGGGCTATGGTACGTTGGCGGAGGCGTTCTGGAGCGATGGCAGCCTGTCGCCAAAGAAGGTTCCGCAGTTCAGCGGCTACAACATCCGCCAGATCGAATGCGCCGACTGGTCGCAATGCGCCGCGCTTACGCGCGAAGGCGACATGCTGGTCTGGGGCCGCTTCTACGAGCACTCGGCCGACGAGACGGCCGTAGGCGCCGAACGGTTTGTGGACGACACGAATGACGTCGTCAAGACGAACCTGCCACGTGGCCGCAAAGTCATCTTCATCGGCTCCACTGGCCTCGCTGTTTACGGCCTGTTGGACGATGGTCGCCTGGTGATCTTCCCGACACGTTCCGATTCACCGCAATTCATTGATCCAAAAGCCTGGATCGATGTCAGTCCCGGCGGCGCGTGCCATGGGCGGTGAAGCGCCAGGATGAGGACGACGAGTCGTCGTCCCCTTATCGATGGTGTCAGCCATAGCCGAGCGAACATCTGCCATCTTGAGGCAATCTTGAGGCTTCTTCCAGCGACATCGCCACCGCGGATGTCGAGGCCGCCAGCTTGCGCTTCCAGATTAATCCAACTGATCAGTGATACACCGACTCCCTGCCAGCCAGTGCCAAGCTATAGAGGTGGTACGCCCATGTCAGCCAGCTCAATCCCAACGACAGTGGTGATCCCCAAGCTGCATCTGCGCCAGATGGTGCCCTTCGGCTCCCCGCTTGCGACGCAGTGGGCCACTGATTCCGCGTCGATCGCTTAGGCACAACAAAAGGGAGACGATGCACGTGCGCCTGATTGCCTGCTACTGGCTGAGCCTTCTCGCGTCAGCTTTTCTACCGGTACATGCTGAAGCACCTCCCCCCGCTTCAGCCCAAGCCGGCTTAAAAACGTCAGAGGCTGCCGCTCTTCAGATCGAATTTGGCGATCACGGCGGCCCGATTCGGCGCATCGCGGTCGACGCACAGCGTAATCTGGTGGTTACCGGTGCAGACGACAAGACAGCACGCAGTTGGTCGCTCGATGATGCCAAACCGCAGCGTGTTTTCCGTCCACCGGTTGGGGCAGGCGAGCGGGGCCGCGTCTATGGTGTGGCACTGCATCCGCACCAGCCCTGGCTGGCCATCGGTGGCAGTTTAGAGTCCGCTGCGTCCGGCCATGCCATTTATGTGGTCGACTTTCAAACCGGGCAGCCGGTACGCCGGCTCGATGAGTCGACGGGCAATGTGAAAAGGTTGCAATGGGCCTCTGATGGCGAACTGCTGGTCGCCGCGTACGCCACGCCATCCAGCACAACGCGAAACGCGGGCGCCGTGCGTGTTTTTGACAGCAACGGAACACTCGTTTTCACCGATACATTCGATGCCGAGGTGTACGCCCTGGCAGCCAGCTCGACCGGTCGTTTTGCGGCAGCAGCACTCGACGGCAGCCTGCGCATCTATGACGTCACCGGTTTGCGCGTGGTGCTCAGCCGGAGTCACCGGATTCCGGCCAACGTGCAGTCGCTGTCGTTCTCGCCTGATGGCAAGTTCCTGGGGGTTGGCTACTTCCAGCAGGACAAGCCACCCGACATCGTCGATTGGCAGAACGGAACGCTGCAATCGCTGCCCTGGCCGGGCGGACACTTGGCAGGCGATCTGCGTGCCGTTGCGTGGTCGCGCGATGGCAAGTTCATCGTCGCAGGCGGCTCGTACGGCTTCGATTCGCGCAAGGTTCCGGTGATCGTCTACGACGCAGCCCGACGTCAGGTGGCAGAAGACATCACCGTCGCTCGCGACTCGATCACCGATGTCGAGATGCTGGCCAACGGGCGCATCGTCTACGGTTCGGCCGATGGCTCCTGGGGCGTGTCGTCAGCAAAGCAGGCCGAGTTGCCTGCTATACGGATTGCCCGGCCTCAGCAGTTGCCCGATGTCTCCGGCGCAAGCAACCTGCGCGTGAGCGACAACGGGCAACAGCTGAGTTGGACACTGGATGGCGGTGCCAACCGTGTATTGTTCTCGCTCGATCAGCACACGCTGATTGCAGGCCGCGGCGCCGATCTGCGTGCCCCACGCCTGCGCCGAGGTTTGTTCAATGCGCCGAGCGATTGGGAGAACCTGAACACACCGCAGGTAAACGGGGTGCGTGTCGCCCTGCAGGCCGACGAGAAATCGCGTGCCGTTTCGCTGCTTTCTTCAAGTAACGATGCCGTGCTTGGCACGAGCCATGCATTGCTTCGCATCGGCAGCGATGGCCGCGTGCTGTGGCGTACGGCAACGCACACCGAAGTGCTCGCCGTCAACACAATGCGCAACGATCGGCTGATCGTCACGACGATGCTCGATGGCACCGCACGCCTGTATCGCAGCGACACCGGGGTGGAGCTGATGGCGATCCTGGCCATGCGCAACGGCCAATGGATCATGTGGACGCCATCGGGCTACTACGACGCTTCGCCCGGCGCCGAAGGCCTGATCGGCTGGGCCGTCAATCGCGGCGATCACCAGGCGGCCGACTTCTTTCCGGCATCGCGTTTCCGCTCACGCTACTACCGCCCTGAAGTCTTCGACTACCTGCCCGAAACGTTGAGCGAAGCCGAGGCTTTGAAGCTCGCGGGTGCTCACCCGAGTCGCGAGCCGGACGCCGCGGTCACCCCGGTGCAGGCTCTGCCGCCGGTAGTCGACCTGCTGACCCCGACCGATATAAGCACCGACCGCCACTATCTCGCCCTGAAGATCCGCTTGCGTACGGCCGCTGATGCGCCAATCTCCGAGCTGCGGGTGCGCGTGAACGGACAGGTGGCCATGATGATGGACAAGCCCTTGTCGCGACAGCCGTCCGCCGTCGACGAACGGGAGATCACGGTGGCGTTGCCGGCCAGCGATGTGCAGGTGCAGGTGTTCGCCGAGAACCGGCATGGCCGCTCGGAGGCTGCCAACGTGCGCGTGCGCTGGACAGGCAAAACGCCACCATCGGCAATCGACGAATTGACGTACAAGCCAAAGCTGTACGTGCTGTCCATCGGGATCTCGGACTACCAGCACATCGACAAGCTGCTCTATGCCGCAAAGGACGCAAGCGACTTCACCGCCACCATCAAGCATCAGGAGGGTTTGTTGTACAGCGTGGTCGAAACCAAGCTGATCACCGACGCCCAGGCCACGCGAGACAACATCGTCGACGCGCTCGATTGGCTGCAAAGGCAGGTGACGCAGCACGATGTCGGCATGATCTTCATTGCCGGGCATGGCCTCAACGACCCCATCATGGGCTACACCTTCCTGCCCGTTAACGCCGATCCTGGCAAGCTGCGCAGCACCGGCGTTCCTACTGAAGAGATCAGGCGCACGATTGCCAGTATTGCAGGCAAGTCGGTGTTGTTCATCGATACCTGTCACGCCGGCAACGCACTCGGCACCAGGCGGCGCCGTGCGATCAACGACATGACGGGGATGATCAACGAACTCTCCAGCGCAGAGAACGGAAGCGTGGTATTCAGCGCCGCCACCGGACGGCAGTCGTCGGTAGAAGACGACCTATGGAAGAACGGCGCGTTCACCAAGGCCGTGATCGAAGGTCTCACCGGCGCGGCCGATGTTCAGAAGAGCGGGCGTGTCACCCACAAGGCGCTCGACTACTACGTGAGCGAACGCGTGAAGCAGCTGACCCAGGGAAAACAGTCGCCAGTGACCTTGTCGGATGGCATTCCCGACTTTCCCTTGGCGGCGATTCGTTGACGGATAACACTTGCCAGTTTTTGAACCGTTCTTCCCGATGCCGCCACTCAGTTAGGTCTAAACAGCGCAGGGGTCCGTAATGGATACGTCCTGCTATATCGATTTTATAACGGTCAATTGACCATATAGCAACGCTTAGCTAGAATGAAGGTGTAAATGCGCGTTGGACCTACGAAGGGATCCTTGGATATGTTTCTATCCAATAATAGCGTAAATAGTAGGTAAAGCCCCGAGCGCACCGATGCTCGAAGCAGTACTCGTTTTCAATTAACGAAATTTGCGCGAAGGAGGAATTTCATGTTTTATAGGTATTCTGCATTGCTCGCAATGTTTGGCTTCACTGCGATAGCACATGCCAACAACTCTGTTGTCACGGTAAATGATCCTGCAATATCATCGGGCTACCAGCCATCCTACTATGTCAGCACGATGGATACATTACAAGAAACCCATATCATTGGTACTTATGAATCTCGCAGTGATCACTCAGGCGGTTATCACCCAACAGGAAATGCATATGTCCATGTATCTGGTTCAGCATCTACCCCGGTGAACTTGGTCTTGTCGTCCTATGAGCCAACGGAATGGTTTCTGGATGGCGCCGGACTCTCCTTTGTTCAGTCCGTCCTGGTGAGTAGCTGTCCCATCCCGTGTGATCATGTGCCAATCCGCAGCTGGCCGCTGTTCCGAGCCAGAGACCTTTTGCGGGGTGTTATCGAAGCCTTCCAACACGAG